>JBCCBE010000136.1:0-5565 GCA_039814425.1 Pseudomonadota bacterium
ACCGGTAGTTTCTTTTCTGAGCCTGAACTATACAAAAAGGTTGAAGTGCTGCGAGGCCCAGCCTCGTCTACCCTTTACGGGCCTGGCGCATTGGGTGGAATAATCAATTTTGAAACTAAGGACGCGTCAGATTTCCTTACCAATGGCAACCGGGGTTACCTGAAAGTTAAATCAACCTACTCGACCAATGACGAAGGGATATTGGGATCATTTATTTTCGCCCATCAGCTAAATGAGAATTCCGATTTCCTTTTGACTGGCAACTACCGAACTGTCGAGGAGTATTCCAGCGGAAATGGAACGATAATACCAGGGTCAGATTTTGAAACCTGGTCAGGCTTAGCCAAGGTTACCCATCAAACGGACAATGGCGGCGAAATCAAACTTTCATATCAACGATGGGTTTCCGACGCAGACGACCAAGCCTATGATCGAACTCAATCCGTTGGCAACGCTGACTTCGGAACCATCGATAGACTGGTTGTTGATGAAACAGGCATCATCTCATATGAAAACGATTTCTTGGATAATGATTGGCTGGACGTAAAAATATCTGCTTCTTATTCAAACTCATCAAGTGAACAAAGAGATGCGTCTGGATTAGCCGCTGGTGTTTTTGGCCCGTTTCCAGTCGGGTGTACCGGAAGCGTTCTGTTTTGTGATGCCAATTATGGATATGAAACCTATCAGTTCAGTGCAGAAAATACCTTTGATAGCGGAGGTGATAATTGGGAAAACTTCCTGACAGTTGGTTATCAGTATGCCGATGAAACTAGAACAGCAACGGATTTAACGGGAACTTTTGCGAATATCGGTTTTCATCCTGAGGGGACAGACGAAGGACATGGTTTCTACATTCAAAATGAGTTCACCTGGAATGAAATGCTAACATTAATTCCAGGAATTCGTTTTGATCGCCGCACCCTAAGCGACACTCAGAACGTTACAGGTTTTGGCAGCCAGGATGATACAGCAATATCGCCAAAAATAGCTGCTCACCTAAAGATCAATGATAACTTTGCGATCTTTGGTTCCTTTGCACATACTGAGCGCTTTCCAACAATTGATGAAGTTTTCTCTACTACGTCCAATGGCGTCATTTTTTCGGCAAGTACGCAACTCAGAAAAGAAGAGTCGGACAATTGGGAAGCTGGATTCTCATTTTCTAACGAAGGCATTTTGCAAGAAGACGATAGCTTTCTGTTTAAGGCTACCTATTTTGACAACAGCGTTGAAGGCTTAATTGAGCGTAATCCGGCAACACCGGCAGCTTTCGGTGGTCGTCCCAACGTGTTTCCTTTTACGCCCGGTTTCATCAATAGAGACAATGCAGACTTTCAAGGCATTGAAATTGAGGCTTCATACGATGCCGAGGCTTGGTACGCAAACGCTGCTTATACATGGACTGAAGGAAAAGACAGTAATACAAACGATTTCCTTACGACTGTCGCACCAGAAGAATTGGCGCTCACCATCGGGGCTCGTGTTCCACAGCACGACATCGAATTTGGATGGAAAGCCCGGGTTGTGTCGGATCCGGCCGACTCTTGCAGAATTTCTCAAACGCCTCTTCCAAACAATGGGCCAGGAAGTTGCCCCGGGGGTTCAGGTCTTCGTTTCTCTGAGAGTTTTGACGTTCATAATGTGTTTTTCTCCTGGAAGCCTGTTGAAGGAGAATTTGCAGGTTTAGAGGCCAGGGTCGGTATCGAGAATGTCTTTGATACTGAATATAAAGAATTCCTTTTCAACGACCCTGCAGAAGGTCGTACGTTCAAGCTAACACTAGCCAAGAGCATTGGCTGGCCATAGGCTTAATAGTAGTGGATATATGGACAAGCGTAGTCCTGATTGTACGGCAAAATTTGAACTTGGTGGATGAGTTTGAAGGATGCTGAACTTCGAGAACCTAGGCTGTTAAGAGGGACAACAGCACAGGATCTTGAAAAGAAAGCTCGGATTGTTTGATCCGGGCTTTTTTTTCGTTTTAAACTTGACTTTTGGTATCTAGTATTCTTTATCCGAGCTAGGATTCATGATTGCATTTTTCATGCTCGTTAGAAGAAAAAGGAAGCCTTATGTTCAAACTATCCCTTAAACTCTCTGCATTTTTGGTCGCAACAACCGCGCTGGTCGGCGCCGCACAAGCCGATGATGTTTATGGCCCTTTCGGTGTGACATTGAAAGGATATGATGGCGATAAGAAAAACACTGTTTCTTATTCAGGTCAAATCGCTCGGCACGTACTTGAAAACAGCATTAAGAAGCTTGCTGGGAAAGGTGATGGCGGCGGTAATGCTGCAGAACTCGAAGCCCAGATGCTAGCGTATTTCAATGGCTCGGATAGTGACCTGCCTATCATCGCACCTACCGGAAAAGATGGTTTCAAAATCAAGCAGAAAACAGTCAATGAGATTTCTAAAGGTAAGAATATTTCAGGCAAGTTTTACGATGGTGCAATGCCAGCTTGGCCTGGAAACATGACTGGTAAAGAAGTTGCACTGCAAATGATAAAACTTGCAGCTCAGTCAAACAAAGGCTTCGATGCTGAAAACGGTTATGATTGGGCACAGTTGATCTCGAAATATACGATGGGAGCAATGGCGTACAATCAGGCAGTTGATAATTATCTCGACGAGAAACTGGAAGCGGATAATAAGCCAAACAACAAGCCTTACAAAGAGGGCGCTAATTACACTGGTAAAGAGCACTCATGGGATGAAGGCTTTGGATATTGGGGTGGCGCAGCTCATACACTAACGCTCTCTGCAGATCAAAACTATGGCATTAACAAGCAGAAAGACGCTGCTTCAGCTGATGCAAATGGCGACGGCATGGTGGATCTTAAATCTGAAATGGTTTTTGGACCAGCTTATTATGCAGCGGCATTTGACCGTTCAGGTACGAAAAGCACCAATTACACACAAACAATCATGAAGGCTTTCCTAGATGGCCGTAAATTGATTACAGCAGCAAATGGTGAAGCACTTTCAGACGCACAACGTACTGAACTTAAAGGTTATGCTTCAACAGTCGCTTCAAACTGGGAAAAAGTTCTTGCAGAAGCAGTCTTCAAATACGCTGGCTCAGTTTACAAAGACATCAAGAAAATGGGTGATGCAGCAGATGATGCAGCAAAAGCAGAAGTTTACCGCGCTTATGTAAAGCATTGGGGTGAACTGAAGGGCTTTTCAATGGCGCTTCAAAGCGGCAAAAACAATCTAGGTGCAACAGCGGTTGCGATGAACAAGCTAATTGGTTTTGGTCCTGTGACACTTGACTTTTCTTATGTCACCGGTGTGGATGCCGATGGAAACTTTGAGCGCAATCGTAAGTTGAACTGGAACGACTATCAGCTTCAAATGCTAAATGTTCAAAAACTGATGGTAGACAAGTTCAAAGTTGCAGCAAAAGATAATGATGCTACCGGTGATCTTGCAGCTCTGGCAGACAAGCTGGATGCTGATGCAAACGCTGAAACTGACTAATAATACAGAGATACGGGTGGTTCTTGTTGCCGCCCGTATACTCACCACTAACACATGCAATATCTAGATCAGATTCTCGCGGTATTTTCCGATTTTGCAGATCCAAAAAAACGGATATTCTTCGGATATCTTTTTCTGTCCCTGATTATCGCATTTGTATGGCTCTTGCTGGTCAAGCGACTTAAAATCAAGCATGCAAGTAGCAAAATCTTTGATAAAAACGTATTTCTCTCTCGATCAGCGATTGCTGACTATAAGATTTATGTAATCAATCACTTTTTTTCATTGTTTATATCACCGCTTTTGCTAACCCAATTGGCAATTGCCACGAGCATTTATTTCGCGCTTCATAATCAGAGTTTTATTCCGCAGGGATATCTCGATACGTCAAATGTTGCGCTCGTTGTGGGTTTGTTTTCCCTCACGATGTTTGTGATTGACGATTTAACGAAATACCTTGTTCATCGTTGGATGCACCGGGTCCCAATATTGTGGTCGATACATAAAGTCCATCATTCGGCAGAAACCCTCACGCCGATAACTGTATATCGGGTTCACCCACTGGAAGGGGTGTTGTACGGATCAAGAAGTGCAGTTGCGCAAGGCATTACGCTTTCTGTTTTCTTTTTCCTGTTCGGAGATATGGTGAACCTTTACACGGTGGTCGGCGTAAACATTTTGGTGTTTGTTTTCCACGTGACCGGTTCAAATCTGCGCCATTCACACATAAACATCAGCTATTGGCCTTGGCTTGAGCGGGTTTTGATTTCTCCTTCGCAACATCAACTTCATCATTCTGTTGCCGAAGAGCATTTTGACAAAAACTTTGGTGCGGCTTTAGCCATTTGGGATTGGTTGTTTGGGTCTCTTCATTTGTCTGAAGACAGTAACGACTTGATCTTTGGCCTTGATCCTTCCGAAAATTCATCGGCTACGTCGCTCAAGACCCTCTATTTGGGACCGGTACTTGAGATCAAACGCATTTCTGTAAAGGCATTTAAACGCGGACTTGCTTCCTGCTACCAGCTAATTGCTACAGCGCGGGAAAAATCATTCGATTTCATACAGAGAATGTCCTGATCGTAAAAAGCTGATTTGTCGATGACATTTACTGGTCCGCCGGCAGCGCTTGCTACAAAACAAAAGACCTTGCTTCGTTATCTGTTTCTGTGTCGGCAATTGCGATATTTGCATTCTCAAAGATATCATTGGCTTACAGCTGCGAATGAATTGTAAACTTGCTGTTCAATGCCCTGGCAATCCTCACAATTGTTCCAAGTGAAAGTTAAATAAAGTGACCCAGTTACAGTTATAGGCAGAAAGGTTGGAGGCGGGGCTGTATGACCAATTCGAGCCAGTCTCTGAATGTCGGGTGAAGTTGAGGTTTAGACAGTAATTTCAATGCAGCGCGTTTATCTCTCCGTTTGGTAACAACGGATTCCAAGACTTCACCCTCGTGATCCACTGCGCGCCAGAGATAGTGTGTTTCACCGTTTATCTTCACGAAGACTTCGTCGATATGCCACTTCCAGTTTGAGTGGCAACGAAGAGACTGGATGCGCTTTCGTTTGATGTTGGAAGCGAACATTGGGCCAAATCTGTTCCACCAATATCGGATTGTTTCGTGGGAGATGTCGTTCCCTCTTTCGTGCAGCAAGTCTTCCACATTCCGAAGAGATAGCGGAAACCGAACATACATCATCACAGCAAGTCGGATGATTTCAGGCGAAGTTTTGAAGTAACGAAAAGGGCTGATCTGGGTCATCCAGCGAGGGTAGGGCGACCTTCACCCCAAATCAACGCGTTTCCTCTGACAATGCCCTCATGGCCCATAACAAGGGGGCTTTACACGGGACAAATACCTCTAGAAAGATATTCTTCATTCCTGCAGCTGGTATGTATACTTGTTGTGAACTAAGTTCATTCTCCAATTCCAAATGAAGTCAAAAAGGATCTCGACAGCTCGCGCGACAATATTCATTTAAAAGTGCCGAAGCGATCTACCCAGTCGATCCAGTTTCCAAACAACAATCACATCTCCTGCTCTCAAGTGAGCTAGAAGCTTATCGAGTTCTGGCCG
>JBCCBE010000163.1:0-2443 GCA_039814425.1 Pseudomonadota bacterium
GCACCCACCGTTGCATAGGGCGTCAACCAAACACGCTCCGTCTTTTCTGAAACGCTTACTTGCCTCTCATAGGTCTTCCCAAGTTCAAAGGTTGCGCCTGCACCAATTTCTCCTGCTGCTTCTGCGGCCTGGAACCCAGAGGCAAATGAGCCGCCGCCCAATGCAAAATGCTTATGCCACTCGGTTACCCGGTCAGCATATTGAAACCCGACCTTCACGCCTACATGATACCGGCTTTCTTTCCACTCGCGGCGTAGACTGGCGTTTGCTTTAATGACAAGCGGATAAGCATCTGCCTCTTCCCGGACCTCAAACTGGTCAGAAACTCCAAAAGCCTCAATTCCTTTTTCAATCGTCAGTCGATAATCGCCATTGGTTTTGTATATTTCGTTTTCACTCCAGAATAATCCGAAGGTGTATATCCCGACATCTGCAGCAGTAAAGCTGAGATCGCGCGGCAATGTATCGTCCAATTCCAACTTCGCCTGATCAGAAGTCAAATAGGTAAGAAAGCCGCCTGTTTCATTATAATAACCCTCACCTGAGGAAACTTTGTAGAGTTCCAACTTGTGATCGAACTCTGTGATAACGAGAGATTGAAAATCACTATCAACCGGAAATGGTTCAATCCGCGCCCAGTTAAATCCGTACCGCAAAAATACCTTCTTCTCGTCTAGCAGCGGATATTGCAGCCCACCCCTTAGCGCATAGAGTTCTTCTCCAAAGGAAAAGCCATCAGCGAGTATCCAGTAGACATCGCCGGGCTTTTGCACATTCTCAACAAAGAGTTTCAGGTAAGACTGAACCGGCCCAACTTCTTCGGTCGCGTTGTTGTTTGCTTCAAATGCACCTTTAATCCGCTCAAGGAAAGAAGGTTTGGCTGGCTTCTCGCCAGATAACGTTTCCTCAACACCAGTTTCTGCGGCGTTTGGCTTGATATTCTTTGAAGCAACTGGTTTTACCGACGCTTGGGATGCTGCATCTTCCTGCGGCGATGGATCAGCAGGCGCATCCTCTTTCGTGGAAATAATTGGGCTCGGATGCACTTCCGACAGGATCGATACGCCTTGTGCTTTCGGCTCTATAAGTGCCCAGGTCTGATCAACCTGATTATTGAATTGACCACCGTTTGCTGCAATCTGCGTGTTTACCTGCGATGTTGCTGCAAGAGTGATGGTTTTTATTCGAGCCGGATTATCGATGGATATTTGTTGATCACCTTTATCAACGTCATTTCTCTTTTGTGCTGCCTTTTGCACTGCTGGCGTCACGCTCAACATTCGGGCTTCTAAATTTGAAATATCAATATCGCCTGCATCAGCAACCGATGCCAAAGACTGTTTTGGTTTTGCATTCGGATTAAAAATACCAATCTTCCAAAGAGCGTCATTGCTTTCTGCTGACATCACCTGGACGCCATGATTTTTGTTAATCCCCAAACCCAGAGCAGGCTTCCAACGGCTGACAATTCGCTCGCCGCCTTCGGCTCGCCTAACCAGCCATTGGCCAGACCACCAATCATGCGGGATATCTTTAAATGCTGGCTCTCCATTCTGAATGTTTAAAATTCTGTTTGGTGCATCGGACCTGACAAGCCGGTAAATTCTTTCTGATTGACTTTCACCAGCACTGATCTCGATGAGTGTTAGAGACAACCCATAATCTGCACTATCAGGCACGATACGAATTGCATCATCCACTGAAACAAGTCGACCATCTTGCTGTGCAGGACGAATTTTCATAATCCTGCTATCCTGCTGCGCTTGAGCAGTTGGGATGCATATCAAGAGAGATACACAGAAGACGATTAAGATCGCCGATGAAATTCCGTTTTTAAAATTCTGTATTAATGAAGACAAAGATTTTAGATCCACCAGCCCATACTCCTACTGGTGGAGGAAATGCAAAGCCGGTGCCAAATTTTTTCTCTAATCTTTTCATATGGTTACTAAATCGTTTGCTTATTTTTACTTCCAATTTGCAAAAAATTTTTCGCGTTTTGCAAAGAAGACAAAGCCATAAATTCAAACGAAAATCGGTGGAAATAAAATAAAACATTTCAAGCTGTTGTTTTACCTGTCAATTTTGATCACCAGCCAAAGACCAATAAAAATTGGCCCTGTCCTTGCAGCCCGTTGGAGGAATTATCTGACGAGGAGCAAGTCATGGCGAAAAATCGAATTACCCCAATTATTCTGGCTGGTGGAAACGGGACTAGACTTTGGCCGGCGTCGCGCGAAGCAATGCCGAAGCAATTTTGTGATTTAGGATTTGGCGAAACCTTATTCCAGACTACGCTTTTACGGGTGGAAAATCGGATGCTTTTTAATCCACCCATCATCGTTTGCAATGAAAGCCACGCTAATGTGGTAACAACTCAAGCCGATGCCCTTGGTATTGAACTTGGTAAAATTATCTGTGAGCCGGCTGGTCGCGACACCGC
>JBCCBE010000080.1:0-15586 GCA_039814425.1 Pseudomonadota bacterium
TGAAAATATACTTTTTGACAATATGCTTGGATGTTAGAAGCAGAAGATGAATTCTTCCGCTGATAAGCCAGATACGGTTCGCCGCTTTGAGGTAACGCACGCATCAGTTTTACGCCTTGCGATGCCGATGACGATTGCCTATATCACGACGCCGTTGCTCGGTATCGTCGACACAGCTGTTGTCGGACAATTTGGCGTTCCGGCAATGATCGGTGGCCTTGCTATTGGTGCGGTTTTTATAGATCTGATTTTTACCACATTCAATTTTTTGCGCAGTGGAACGACCGGACTGGTTGCACAAGCGGTTGGTGCAGAAGATGAAAAGGAAAAACAAGCGATTTTGTTCAGGGCTTTGGCAATTGCAATATTGGCGGGTATGATATTTGGGGTTGCCAGTCCGTTATTGCTGAAGTTTGGCCTTTGGTTTATGGCGCCGTCACCAGCTGTTGCAGAAGCTGCCAGCACTTACTTTTTGATCCGGATGATTGCCGCTCCAGTCAGCCTTGGGAACTATGTGATTCTTGGTTGGCTGTTTGGTCTTGGTAAATCGACAACAACTCTGGCAATCCAACTACTCATCAATGTCACCAATATGATTCTTAGCATTGTTCTGGGTCTCTGGTTTGGCTGGGAGGTGACCGGCGTTGCAATAGCAACGATCATCGGGGAAACGATCGGATTCATTGTTGGGGGTTATTTGTGTTGGCGTTTGCTGGATCGAACCACCCGGCCATCCAGAAAATCGATTTTCAAATTGCAGTCCTGGAAGCGGCTTGCCAATCTAAATGTAGATATAATGATCCGCTCCTTTGCTCTGTTGTTCGCTTTTGCCTTCTTCACCGCTCAAGGTGCGAAATTTGGAGAAGTTACGTTGGCCGCCAATGCATTGCTAATGCATTTTTTCTTTATCGGGGCCAATTTTCTAGACGGGATGGTAGCAGCTGTTGAGCAGATTGTTGGCCGAGCTGTTGGGGCAAATTACCGGGCAGGGTTTTGGAAGGGATTTTGGTATGCCCTATTCTGGGGTGCCGTGATGGCAATAGGTTGTGCATTGGTATTTTGGTTGACAGGGGAGACAATTATTCACCTGATGACGACCAGCGACGTCGTCCGCGAGGAGGCCGCAACCTATTTGATCTGGGCTGCGATCATACCACTTACCGGGCTGTTGGCATTTCATCTTGATAGTGTTTTTATTGGTGCGACCTGGACACGTGATATGTCTATCATGATGCTGTTTTCGCTTGTGATTTACGTGCTGGCTTGGGAGTTGCTCAAAGAACCAATGGGCAATCACGGCTTGTGGTTGGCTTTAAACGCTTTTCTTGTACTTCGTGGCCTCACCCTTGCTATTCGGGTACACCCACGGGTCAAGCGAACGTTTCCATCCGCGGCGCGGTAAGGCCTAGGCCCAATCGCTGCTCTTACTACCTGTCAATGCAGTTATACTTTCCCCTCCGGTTGCATCCAGATGACGGGAAAGGCCTTTGGTAATTTTGTGGGCAAGATTTGGCCCTTCATAAATCATGCCTGTATAAAGTTGGAGCAATGTGGCGCCAGCCTCCAGCTTGGTGATTGCATCTGATATAGACCCAATGCCTCCAACGCCAATCAGTGGAACAGTCTTTCCAATCCGCTTGTAAAACTGAGCAAGAACACGCGTTGATTTTTCGAACAAGGGTTTTCCGGATAATCCGCCTGTTTCGCTGGCATGTAGCCTGTTCTTGAGATTATCACGGTCAAGCGTGGTATTTGAAACGATGAGTGCTGATAAGCTTGAAGCCAAAACCACCTCCGCGATATCATCGATTTCTGCCTCATCAATATCCGGAGCTACCTTCAAAAAAACAGGTACTTTGCGGCCATGCTGTTCTTCACAACGCTCGACTTGGGCAAAAATTCGCGACAGCAGTTTTTCCAACGCTTCTTTTCCCTGCAGGTTTCTTAACCCCGGCGTGTTGGGGGAAGATATATTTGCAGTAAAATAGGTGGCTAGAGGATAAAACGTTTCTATGCCTTTTTCATAGTCAGACACAAAATCGGACGAATCTTTATTTGCGCCAATGTTTACCCCGACTATTCCATGATTTTTCCGCCGTGCATTTAACCGTTTTAGGGCTATTTCGTGCCCGTAATTATTGAACCCCAAACGATTGATTACGCCCTTGTCTTCAACCAGACGGAAGACACGCGGTTTCGGGTTCCCGGTTTGTGGTTTTGGCGTGATTGTTCCAACTTCCGTAAAACCAAAGCCGTGTTTCAATATCGCGTCCGGTACTTCTGCGTTCTTGTCAAAGCCTGCTGCAAGGCCTACCGGGTTCGGAAATATAAGCCCCGCCAACTCAACGTGCAGTCGATCATCAACATGTACCGGTGGTGCCGGTAAGAATCCGGACCTAAGTGCACTGATTGAAACTTCATGTGCCCGCTCCGGTGAAAGTGCAAAAACAGCGGGTTGGAAAAGTTGAAACAGGTTCAAGGGATTGCCTCCGGAAACTCGTGGCTGCCATCCGCGTTGTCTTTCAAATCCCAGGTCTCGACAATGCATTGAAGACAAAGATCTGCATAAAGATGGGGAAACAAGGCACCACCTCGCGATGGCTCCCATTTCAAATCATCACCTAGTAGCGTCGCATCGACTGCCAGTAGAACAAGATTTTTCTGTCCGTGAAAGTGTTTGGCGACTGTTTCGCGTGTCTGTTTGGCGGTAGAAAAATGTATATAGCCATCTGCCAAATCCACTGATGCACCTTTGAAGATGTTTTGCGTAAGAGCAGTCTGCCATTGGTCTTCAGTGAGAATTTTATAAATTAGTCGTTGGTCAGCCATGTGCATCAATCAGGCGGTTTAAAAAGACGTGAATTTGATCTCTGCTCTGTCGGGCCTGTTCCAATTGTTTGAAATATTGGAAGACATGGCAACCACCGGGATAAATTTCCAATTCCGTATCTATCATGTGCTTTCGCCAGCAATTGGCCATAAAAATAGAATCGTCCAACAAAGCATCAAGCGTACCAACGGTGAAGTGTGCCGGTGGTAGTTCATGAAGTTCGGCATACAACGGCGATATATCCGGGTCGCGACGCTCTTCACCATTTTGCAAAAAGCAGTCGGCGAAATTTACCATGTCCTTATGTCGCAAAATCAGATTGCCTTTAAACCGTGCTGCACTCGGCGTCATGTTCATGTCATAAGCGCCAGCAATCAAAACTGCTGCATTAAACGAGGTTACGGCGTGTTTGTCGCGCAGTCGTATCAATGCGTTAACAGCCAAATGAGCGCCCGCACTTTCGCCACCAATAGCTAAAAAACGCACTCCATATCGGTCACTGATATTTTCCGCCAGCCAAAGTGCTGCGGCCTCACAGTCATCTGGTCCTGCTGGGTACGGATTTTCAGGCGCTAACCGGTATTCGACAGATAAACAGGCCAGACCGGTTTCATTAGCTATTTCTTTGAGACGCTCGTCCTGCATATCGGCGTTGCCATAAACCCAGCCACCGCCATGAATATGCAGGAATACACCTCTAACGGGTCTCGTGTCCGGTTTAACTTCGCGTAGTGTAATTGGTCCTGCAGGCCCGGTAATTTCAAAATCTACTGCATCTGCTGCGAAAGGTTCGATTGGAAAAATGCCCTTGCCTGCGCGTCGTGCGGCACGAACAATCTCGCGGGGCAAATCCCAAAGTTCTGGCCCAGCCTCTATTGCAGAAATAATCTCCGCATTAAACCGCAGTGTTTCCTCGGGAATTGCCGCGTCATCAAACAGGGTTGGATTATAATCCTGCATTTTCTGCCTCTTTTATAAAACTGTGCGAATATAAACGCATTGCTAAATATGCAAATGCCATCGATATGAAATTAACAACCAGTCCAAATATTCCATTGCTGATCGGCAAAACTGTTTCGGTGACGCCTGGCAGCATAATAACGGTTTCATCTCCTGTAAGTGGAATAAAGTCTGGTCCAATAGCCGTAATATAAATGAGTGTCATGGAAACGAATGTTCCGCAAAACATCCCAAAGCAGATAATCCCATCTATTGAATTTTTTATCCATAAGCGGACAACTAGGGCCGGAAACAGCGATGACGCTAACAGTACAAAAGACAGATCAAATAGGAAGCCGAGTTCGTAAGATTTGTTTCTACCAATGAGAATTGCAAGGCCGGCGAGTAACACAAGCACGAAACGGAAGATAAACAGGCGCCTAAGTTTTGGTGCCTTTGGATTTATCAGACGATGATAGCCATCCTGGGTCGTTGTATTTGCTATCGCAAAAATCAAACCGTCTGCGGTAGACATAATCGCCAGGAGTGCGCCGGTTGCAATCATGACCGCAAGCAAAAGCGGTAGTTCATGCAGGGTTACAAACGCAAGGGTAAGGAGCTTTTTGTTAAGCTGAATATCCTTAAGCGCAATGAAATAGTCAGAAGACTGCTCACAGGCTTGCATTACCTCCTGCATGTTGGAGACAAATTCTTCGCATATCTTAATCAGAGGGATTGAACCGCCGCCACTCAAGACAAACAGCCAACCCGCAGCGGACTCTAGTTTGGAAATCTGTAGCCCAAGCAGCGAAGTATAAATATCCAGCTTCGTAAACAGTGCAATAGCCGGTATCGCTGACAGGATTAAAAACACGAAACCGAATGCCCAAAGCCCTGCACGTCGGCTATCGCTTCCTTTCCGTACAATCGTAAAATGTTGCAGCAGATGAGGCATAGCCGCCATACCAAATGCTATGCACAATAGCGTAGTTATATAGTTGAAAGTATCATATTTCGTGCCTTCACTAGTAATATCGAAAATCTCTTCCTGGCTAGCCAGATTAAGAGAAAGCATTTCACGATCAATCTCTTTGATCGCCTCCTGCGCACCGGTTCCAAAGGATATGTGTGGGAACGGATTGCCGGTTGCCTCAATAGATATCCAAATCAATGGAGCAAAAATTGCAAACAACAAAACGGGAAAAACCAGAATACGGCTCAAGGTCATTGCCGTCATACCGCCCAGTATCAGGCAGATAACGAGGACCGCGATTACAAATGGTATTTCTGATCCCTTCGCTATCGGAAAAAAACCTATGACAACATCTTCCAGAAGACGCAGTTGAACGATCAGAAGAAACAGGCTGCTCGCAATAACGATGCAAAGGGTAAAGAAAGTAAATAGCTTGTTTGTACTCCTGCCGAAAAGCAAAGCCGGGATTGTTTCTTCTTTGCTTCGACTGATCGGGGCTGCAAACATTACGGTCATTAGAGCAAGACCAAGCAACATACCATGAAACGTTGCCAGAAAGTCCACGCCCCCTGAATAGGTTTCACCGGGTAATAGCACAAAAATCGATGCTGAAATTGTACCCGATGCAAGTGCCATCCCAACAAAGAACGGATTTGCCGCCCGACCAGATCGGGTAAATTCTCCAAACCTGACTGTACGTGTCACCAGTCCGCAATAAAAATAGAGCCCAACAACCAAGATTAGCATGATGAATGCTAACAGCAGCGCTGGAGCGCCTATCTGTTGAAGAATTGTCGCAAAGAACAACATCAAAAAGAATGTGACAATGAACATGACAACAGTTGACGAGGTTTGGGAGAACGAGGTCTGGTTATTCATCACATGTCAGTCCTGATCTTCACTTTTGCCTGTCTGGCAAATAGTCTTCGTGGTGCTCAGAACGGTTTATAAACCAAGCGATGACAAATAAAACTGCTATTGGCGCGATGAAGAGTGCCACGAAATAATTAAATGGAAGGCCCAGTAAATCGCCGGAATAAAACCGGTTGAGAACTGAAGGCAAGAACATAAAAATCGAAAGAAGTGCCAATAAGGCAGATATTTCGAATAGGAAAGATCGATCTTTTCTGAAGTATTGAGACCCGAAACGCGACCGAATCCCGGATAAGATCTGAAGCACTAAGGTTCGGAAAGAAGTCATAAAATTCACCTGATGCAACGGCCTTGGTTGTCAATTGGTATGACTTAGCATATCAAATCTAAGTTGGGTATCTTCGGGGGTTTGTTTTAACGCGTGTAATTGCGGGCGCCCTTGTCGATGATGGTCGTGTTTGGAGGCGCAGCTATGAGTCCTGTAGTAGTAATTGCTGATGATCATCCATTGTTCCGTGATGCAATGCGCCAAGCAATCAATGGTGTTGTTCCTAAATGCGATATTCGCCTTGTAGGCGATATCGATGAATTGCGTTCTTTATTGAAATCCCTTGGCTCTGCCGACATGGTCCTTTTGGATCTTTCAATGCCTGGAACCAGCGGGTTTGCCGGATTGATGGCAATAAGAGCAGAGTTCCCCGAGACACCTATTGTGGTTGTGTCAGCCAGTGAGGACGCTGTTACCATCAAGAAATGCATTGAGCTGGGTGCATCAGGCTTTATTCCCAAGTCTTCGAGCACAGAGTTTATTTTAGAGGGCATCAGCGCGGTGGAAAATGGCAACATATGGGTACCGCCAAACGTTGATCTTGAGGCTGAGATTGATTCTGAAACAGCAGATGTAATTAAAAAATTGCAATCTTTGACCCCGCAACAATCCCGGGTTCTTTCGATGTTGGGTGAGGGGCTTTTGAACAAACAAATCGCCTATGAACTTAGCGTTTCGGAAGCAACAGTTAAGGCGCATGTTTCTGCAGTGTTATTAAAGCTTGGGGTGGATAGCCGAACCCAGGCGGTAATTATTATGAACCGCATTGGGCCAAGTTTTATTGAAACTGCTGTTCAACAGTAGAAAGTTTCATCCACACAAAATTTGGCAAGTAGGAAGCTACTCTGCGGCGTGCCTTCGCATATGATATTGCGAAATAAAGGCTCGCAACGCTGCTGGCTTCAGCGGTTTGTTTAGCAATGCCATTCCGGAATTCTGGGCAAGCTGTTTTACCTGTTCAGTACGGTCAGCTGTTATGAGTGCGGCGGGAAACTGAAATTCACAATGCTCACAAAGCATATCGAAAACATCTATACCGGTCTTATTCTCGAGATGATAATCAATCAAAACAACGTCCGGTAGTTGCTCTGCATCTTTCAGTATTTTTCTTGCTTCGTCTTCGCCTTCGGCACAGAAAACATCACAACCCCATTGAGTGAGCAAGGCTTTCATTCCTTCAAGAATAGCTGGTTCGTTGTCGATACAAAGAACATGCAAGCCAGATAACTGACCGGGCACTGCCTGGCGTCGAGGTGTATAAGCTTCCAACAGGCTTTCAGTTGGAATGGCCTTCGCTACCAAAATCTGGAACCGTGTTCCTTTATCAGTTTGTGAATTCAATTCGACGCTGTGATCTAACAGATTTGCAATCCGTTCCACTATGGAAAGTCCAAGCCCTAACCCAGGCGCTTTATCTGCCATCGTATTTAACCGGGTAAACTCTGAAAATACAATCTTTTGCTCTTCGCTGTTCATCCCAATACCAGAATCAATAACTTCCAGCGTGAGATCATCTCCATTGGACCGGCAGCCAAATACTACTTTGCCGCCGCCAGGTGTAAACTTCAAAGAGTTTGAAATTAGGTTTTGGAGGAGGCGCTTTAAAAGGGCGGGATCAGACGTGATCCATTTCGATGAGTGCACAAAAACGAGTTCAAGGTTTTGTTGTGCCGCAACCGGCTCAAACTCAATCTCCAGTTGTTCAGTAATTTTTTGCAATGGGAAATCAACAATATTTACTTCTGGATTAGCGGTATCAAGGCGCGAGATTGCCAGGATTGAACTCAAAATTTCTTCAACCGATCCGAGCGATCGGCCAATATTGTCAGCCAGTTCCACGTTTCGTCCGTCCAACATGCGTTCGGTTAGGGTTGCCGAATATAGACGGGCTGCATTAAGCGGTTGCAAAATGTCATGTCCGGCGGCGGCCAGAAACCGTGTCTTACTGACATTGGCTTGAACCGCTACTTCTCGTGCTTCCTTAAGCGCCACGGTTCGCTCTTCAACCCGGCGTTCAAGTGTTTCGTTCGCATCCCGCAAAGCTTCGGCAGCGCGAACGCGTTGCGTGATATTGTTCCAAGTGATAACCGATCCACCCTCTGGCATCGGACTGGTACGGATCTCCAGTACCTGCTCTGCTTGAGGCAGATTGAGTTGCCACACACCAGAAGAATTCACCAATCGATTTGCAAGCATCTGGCCGGCGGGATCATTTCCTTCCAGACCATTTTGTTGAACAATTTCTTTGGCAACTTCGTTTAGTGGAATGCCCGCCTGCCCCATAGCATCCGGCAGGTTAAGGATCTGACGAAATTGACGGTTCCAGGATGCCAAGCGGAAACTACCATCAAAAACGGTGATGCCTTGTTCGAGCTGATCAATAGCGGTTTGCAGAACATCTCGGTTAAACTGTACCGCCCGTGATGCCTGGTCCAATAACTCAAGGTCATTAAAATTAGTCTTGTCATTGCGTTTTATAAGCAGTGAATGAATTAGTCTTGAGGACGAGGCTCCAACAGCACTCGCCAGCAACTGCTCTGAAAAGTGCAGCACCTCATCATCGACGACTGAATAAGAGTGGAGTGTTTGTGGTCTGGATTGCCAATAAGATTCAAACGCGCGGGCGGTTCGCTCGCTTCCAAGATAACGCGACAGAGTAGCCTGCAATTCCTCAATTGGAACATGCGCCCCTTTGGTTATCATAATAGAATTGTAAGGCGATGTTTGATAACTCACAAAAAGTGCAGCCTGGAGCTTTTCCTGAGGGTCAGAATGCCGTGAAACAGATCCGAATATAAATACAAGCGTGTTTGCTGCCATGCTCCAGATTACCCCATTAGCAAGCGGATCAAGACCAAGGCCAAACAGGTTTTCCGGTTTTAACAGGATATTTCCAAACAAACCCTGCGTTACGAACGGGCTTGATTCTGGGAGTAAAGTCGGCAGTAACAGGCAATAAGCCCATACAGCAAATCCGGCAGTCATACCGAGCATTGCCCCGCGGGCATTTGCACCTTTCCAAAAAAGTCCAATGAAAAAGGCAGGTGCCAATTGCGCAATTGCAGAAAAAGAAACCAGACCTATGGATGCAAGAGCTGCCGTATTATCAGCAAGTTCATAATAAAAATAACCAAGCGCCAGAACAGCAAAAATAGAAGTTCTGCGAATGTTCAAAATTCGCCTCTCCATATCGCTTGGATCTGAATGACCAAATGTAGCACCAGAGCGCAGGATCAGAGGTAAAATCAGGTCGTTTGATATCATGATTGCAAGTGCAACAGAGGCGACAATCACCATTGCCGTACCCGCTGATAGACCGCCGATAAAGACCAGTAGACCCAAGGCACGTTGTTCTTCCAGTATCGGCAATAGAAGCACAAAATCATCCGCATTAGCTGCAATGCCAAACTTCAAAGTTCCGGCAATAGCAATTGGAATAACGAATAGATTAATAGCAATCAGGTAGGCTGGAAACAGCCAGCGTGCACGGTTCAATTCTTTGTCAGAAGTATTCTCGACAACGGCTACGTGAAATTGCCTTGGGAGCAGAATAAAAACGGAAAGGCTTAGGAAGGTAAGGATCAGGAAATTATTGAAACTAAAGCCCTTGTAGACAATGTCCTGGACGTTCGGATTTTCTGCAGCTTGCGCAAAAAGGTCACTCACGCCGCCAAACATAAACCAGGTGACAAAAATGCCAACGGCAAGAAATGCAATCAGCTTTATGACTGATTCCATTGCAATTGCGAGCATCAGTCCGTGCTGGTGTTCAGTTGCATCAGCGTGTCTTGTTCCAAATAAGACGGCAAACAGGGCGAGAATAGCAGTGACGAAAAGTGTAATGTCCCCGAAGGGTGCCGTTGCAGAAGGAAAGCCATTGTTAAACTCGATCAACAAAGTATCGACCGACCGTGAAATAGCTTTCAGTTGGAGTGCGATATAAGGGATTGTTCCAATAACTGCGATGATTGCAGCAACAGCAGCTACCTTATTATTTTTTCCATAACGCGATCCCAGGAAATCTGCGACAGAGGTTATCCGTTCCTGTTTGGAAAGTTTGACAATGCGTTTTAGCAGGGGAAAAAACAGCGTTACGACCAATACTGGTCCGACATAAATAGCCAAAAAATCCAAACCGCTGGTAGAAGCAAGGCCAACTGATCCAAAAAAAGTCCAGGTAGTACAATAAATCGCCAAGCTTAGCGCATATATGTTTGGCCTACTGGCGTTGTAATATTTTCCAAAGGAGCGCACCCGATCACCATAGCTGGCGACAACGAACAGTACGCTGATATAGCTGATCGCTACCAAGACGGTGATCCAGGGTTGGATCATTAAATTCTCCTCCATGCGGTCTGCAGCCTATACTATTTGCAATTTCAGCACAAAATGACACCCTTTTCCAATAGAAGAAGTTGTGCTGCTTAGCGAATGGTCCAGCAACTTCAAAATAATACTTAACGTATGGTCAAAAATGCAGTATGGGCAGCGTGTCCGTAAGTAATTTGCGGTGCAGAACAATAAATCATCAAGAGGGGAAATCTGGATATGATTGAAGAGTTCAAGAAATTCATAATGAAGGGCAATGTTATGGATCTTGCCGTTGGTGTAATCATTGGTGCTGCATTTGCATCAATTGTTGCATCTTTGGTTGGGGATGTGTTGATGCCGATTATCGGGGCAATCTTTGGTGGCCTAGATTTTTCTAATTACTTCGTTCCATTGGCGGAAAGTGTATCAGCACCTACCTTGGAAGCTGCAAAAGAGCAGGGTGCAGTTCTTGCTTACGGTAATTTTATCACGGCAATTATCAATTTTCTGATCATTGGCTTCATCATTTTTATGATTGTTCGAGCAGTAAACAAATTGACAGAAGAAGCTGAAGAAGAAGAGGCAGCGCCGGCTGAACCGCCAGCAGAAGAAAAGCTTCTTACAGAAATTCGTGATCTTCTGAAAAAGCAGAGAAAGTAAAATATTTGAATATCAGGCTGAAAAAACCTGGTATTTATTTATAAATCTGCAAATTCAAATCAGGCCCGGTTTCAATTGTCCGGGTCTTTTTTATGGCTAGGAAACCAAGTAGTGATCTAAAATAAATCCCCCTGCTTTCCAGGGTCGGATCTTGGTTCAATAGGTTTAGCAATTGGCTTGCTACCCGGTTTTTTCTTGCCGACGACGGCATTCACAGCACCATCATTAAACTGCACATTGAGAGCATCGCCATTGTTTAGTTCCGTTACAGAGGCAATCGGTTTGCCCTCGTTGTTTCTAACAAGCGCATATCCGCGATCCAGTACGCGTTCATAGGATAGGTTATTCAACAAGCGATCAGCTTGGGAAAATCGTTTCGCCATCCGCTCAAAACTTATGGAAAATGCATGGTTATGGCGTTGTGATAAATCCCGTTCTTGGGTTTGGGCGCTTACCTTATTTCTTGTATGTGCATTTCGCATTCGTAAAACAGTGTTATCAAGACGTTCTGAATTGCGCCCCAGCGCCATCAGCAGACCTCGATGGGAAAGACGCGACGCTACCCGTTCATAGTTTGTTGCTTTTTTACGAACTGCAAGTTCAAGACCTCTTTTCACCCTTCCGGATGCTTCGTCTAACCTGCGTCGAGGCATGGAAAGCAACATATCCGGCGTTGCCAAGCCTCTGGTAGCTGCACGCAGACTGGAGCGGGCGCGATCAAACAAGTTTGAAATCGAGGATTTTAAGCGTGCCGCATCGCTGGCTATAGTTGCTTCAAGATCTGCCTTAACGGGTACAGCAATCTCAGCAGCACCTGTAGGCGTCGGTGCGCGAACGTCTGCAGCAAAGTCAACCAGAGTCCAGTCTGTTTCATGCCCGACAGCGGAAATTACAGGAATATCACTGTCTGCGACTGCACGCACCACAGCTTCTTCGTTAAACCCCCAGAGGTCTTCAATACTCCCACCGCCGCGCGCTACAATTAGCAGATCCGGTTTTTCATCTGCTGTAAGTTCATTGAAGCCGGTAACCGCCTGACTAACTTCAGCACCTGTCGTTTCCCCCTGAACCCGCACA
Source organism: Pseudomonadota bacterium (assembly GCA_039814425.1). Lineage (GTDB taxonomy): Bacteria > Pseudomonadota > Alphaproteobacteria > Rhizobiales > Rhizobiaceae > JAALLB01. The sequence goes on from JBCCBE010000080.1 coordinate 11,992, forward strand.
GGCCAGACAATCACATGCAATGGGAAACGGTCGCTGATACGGTGTAGTACATCTCTGATTACTGCACCGGTAGGAGATGTGATTACGCCAATTTTTCTGGGAAGATAAGGAAGCAATTGTTTGCGTTCAGGGGCAAACAAGCCTTCAATTTCCAGCTTCTTCTTTCGCTCTTCCAACAGCGCCATAAGCGCGCCGGTGCCGGCAGGTTCCAGCGCATCAATAACAATCTGATATTTGGATGACCCAGGATAGGTAGTAAGTTTCCCGCTGGCTATTACTTCCATGCCCTCTTCCGGCCGGTGCTTTAACCTTGATGCGGCACCCCGCCAAATGACCGCTTCAATGCGGGCACGATCATCTTTTAGTGCAAAATAGGAATGGCCAGATGAATGCGGTCCACGGTAACCGGTAATCTCACCACGGACACGAACATAGCCAAATCGCTCTTCTACTGTTTTCTTTAGTGAAGCAGAAATCTCTGTGACCGAGTATTCGGTAAGATTGCCTTTTGAAACATTAGTATCAGAAAAAAAGGGTTGATCGCTCATGGGTACTTATTACCAGATTCACAGCATTTCTGAATGCTCAATTTAGGAATTTCACCATGCTTCTTTGCAACATGGATTAATCGCCTATTAACTATGTTCACTTTACTGTAATTTTGCGTAGGCAGGGAACAAAATTTATCTATGACCAATACAAAAAGCAGGGCGGTTGAAGCAAATTTGCGAACCAAAACAAAAACAGTGCTAAGCAAACGAGTTCCTAGAATCGGTAAAGTTCTATTCTCACCAGACGCAGATCCTGTTGCATGCGCGGTAAAGAATTTTTCTAAAGAAAGCGCCATTCTTACGATGACAGGTTGGCTGGGTCTTCCTTCCCAGTTCAAGCTATACATTGAGCCTGATAATATTTGCGCACATTGTGATGTAGTAGAACGTCGTGGTAGCAATGTCCGGGTAATTTTCCAGGACGTAGAATCAGATACTCGCTACCGATCAGAACGTAGCCGTAATCTGTCTCAAAGCGCAGCTTCGTAGATTCCCCACATTGATTTCCTAAAAGGCATATTCTTCGAAAACCTTGAGAATATCGCCATTCCATTCGCCATTGTATTTCATCAGCATGATCTCAGCCGGTGTTTTATGCTGTGCCACTGTGTCCTCAAGCGGCACCAGGAATGCGGTTTCATCAATGCCATCAGAATTAAGATTGCCACGCTCTTTAAGCCCGTTATGGGAGATCTGTAATATCTCCTTTGCAAATTCAATCAGCGGCTTTCCGTCTATTTCAGCTTTCAAACCCGACTTCGGTACCTGATCGCGCAAATCACTAACCATTTCGGCATCCCAGTTTGCAGTTACCTCTTCGGCGGCACTCAACGCAGTATCACTGTAAAGCAGTCCAACCCAAAAAGCAGGCAGCGCACAGATGCGTTGCCAAGGTCCCCCATCAGCCCCACGCATTTCAAGGAAACGTTTCAAACGAACATCCGGGAAGAGCGTGCTGAGGTGATTTCCCCAATCTCCCACATTGGCGCGCCAGTCTTCAATTTCACCTTTCAACGCGCCATTGAGAAATTGTCGGAAGGTGATATCGGTACAATCGCGATATTCACCGTCTCTGATAATAAAATACATTGGAATATCAAGCGCCCACTCAACGTATTTTTCAAACCCGAAATCCTTGTCCAGCATAAAGCGATGATAGCCGCCGCGCTGATTGTCCACATCACGCCAGATGTCACTGCGCCAGGATAGCATTCCGTTCGGTTTTCCCTCGGTAAATGGTGAGCTTGCAAACAAAGCAGAAGCCATAGACTGGAGTTTTAGAGAAACTTGCAGTTTCCGAACCATGTCAATTTCGTCAGAAAAATCAAGATTGACCTGAATGGTCGTGGTTCGGAACATCATGTCATGCCCCTGGCTGCCAACTTTTGGCATATACTGCTTCATTATCTTGTAGCGGCTTTTGGGCATCATCGGGGTTTCATCAAATGTCCACAGCGGTGAAGCTCCGATACCCAAAAAACCTATCCCCATATCCGCGGCGATTTTTTTTACCTGATCAAGATGCTGGTTTGATTCGCGACACGTCTGGTGCAGGGTTTCAAGCGGCGCGCCCGATAGTTCAAACTGACCGCCCGGCTCAAGTGAGATGGCCCCGCCTTCAACCGGATTAAAAAGTCCGATAATCTTGCCGTCATCTTCAATTGCTTCCCAATCGCTTTCTGCTTTCAAAGCTTTCAGAATTGCCCCAATACCGCGATCGCCCTCATAGGGAACCGGCTGATGTGTCTGGAGGCAAAAGCCAAACTTCTCGTGTTCAGTGCCAATTCGCCATTCGGACTTTGGCTTACAGCCCTTCGTGAGCCATTCAAGCATTTGGCTGTTTTCTTCGATTGGGCGATTATCAGTAGTATCTCTAGCCATAGGAAGTCTTTCAAAATTTGGCGTGGTCGTATTCTGCTAATCAGATGATGCAAATACAATCAAGCAAAAGGCAGTAAACGTCTGTTTATCATGCGCTTTCTTTCCAGTCTCCAATTTTGGATTGAATCAATGTAAGGGCTGCCACGGCAGCAGTATCCGCCCGTAATATTCGAGGGCCAAGGCCCAGTGTCTTAATATTTTTCCAAGACTGTATCAGCGTTCGCTCCTGATTGCTGAACCCGCCCTCTGGGCCAATGAGAAGCGCAATAGTCTGGTTTCCGGTTGGCTTTTCTTTTGAAATAGAAATCTGATCACCATGCGCTTCATCGCAAAAAAACAGTGTTGTCTCGGGGGTTAGCTGTAAAGGTAGTTCTTGAAGTGAAACTGGTTCGCGGATTTCAGGAATAGTAAGAATGCCGCATTGTTCGGCTGCTTCAATGGCATTTGCTTCCACTCGCTTTAAATTCATGGAACGCACTTGCGTATGTTGCGTAATCACAGGCTGCAAGATACCGACTCCCATTTCGACTGCCTTTTGAACCATATAGTCAAGACGTGCCTGTTTTAATGGTGCAAAGCAGTAGGTGAGTGAATTGGGTTTCGGCTGCCCGCGAGACAGGCCGAGAGGCAAAAGGTGACATTTCTTGCGTCCCTGTGGGCGAATACTACACTGCCACTCACCATCACGACCATTAAAAACCAATATATCAGACCCGTCTCCCAGCCGAAGAACATTAAGCAGGTAATTTGCCTGTTCCCGGCTGATCTCAAAAGCCTGATCTTTCACAAGGCTTTCACGAACAAATAGCCGCTGGGATCTAAAGTCATGAACCGCCATGTTGCGCCTTTATCGAAGGATGCATTTCAGATCGGTATCCTGCTTGCAATATTTTAACAATCGAAGGTGGGGTGAGAAGCTTTACCGGTTTATTTGGTTGATTTGCCGCTTTGTAACCTTGCCCGGACCACTGCCAGCACTTACCCTTATCCAATACATAGAACAAATTTCCATGCGATATCATTGCCCCATCTGGAACGGTGCCAATTTCATCCGGTGTAATCGTTTCTTTTTCGCCGATACGCTCAGCTTGTAATTGTTTGTCCATCGCATCAGCAATGCGACTATGCGATAGAGCAAAAACGTCCCGCCAAAGGTCTGCAAA
>JBCCBE010000066.1:0-17685 GCA_039814425.1 Pseudomonadota bacterium
ACAGGAAAAAGTCCGTCATTTTCTTGTGCGCCATGAGCAGGGGGCAGGTCATGCGGCTGAAGGTTATGCGCGTTCGACGGGCAAAATCGGCTGCATGCTGGTTACATCAGGCCCAGGGGCGACAAATGCAGTGACCCCGTTGCAAGATGCTTTGATGGATTCAATTCCGCTTCTTTGCATCACAGGTCAGGTTCCAACAGCATTGATCGGTTCGGACGCTTTTCAGGAAGCAGATACCGTCGGCATTACGCGCCCTTGCACGAAACATAATTGGCTGGTGCGCTCGGTTGATGAATTACCGCAGGTCCTGCACGAGGCTTTTCACGTGGCAATGAGCGGTCGTCCAGGTCCGGTGTTGATTGATATTCCAAAGGATGTGCAATTTGCTACGGGGACTTACTTTCCACCTTCAGAGGCTGATCTTTCTGGATATGCGCCTCCTGTTTCGGGAAATATGACCCATATAGAGCAGGCAGTTCAATTGTTGGCCTCAGCAAAACAGCCAGTTATTTATTCAGGCGGCGGTGTTATCAATGCCGGTCCTGATGCAAGCCGATTGCTTCGCGAACTTGTCGAACTGACAGGCTTTCCGATTACTTCAACGCTGATGGGCTTGGGTGCCTATCCGGCAAGTGGTAATAATTGGCTCGGCATGCTTGGAATGCATGGAACCTATGAAGCCAATATGGTGATGCATGATTGTGATGTCATGTTGTGCGTGGGCGCGCGATTTGACGACCGGATCACCGGGCGTATTGATGCATTTTCTCCTGGATCAAAGAAAATCCACATTGATATTGATCCATCTTCGATAGGCAAGAACGTTCATGTTGATGTTCCTATCATTGGGGATTGTGAAAATGTCCTTGAAGAAATTGTACGGCTTTGGCGCTCAATGGATGAAAAGCCAGATCCGGTTGCCATCGCTCCTTGGTGGAAACAGATTGAGGCGTGGCGATCGCGCAACTCGCTTGCTTACAAGCATTCCAAAGACGTGATCATGCCGCAATATGCGATTGAACGCCTGTATGAGCTAACCAAAGACAAAAATACATATATCTCAACAGAAGTTGGTCAACACCAGATGTGGGCTGCGCAATATTTCCATTTTGAGGAGCCTAACCGGTGGATGACTTCTGGTGGACTTGGTACAATGGGGTATGGCTTGCCGGCAGCACTTGGCATTCAAATTGCGCACCCGGATGCTCTAGTTATCGATATTGCCGGCGATGCCTCGGTTCTGATGACTATTCAGGAAATGTCCGCTGCCGTTCAGCATAATGCGCCAATGAAGATTTTCATCCTGAACAATCAATATATGGGAATGGTCCGTCAATGGCAGCAATTGCTGCATGGTAACCGCCTTTCACATTCCTATACCGAAGCATTACCGGATTTTGTCAAACTGGCAGAAGCCTATGGTTGCGTTGGTATTCGCGCAGAAAAGCCTAATGAACTGGATGATGCCATTCTGCAAATGATCGAAACCGATGCACCGGTGGTTTTTGACTGCCGCGTGGCCAATCTAGCCAATTGTTTCCCGATGATCCCTTCAGGCAAAGCGCATAATGAAATGCTCCTGCCGGATGAAGCAACGGATGAGGCGGTGGCAACGGCAATCGATGAAAAAGGCAAGCAGCTGGTTTAGGAATTTCGACTTGGAAGCACCATCAAAAGCTGGGCTACTTGACTATGGCTTGCTGGCAACGCTGGCGGCAATTTTTGGTGCATCCTTCATGATGACCAAGGTCGCTGTTGCTGACGTCCCGCCTGGGACGATCGCTTTTGCGCGTATTGTGGTTGCTGCGGCTATCATTTTCGTAGCTATGTTAATGATGCGGCAGACAATGAGTTCGCTAAAAGGGCACTGGCGGATGGTTTTTCTTGCCGGGTTGTTTGGCAATGCACTTCCATTCTTTCTGATTTCCTGGGGTCAGGAAGAAGTAGATGCCGGGCTGACCGCAATTTTGATGGCAGTCATGCCGCTCTTTACGCTTTTTCTGGCACATTTCTTTACCGCCGATGAAAAGCTCAACATTTACCGGATTATCGGATTTGTCCTTGGTCTGGTTGGCGTTGCTATTTTGATTGGTATAGACAAACTTGCTTCCTTCGGTGGTTCAATTTTGCGGGAATACGCGATTATGGCAGCTGCATGCTGTTATGGGGTCCATGCAATCTTGTCTAAGTTTATCGTACAACTACCGCGTTATGCGGTTTCAGCCGGCGTATTGATTGCTTCTACGATCTGGTTACTGCCAATTGTATTGTACCTAGATCAGCCCTGGAATCTTAATCCATCCGGTTTGTCCTGGTTGATGATTATTCTATTGGGTATATTCCCGACCGCGCTTGGGACGTTGATGCTATTCATGCTCGTCGGCCGCCAGGGAGCAGGCTTTTTATCGCAAATCAATTTTCTGGTGCCAGTATTTGGTGTTTTATGGGCAATCCTTTTCCTTGGTGAAGTCTTGCCCGCGAACGCTGTATTGGCATTGGTTATCATTCTTATCGGGATAGCAATTGCCCGGATCAAATCACCCTCCAAACCCGCGGAGCGCTTATCATGAATGCACCAGAAAAACCGGCAGGTTCTGCCTATTTTATTGTCGAAAACAAGGAAAAGCCACGGACCCACGTTCTGTCGGTTCTAGTCGACAATGAGCCGGGCGTTCTTGCCCGCGTTATCGGACTGTTTTCCGGCCGTGGCTACAATATCGAAAGTTTGACAGTATCTGAAACCAGTCAGGAGGCCCATCTTTCGCGGATTACAGTCGTCTCATCGGGAACGCTGCAAGTGCTTGATCAAATCAAGAAGCAGTTAGAACGTATGGTGCCTGTTCACCGGGTGATTGATTTAACGCTTACAGCTGAGATAAATGGGCACGATAAGCCCCTGGAGCGGGAACTTGCACTGGTTAAAGTAGCTGGTAAGGGCGATGAACGGTTGGAAGCAATGCGTATTGCGGACGCCTTTCGCGCGACCGTTATTGATGCATCGACTGAGCATTTCACGTTTGAGATCACAGGCCGTATTTCAAAGGTCGAGCAGTTTATCTCGATCATGGCACCGCTTGGTCTTGTCGAGGTTTGCCGGACCGGCGTTGCTGCGGTTGCTCGGGGAAAGCAGGGAATGTGATTTCGACAAAACAGGTTCGGACTAGTCACGAAGGTTTGTAAATAATTCTTCGCGAAACGAAAATCTGTTGTTCTGTCTTCTAGACTTTGTGCGAGGAAATCTAAAAAAGTTAATCTCAAAAGATCAACTAAGCCCCACTCTCTTTCTAATTTCTTCGTCGCGCAGGCTTACGTCATCGCCATCAAATTCCTTTGCATCTTCGGTGGCAAGCCAGCAAATTGCTTCAGCAACCCATTGCGATGGTATGTGAACGGATGGATCAAGCTGGCTTACTGGATTAATACCCGATGCTTTGATCAGAACTTGCATATCCGTAGCGACAGTGCCCGGCGATAGCCCGATGACCCGAATGTTCTGTTCTGCAACTTCGCGATGGGTGCATTTTGTTAGCGAAAGAGCAGCAGCCTTGGACGAACAATAATGGCTCCAGCCTTCAAGTGCAGAGGTTGCAGCGCCCGAAGAAATATTGATTATCACACCTGAACCTTGTGCCCCCATTATTGGCAAGGCGGCACGAATGCCATTGTAGACACCTTTTACATTGATATCGATTGCCTTACCCCAAGCTTCGGGATCGGAGTCTGCAATTCGTGCTACCGGTTCTATTATACCGGCATTATTGATCAGTATATCTAACCCACCGAATTCTTGCTTTGCACGGTCAACCAAAGCAGCAACCGCGTTATAGTTTGACACATCACATGGCACGTCGATTGCTTTGCCGCCGGCTGCGTTTATTTCAGATGAAATTGCAGAAATCTGATCCGCGCTACGTGCAGCGAGTATTACATTTATGCCCAACGCGCCCATGCGCTTTGCCGTGGATGCGCCGATGCCTTTGCTTGCTCCGGTGATGATAGCAGTTTTATTCTTCAGCTCTTTCAAAGAAGTGCTCCTGGAGTTTAGTAAAAAATTGATTGCGGGACTGTCGTTCTGGGAATTTAGTTTACTGGTTTCACCATCGTGCGGAATAATGGTGTTGCCTTCAAAGCTGTCTTGAGAAGATGATTGACGTTGATGCTCTTCTGGTTGGTCTTCTTGTAACAAGTTTCTGGAAGTATGAGAAGTGTCTGGGTCATTAAGGGAAGAGTTTATGGTTTCTTCCAGCTTGTTCTGTACGAGTTCTTTTATAGAGTTTGGTTTGATAAAAGCGCCGTCGTAAAGCGGTTTAGCTGCTGTATGCATGCCATAGGCATTGGCTTGTGCTGCAATCACCCCGTTTTGAACAAGTTGAGTATGAACTAGTTTGGCGGCTGTTGCATCCAGCCGAAGGTGGCGTTGTAACATTGATAGGCTGCTTTTTGAATGAGCACGAACAATCATTTCCGCCCATTTGTAGGTTGTCGTTGAAACGGCAGGTACCGTTGTGGCAATTGCATTCAGCGCCGGAGCGGGTATCACCGGTAAAAGTCCGATTGCACCAAGGCTCTTTAGTAAGTCACGTCTTTTCATTCAACTGATATAGGTATTTTTCCTCCGCATGAAAACACCTGTTGACACCTGTCAACAACAAGGTCAACAATACTGACCTATTGGAGATGTAATTTGCCCTTAGATGTATTCCTGGCCTTACTGGGGTTTTGCTTCGTATCATCTGTTACCCCCGGCCCAAATAACATCATGCTATTGACCTCTGGCGTGAATTTTGGATTTCGAAAAACCATTCCGCATATGTTTGGAATAGCCTTCGGGTTTGGCATTTTGCTAGCAGCTGTTGGCTTTGGTCTAAAGGAAGCGTTTGAGAGCTTCCCGCTATTGCAGACTGTTATCAAAATTGCCGGTGGTGCCTACCTTCTCTATCTAGCTTGGAAAATTGCAAATTCTGGTCCTGTGGAGGCGGGAACGGGAAGCGGCAAGCCGATGACTTTTCTGGCGGCCGCACTTTTCCAGTGGGTCAATCCAAAAGCCTGGGTGATGGCGATTACGGCGATGACCGTTTATACGGGACAGCCGGACTTTGTGACCAGCGTATGGATTGTTGTATTTGCTTTCGTTGTGGTCAATTTTCCAAGCGTATCTATTTGGTGCGCATTTGGGGTCGGGCTGCGTCAATGGCTTTCTGATCCGAAATATCTGCGTATATTCAACTATTCTATGGCTCTGCTATTGGTAGCCAGCCTCTGGCCAATGCTGCGTTAGAGACTGATTATTTTGTAGATGGATACTTTTGCGATGGTTCGATTTCGTTCATATTTTCAGCCAAAAACCGTTCGACGAATCTGGGTGAATAGTTCACTATCTGGACATGATTGATCCGATTACATTTGGTATATTTATAGCTGCGTTAATATTGAGCGCCGGTACACCAGGCCCAAGTATAGCTGCACTGGTTTTGCGCGTGATCAACAAATGAAGTTCTCCCCGCAACAGGATCAGGCTCTGGTAGACGTTGAACGCTGGCTGAAGGCTGGTGATCGGCAGGTTTTCCGTTTGTTTGGTTATGCAGGAACCGGGAAAACCACTCTGGCCCGCCATTTGGCAGAAGGCGTTGATGGGGATGTTTTGTTTGCAGCTTTTACTGGTAAAGCAGCACAGGTATTGCGGTCTCGTGGCGCTTCTAATGCATCTACTATCCATTCGCTGATTTATCGACCCAGAGGCGAAGAAACGGTGGAAGATGAAGAAACCGGTAAAACAGAAGTTCTGCCGATGTTTTCGCTAAACCGTCAAAGTGCGCTTTCCAAAGCGGCGCTTATCATCATAGATGAATGTTCCATGGTGGATGAGCAGCTTGGTCGTGATCTCTTGTCGTTTGGAACACCGGTCTTGGTACTCGGCGATCCAGGGCAATTACCACCGGTTTCTGGTGGCGGATTTTTTACCGAACACGAGCCAGACGTGCTTTTGGAAGAGATTCATCGACAAGCACTGGATAACCCGATCGTCGAACTTGCACGCCAGGTTCGCTCTGGCAATTCTGTGATGATCGGTGATTATGGAGATACCACAAAGGTTATTCCGAAATCGCAGGTTGATGCTGATCTGGTTCTGACGGCTGATCAGGTCTTGGTGGGTATTAACCGCACACGTCGGCGGTATAACGAGCGGTTACGTCAGCTTAAGGAATTTGAGGGTCCATTGCCGGCATCTGGTGATAAACTCGTATGTCTGCGCAACGACCCGCAAAAAGGTTTGCTGAACGGTTCTTTGTGGCAGGTTACGAGTGCTGCACGCACGGTTAAACAATCGATGAATGTGTTGATCCGTGCGGAAGATGAAGGGGTAGAACGCTATTCCGCCAAAGTTAAACTTCTAAAAGCCGCATTTGAAGAACCCGAACGAGAAATTCCCTGGCAGATTAAACGCCGTCATGATGATTTTGATTATGGTTATGCACTTACCGTTCACAAGGCGCAGGGTTCGCAATGGGACAATGTGGTGTTGTTTGATGAATCGTATGCGTTCCGCGAGCATCGTGATCGCTGGCTATACACTGCAATTACGCGTGCTGCGAACACACTTACTGTTGTGAAATAATCGTTAGTTTTTTATTGGTGGCTGGCGGCAAGCTTGCGGGCCAGATCATGGTTGAAGAGAGCTATAAGCGCGTTGTTAAGTGCGGCATTTTTTGACATGCGTTTTTTCAGCTCAAGATTGTTCCATTCAACATACTTCATGTCGGGTTCTGCAAATACGGTTGCGGTGTATTCCCCATCTAATATGAACGCGATTTCACCTAGGAAGTTTCCGCTCCCGATCGGAAATTGTTTGTCACCTTTTTCCACCATGGCATTGCCGCTCATCAGATAATAAAGATGTTCTGCAGACTGATTTTCCAGGCAAAGCGTTTTGCGTTGATCTACTTCATGCCAGGTTGCGCATTTTGCGATCTGGCGAAATTGTCCGGGATTGAGCGTGGAAAAGACTTCATAGAGGTCTTTTTCATCATCAGTCATCGCAAGGGTCGTGCGTTCAAAAACTATCCGGAACAGCACCCATAGATTTGCCGCGCCCAAAATCACGCTAGTGATAATTGCATCCCAAAGCGGACGATCGGGAAACAATAAATAGTAAAATATGTATAGAATCGTCCCGCCAAGAACCAAAAGGCGCAGGATTAACTCGTCACGAACGAGGAAGCCAATAATGTAAAGTAGAGCCCCAAAATGAATAAGCAGGGCGGCAGAAAAAATACTTTCCGGTTCCAAAAATGATATCCTTGAAATAACGCAATTACTGGTTTGTAGATTGCTTCGAAAAAGTCAGAATTACAAGGTGTTGCCGAGATCGAATATTAAAGATATGCCAATTCCGGAAGATCGAAAATGAAAGGGCAGTCATGAGTGCAAAATTGTCGGTTAATCTCAACGCGATTGCTTTGCTGCGCAATCGTCGCGATCTGCCCTGGCCAAGTGTCGTCAATCTAGGTCGCATTGCTTTGGAGGCCGGTGCCGCAGGCTTGACGGTTCATCCACGACCGGACCAACGTCATACCCGCTATACGGATTTACCGGAACTTCGGGCACTAATTGATGATGAATTTCCAGACAGGGAATTTAACATCGAGGGTTATCCTGCCGATGAATTCCTAGAGCTTGTTGAAGCCAATCAGCCAGAACAGGTTACGCTGGTGCCAGATGACCCGTCTCAGCCAACTTCGGATCATGGCTGGGATTTTGCCGGTCAGGAAAATTTCTTGCGTGATAAGGTGCAACGCCTGAAGGCAAATGGCTATCGCGTGTCGCTTTTCTGTGACCCGGATGCAAGCGAGGCGCAACTAGAAAAAGCCAAGGCAACTGGTGCTGATCGGGTCGAGTTTTATACGGGACCTTATGGTTCTGCATATGAAGATCCGCAAGCCGCGCGCCTGGCACTCGAAACCCTTTCTACCACAGCAAATTATGCTCGTGGGATGGGTCTGGACATCAATGCCGGGCATGATCTTACAGTTGCGAACGTGCCTGCGCTTGCTCAGGCCATTCCCAGCCTGGCCGAAGTTTCCATTGGACACGGTCTGACAGCTGACGCATTGGAATTTGGCATGGCGGGAACAGTGAAACGGTTTTTGAAAGCACTTGAACAATGAAGCGTATAGCGTCCGCATTATTCAACTCCATTGCCGGCTTACGCCATGGCTTTGGCAATGAAAAGGCGATACGCGAAGAGTTGGTTCTGCTGGCTCTTTCGCTTGTCGTGGTCCCTTTGATCACACTGGATCCATGGCGAATGTTAATGTTGTGGGGTTCGCTTTTATTGATCCTTCTGACAGAGCTACTTAATACCGGGGTCGAACAGGTTGCCGACAAAGTCACACGAGAGTTTGCGCCAGAGATTAAGTTTGCCAAGGATTGCGGTTCAGCTGCGGTACTCATTGCTGCCATTATCGCTGCGGGTGTTTGGGGCATAACCCTATGGGAATGGTGGATCGGCGCGCTTTAGAAGTTGGATCCTGTCATTATGGCAATCAGCCAGTTTGTGCCGATGAAATTACTCCGCCATGGAATTCAGGATTAAGACTTGAATCCAATAAAGAATTGCCCTGCATAAACTAGATTAAATAAATCTATGCGACTGCTATCTGGGTTTTGCGGCGGTTTGGGGGAAGTCTAAACTTTTTTCGCCCGCTCTCGCAGAACAAACTTCTGAACTTTCCCGGTTGAAGTTTTGGGCAAGTCTTCAAAAATGTAATGCTTTGGTATTTTAAATGTGGCGAGATGGCTACGACACCAAGCATTGAGTTCTTCAACGCTGGGTTGGTCTATGCCGGAATTCAATTCGATGAACGCACAAGGCGTTTCACCCCATTTTTCGTCATCCTTGGCAACCACTGCCGCAGCGGCAACAGCGTGATGTTTATAAAGGGCATCTTCTACTTCGATTGAGGAAATGTTTTCTCCGCCAGAAATAATTATATCCTTAGAACGGTCTTTGAGTTGGATATATCCATCCTCATGCATGACACTAAGATCACCGGTATGAAACCAGCCGCCGCGAAACGCTTCTTCCGTGGCATCCGGATTTTTCAAATATCCCTTCATTACCACATTGCCTTGCATCATAACTTCGCCAATGGTTTCCCCATCGCGAGGAACGGGATGCATTGTTTCTGGATCCATCACATCCAACGCTTCAAGGGCGGAATATCGTACCCCCTGTCGCGCTTTCATTGCAGCTTGCCCTGCATTATCAAGTGCGTCCCATTTCTGATTCCAATCATTTACCACGGCAGGGCCGTAACACTCAGTCAATCCATACAGATGTGTAACGTTAAAGCCCGCATCTTTCATTGCAGCTAAAACAGCTTCCGGTGGCGGGGCAGCCGCAGTAAAAAATTCGACGACGTGATTAACTTCGCGCTTTTCTTCGGGAGCAGCAGAAAGCAACGTCGACATGACTATTGGCGCGCCGCACATATGGGTAACGCCGTAATCTGCAATTGCATCCCACATCGCTTTCTGACGAACAGCGCGCAAGCAAACATGTGTTCCCACGATTGCTGAGAGGGTCCAGGGAAAGCACCAGCCATTGCAATGGAACATCGGCAGTGTCCAAAGGTAAACCGAGTGTTTGGGCATTGAAGCGGTCAGTGCATTTCCTTGCGCCAGCAAAGTCGCTCCGCGATGGTGGTATACGACACCTTTTGGATTTCCGGTCGTGCCGGACGTATAATTGAGTGAAATAGCATCCCATTCATCTTCCGGCATTTTCCAGACATAGTCAGGATCGCCATCGCCGATGAAATCCTCGTATTCGATTTCACCAATGCGCTCGCCATCGCCGGAGTATTCAGGGTCGTCATAATCGATTACGAGCGGTTTATTAGTCGTAAGCTTCAGCGCTTCTTTTACGGCTGGAGAAAACTCTCGGTCTGTAATGAGAATTTTGGTTTCCGCGTGATCAAGTTGGAAAGCAATGACCTTTGCATCAAGGCGCGTGTTCATCGAATGCAGCACACCTCCGGTCATCGGAACACCATAATGACATTCAAGCATGGCGGGCGTATTGGCAAGAATGACCGATACTGTGTCGCCAGTTCCAATTCCATGTTTAGTCAAGGCGGATCCAAGCCTTCTGGCCCGGGTGTAAAAATCGCTGTAACTTCGACGCAAAGCGCCATGAATAATCGATGTGTGTTCAGGGAATGTACTGGCGGCGCGCTCAAGTAAGGTAAGTGGTGTCAACGCCTGGAAATTGGCAGGATTTTTATCCAGATGCAGGTTGAAAATATTGTTTTCGCTCATGTGCTTCACTCCCCAACGTCACAAAGCGCAATTTATTTGCAGTTATTATTATGCGCAATAATCAATGTTTGAAGGAATGAACCGTATTCAATTATCTTGCCATTCCGGTTGGCGTTTTTCAATAAAGGCATTGATGCCTTCTTCTGCGTCACGCTTAAGCATGTTCTCCACCATCACCTGCGAACAATATTCGTATGCTTCAGCAAGCGGCATTTCCGCCTGTCGGTAAAAGGCTTGTTTGCCAATTTTCAATGTCATTGAAGACTTGGCTTTTATTCGGTCGGTGTACTCGCTAATGGTTTTGTCTAATTGGTCTATCGGAACCGATTTGTTGATCAGGCCAACTTCCACAGCCTTTGCCGAACTGCAGGCTTCTCCGGTAAGTAGCATTTCCATTGCATTTTTATGGGGCACATTGCGAGAAAGGGCGACCATGGGAGTGGAACAGAACAGACCGATATTGACGCCTGGCGTCTGGAAATTGGCATCATCGACCGCAACGGCCAAGTCACAGGTTGCTACTAGTTGACAACCGGCCGCAGCAGCGGTTCCACCAACCTCTGCAATGACCGGCAGACGATGATTTACAATCGTCTGCATCATTGTTGAGCATTTGCGCATGGTTTCGGAAAAAAAGGCCTGCCCTTTGTCCTCATTTTGACGTGCGGCTGTCATTTCCTTCAGATCATGGCCAGATGAAAACACCGGTCCGTTTGCGGCAATGACAATTACTCGGGCATTTTTTTCTGTATCAGCTGCGTTCAGTGCGGCCTGGATTGCATCCAGCATAGCAATGGAAAGAGCGTTTCGCTTCTCCGGCCGGTTCAACACCACTCGGAAAACACCGCCTTGCAAGTTCGTCGTAACAATAGCATTCGTCATGGGAATATGATTTCATCCTAAACCTTCATATGCAAGGCCCTTGATATATCCCCTAGGGATGTTAATTTCTCAAGAACTTAATTATGGAGGAATTGAATGACTAAGAAATTCTCAAAACTTATGATGCTTTCAACTGCCGTTGTGATGTTTGGTGGTGTTGAAGCTTATGCGGCTTCGACAAATTGGAATGTGTCTCTTTGGGGCAAGCGTCGTGCATTCACAGAGCACGTGGAAAAGCTTGCTGAATTGGTTTCCGAAAAAACCAACGGTGAATTTAAGATCAACGTTTCATACGGTGGTCTTTCCAAAAACAAGGAAAACCTAGACGGTATTTCTGTTGGTGCGTTTGAAATGGCTCAGTTCTGTGCCGGTTACCACCGGGACAAGAACCCGACAATCACTGTTCTGGAATTGCCTTTCATTGGGGTTTCAAATCTAGAAGAAGAAGTTGCTGTTGCAGAAGCAGTTTATGCCCATCCTGCTGCACAAAAAGATTTGGCGCGCTGGAGTGCTAAACTGTTTATGACATCTCCTATGCCACAGTATAATGTTGCCGGTGTTGGTGATGCTCCAGCTTCAATTGCAGATTTTGACGGCATGCGCATTCGGGCAACCGGTGGTTTGGGCAATGCGTTCAAAACTGTTGGCGCGACGCCAACTTCAGTAACCGCTACTGAAGCGTATACAGCGTTGGAGTCTGGTGTTGTTGATTCTGTAGCCTTTGCACAACACGCCCACCTTGCATTCCGCACGATCGATATTGCGAAATGGTGGACTGCAAACCTTAACCCTGGCACGGTCAATTGTCCGGTTGTTGTTAATATCGATGCATATGAAGCACTGCCAGACGCGCATCGCGAAGCGCTTGATTCTTCCAAAGATGCAGCGATCCAGCATTACCTTGATAATTACGCTCAGCTTCTTGAAAAGTGGGAAGGTATTCTCACCGAAAAGGGCGTTCAGAAAGTTGAATTTACCGATGAACAAATCGCAGCTTTCCGTGCGAAAGCCGCTGATCCTGTTCGTGAAGCATGGATGGCGAAGATGAAAGAAGCCGGTGTTCCAGGTGAAGAACTTTACAAGCTCGTAGTTGAGACTTTGAAAGCTAAACAAGGAAGCTAAAGCTTTAGGGCGCTTTTTTAAAATGAACGCAGCGGGGTTGCCCGCTGTGTTTTTATTGGGGGATACATGTCGGCAACTGGCAATGTGCGCACCGACGAAAGTTTGTTATCGCGAGCTGATCGGGAATTATTCCGTTTAGAATCGCTCCTTAATCTTTCTGCGGGCCTTATTATCCTGGCAGTCATGTTCCTTGCCGTTGCCAATATTGTTGGGCGGTATTTTGGATATCCAGTTCCTGGTTATATTGACTACATGGAGCAAGCGGTACCTGCAATCGCAATTCTGGGAATTGCCTATTGCCAGCGTCTAGGTGGTCACATTCGAATGGATATCGTGGTCGGCTCCCTAAAGGGACGGGCGCTCTGGCTGGCGGAATTTATTGGTATCTTGTTCATGCTCGCAATAACCGCGGCCCTTATTTATGGCTCATGGGATCATGCAAGCAGGGCAATAAGGCTTGGCGATTCAACGGTAGACATAAATTTGCCGACGTGGCCTACTAAAATTCTGTTTCCAATTTTGTTTTCAATTCTGGTTGTCCGCTTGTTGATCCATCTGATTGGATATTTCAATGCGATGAGGACAGGGGAAACTGATCCGGTAGCAGTACCACTGATTGAAGACGTAGCGACACAGACGAAACGGGAAGCGGAATCTGTGTCTGGCCTTGAAGACGAGGGTGGACGATGACACCAACCGATGTATCCCTTATCCTCGCGGGCGTTTTAATCTTTTTTGTAATAATCGGCATGCGTGTTGCGTTTGCAACGGCGCTGATTGGCATCATTGGCCTTTTCGTTATTTTTGCGTTTGATAAAGGTCAGGGCATAGAGCGTGGCTTCTTTACGACCATGAAAATTGTTGGTCAGATACCACATTCAAAGACGGCTGCTAATGTGCTCGGTCTTATTCCAACCTTTATCCTGATTGGATATCTTGCCTACTATGCAGGGCTAACCAAAGCGCTGTTTGAGGCGGCGAAACGATGGGTTGGCTGGGTGCCTGGCGGGCTTGGTGTTGCAACAGTCTTTGCAACCGCCGGATTTGCAGCTGTTTCCGGTGCATCGGTTGCAACCTCTGCAGTTTTTGCCCGTATTGCGATCCCGGAAATGCTGAAGGTCGGTTATGATAAGCGGTTTGCTGCCGGTGTTGTTGCAGCAGGTGGGACGCTTGCGTCCCTTATCCCACCGTCTGCAATTTTAGTTATTTACGCGATTATTACTGAAAGCTCAGTAGGACAGCTTTTGTTGGCCGGTTTTTTGCCGGGTATGGTTTCGGCACTCATTTATGGTTTGCTCATTATTGGCATGGCAAAGATGCGTCCTAGCCTTGGTCCACCTGTTAGCGGGTATAGTTGGGGTGAGCGATTTTCCGCGTTACCGGGATCCTTACCGATTTTTGCAGTAGTCGGTATTATCATCCTCTGCATCTATGGTGGATATGGAACCCCTACAGAGGCTGGAGCACTGGGCGCGTTTGTCGTTTTTGTCATTGCACTTGCTCAAGGCATGAAGTGGCAACAGCTCAAAGGCGCATTGATGGAGGCCGCCAAATTATCGGCCATGATCTTTACGATGATCTGGGGTGTTTTGATATACGTGCGGTATCTTGGTTTTGCCGATCTGCCTGGAGTATTTGCTGATTGGATATCTTCACTTGAACAGTCGCCGATGCTGACGCTGATGCTAATATTGGGTGCATATGTGATCCTAGGCATGTTTATGGATGCAATCGGCATGCTCCTTTTGACTTTGCCGGTCACGTTTCCAGCAGTTATTGCTCTTAATGGCGGACTTGATGTTACTGCTGCTGACTCAGCGCTAGGCATGACTGCTGAGGAATTATCAGTTTGGTTTGGCATCATTGTTGTTAAAATGGCGGAGTTGTGTTTGATCACGCCACCCATAGGTCTCAACTGCTTTGTGGTTGCAGGCGTGCGAGATGATATCACTGTGCAGGACGTTTTCCGCGGAGCATCACCGTTTTTCATCGCTGATGTTGTGACAGTAGGCGTGTTGATCGCGTTTCCGGGAATTGTTTTGTGGTTGCCGCGGTTGCTAACCGGATAAATCAAACAGCGTGGTCTGTAACAGCCTCTTTGAAGAAAGCAGCGATCTGATCTCCCACACGTAAAGAATCGTGATCGTATTCAAGGCTTTTCATGCCTGCATCTGCCTGTTCCATGGGGATCACGGTTCCGGCCCTCAGGTTGATCAATTCTTCAATGAATTCTTTTGTGAATTCTGGATGAGGCTGGATGCTCATCGCTTTGCCTTTATAGGAAATCGCCGCATTTTCACAAACATCACTGGTTGCAGTTACGATTGCATCTTTTGGTAACTCCACGACTTGATCCTGATGCATAGCATACAAGCGCGATCTTGTACCGTCACTATGGGTGTATTCCAAATTGCCGACGCCCCAGATGCCACCAAATTTTTCAACCTTACCACCGAGTGCCTGCGCCATTATCTGATGACCAAAGCAAATACCAGCCATCGGCACCATTGCGGCATAGGCTTTACGGATAAAATCTTCCAAAGGCGGAATCCAGATATGATCTTCATAAGCACCGTGCTTTGATCCTGTAATCAGCCATCCCTCAGCGGCATGTATTCCATCCGGGAATATATTATCGACGACTGGAAATGCCTCGAACGTGAAATCATGTCCATCAAGAAGTGCAGCGAACATGTCCGGGTAACGGCCATGCATATCCGTCAAATCATCTGGTACGTGGCCAGTTTGGAGAATGCCTATTTTCATAAAGACCTATCTTTTATACGTTTTAGGAATTTTTACCGATGAAAGCAGCCGGATTTCAAAGACATCCTGAATCATCCAACCCAATCAACCCTTAAAAATGTAACATAATCTTAAGGGGTTTTTAAATTTATAAAGCTAATCTGAATTTAGGATTTACGGAAAGCTGTGAGCCAAAAACTGATATTTCGTTGGTAAATGAGCATAAAAATATGACCCAAACTTCTCAGATCACTAAAAATGCTATTGCAAAGATAATGGCTGAAAAGCGGATTGCAACCAGAGTGAAATCAACATTTTCGGCAAGTATCTTTTGTGAAGGTGAATTCGAGACGCATTGTGTTATCAAGGATGTTTCTGAAAGCGGCATGCGTCTGGAACTGGCAGAAAAGGTCTCTTTACCAGATGAGTTTGATGTTCGCACAACAGTAATGGCCGAAACCATGTCAGTAAGACAGGTTTGGGAAAAATATAATTCGATTGGAGTCGAATTTATTTCTATTGAAGAAGGTAATTCTGACGACAATGTTCAGGCATTGGCAAGCTAGATCAAGTATCCGTATTAGGTCTTTGTCTTCCCTTTGATCTTTTTAGATCAAATTCAAATCATTTTGTGGTCCACATTTTCATGTAAAGCTTGCACGGTGTTCTACACGCTCGGAGCGCTGTTTTGAAAAATGTTGTATTTGACGTTGGAAATGTTCTTCTCGACTGGGATGCGCGCAGAGTTTTTCGACTGACATTGCCAGATGAATCCACTATCGACCGATTTATTGAAGAGGTAAATTTTTTCGCCTGGAATCTTTCTCTGGATGCTGGCCGCAGTTTTGATGAAGGTGTACGCAGTTTGTGTGAGCGGTTTCCGCATTACTCTCAAACGATACAAAACTACCATTATAAGTGGCATGAGTCCGTACAATCGCAAATCGATGATTCTGTTGCTGTTTTAGAAAACCTAAAGCAACTAGGGGCTCCTTGTTACGCGATTACAAATTTTTCTGATGAGAAATGGTGTGAAACGATTAAGCGATTTTCGTTTCTCAATACGCATTTTATTGATGTCGTTGTTTCTGGAAAAGAGAAACTGGTAAAGCCGGACCGCAAGATTTTTGATCTGTTCTTAATCCGCAACCAACTTGAAGCAAGCGATTGCATTTTTATTGATGACAGTATCGCAAATATTATCAGCGCAAATGCCATCGGTTTTGATACCATTCATTTCAATGCAAACCTTGATCTTGCTAAGGAGCTCAGGCGCAAGGGCTTAAAGATTTGACACAATTAGTTAGCTGCGTCGCCTATGTAATTTTTCTGAATTATCTAGCTAATTCTCATGATGTGAGTAATTTCGAATACAATTATTGATTGTATTTTACAATTATTAACACTTTAAAGTTGTATTTCCTTTAGTTCAAGGCTGAAGGAAATACTGTGAAACATCGTTATTCTATTTCTGAATTTGTAGAGATTTATGATCTGAACGAGGACGACGCTCGAGCATTGGTTCAGGAATTTGGCGAAGAAAATATATCGGTTCAGATTGCCGAAAGCGGTGAGATCGAAGTTATCCATCCAGATGGATCGGTCTTTTCAATTTTGCCTGACAAGTCGCTTTTTCATCTCGTTGAAGATGATGCGATTGAACCTTTAGATCAGTTAGATGGCGTTGAGCCCGCATTTTATTCTCATCTCAATGATCCAATTTTAACCGGGGAACAAGGAGCAACCGGCGACCGGGTCATCACTTCTTCCGATCGGTTTTTTGGTTTTGAATATTTCGGGCACGTATTCGCGATAAATGTTGACGAGTTTCATTCGTTTTATCTCTCGCCTCGAATTACGGCAGGGACGGGTGCAGATATTTCGCATTTGCAAGGCCTGCCGGATGAAGGCGGTGCAGCAAATTATGATGCCCGATCCGAGTTTTATTCAGGTTCACCGGATGGACGCGGTGCGGACCAACCCAGATTACCGATCTTTTCAGTTTCAATAGATGAAGATACGCAGTTTCTCGGAAATGTCTTCGCGGATGCATTCCTGCCAAACGGAATCGGAAAAATAGAAATCATCCAGCAACCGCAGATTGGGACTGTTATCATCAATATGGATGGTACTTTTACTTATTTGTCTGACCCCAATGTGTCAGGTGAGACATCGTTTACCTATTCATTCACCGATCCTGTTCTTGGCACGGCACAAATGATCACTGTCCCAATTACGGTTGAAGCTGTTGCGGATGTGCCTGATGTGGTTGGCGGTAGTTTTACCACGGATGAGGATGTTGCGGTGACGCTATCAGGTCTCTCGGGCAGTCTTGTGGACACGGATGGATCAGAGGCGCTTTCGTTTACTCTTTCCGGCGTTCCTGCTGGTGCGAGCTTTGTAAGCGGTACGGACCTTGGTGGTGGAGTATGGGCGTTTACGCCAGCCGAGCTTGCCGCGGGGCCGGTGTTCACACCACCAGCAAATGAGCACGGCACGTTCGCCATGCAGCTTATTGCAACGGCAACAGAAGGCGCAAACAACGATCAGGCAAGTTCTGCTCCGGCATTGGTGGAGGTGGTGATTGAAGCTGAGGCGGATACACCTGTCTTGGAA
>JBCCBE010000105.1:0-9608 GCA_039814425.1 Pseudomonadota bacterium
AACTTGTTCGGAAACATAAATTTCACTTGCCCTAGTGCATTCTTCTTGCCCGGGCTTTGGACTATCCGATAAGGAAAACGCTTTGGATTAACACTAGCCCAATCAATAGAATAGGGGCTCATAGCCGGAGCGCCGGCCTTCCAGCTTGTAAAAAGCTTATAGTCATTTGCCGCAAGATAACCCGGGTCTTTCTTTAGTTTTGGAAGAATTGCACGACCAGCAATTGAGGCTGGGACTGTCCAGGTTGGATTAAATTCAGCATATCGAATATTGTCTGAAAACATCGGTGTTTTGTGAAATTCCTTGCCAATGATGACCTTGCGTTCATCGGTGATTTTGCCATTGTTTCGAATATGCAGATTGTACGCGGCCTGGTTGACGAAGACATAGCGGGTGCCGAGGTTTTCCGGCAACCAGCGCCAGCGTTCCATATTGGTGACGATCTGCTTGATGCGATAATCCACAGAATGGCTAAGGGCGGCAATGGTCGCAGGGCCTGCAACGCCGTCCACTTCAAGCCCATGACGTTTTTGGAAATGCATCAGGACAGATTTCAATCCGTCATCAAAAAGATCAGGCATCTGACTGATTAACCCATCATAGCCACGACCCTTGAGATTGTTGCGTAATTCGACAACCCGAGGATCCGTCATGCCTGGCTTTAAAGTAGGTCCTTTTGAGATGTCCGGCCATCCGCCAAGCCTGGCAAGATTACGGTAACCGGTAAGCATCTGGCGTAATTGTGCGTATTGGGTATGGGCGGGGCGCAACTTGCGAAATGCTTCTGCTGGTCCGTTTTCTGCGGCAAAGGTCAGCCACTGGGTTGGATCGAGTTGCTTTCGTGGAATTATTATATCGGGTTCGCTTACCGCTGGCGTTGTGCGCCCAGAATGAAGGTCGCGGCCAAATGCCAGAAAGGATTGGGACAGGAATAACTCAACCCCCATCAGCGCCTCCTCTGTCAAACCTTCAGTTAAACCAGGCATGTTGCTCAGGTAGTCGCGGTCTTCTAGACCGTCATCGCGGGCGCGATTGATTAATTTTACAAGCGAAGTTCCGGCATCTGTAAGCCCTGAATTTGTAGTCCATATACCTTGTCCTGAGCGTGCTGCATAAAACTGCGCCATAGGATCAACATTAATGACAGTGTTATTCCAACTGACTGCCTGATGCTCCAGAAACTCTGATACATTTGCGCTTTTTGTCGGGGTTCCAATGGAGGTAGCCATCGCGCTAGCAAGGCCAACTCTTAACAGGAATTTTTGCAGAGTTTTAGTGACATGCATCTTTGCATCCCTTCAGAATCAACGGCATTTTTACATTTAGCATGGTTTATTAGAAAATAAATTGGACGTGAATGGGACAAAATTTAACGCTGATTTCGACCAGACTTCTTGTCGTAAAAGAAAAATCAGATTAGGCGTTGGGTTTATAAATGTAATGCTCGGGTGCAATACGGGACGATAATGGCGCGCAGTCTAATGTTTCAGGGAACCGGCTCGGATGTCGGCAAAACCGTGTTGGTCGCCGGGCTGTGCCGTGCTGCCAAGCATAGGGGTATTCGGGTCGTTCCTTTCAAGCCGCAGAACATGTCAAACAATGCAGCCGTAGCAAGGGCTGACGATGGAGAAGGAGAAATTGGGCGGGGGCAGTGGCTTCAGGCTCTTGCTTGTGGTGTAGAGCCAACGGTTCACATGAACCCGGTTTTGCTGAAACCTCAATCGCAAATCGGTAGTCAGGTTGTCGTACAGGGTAAGGTTTGGGGCAGTGCAAAGGCGCGAGAATATCTTGGGCTAAAGCCAAAACTAATGGCCGCAGTGATGCAGAGCTACGAACGCGTTTCCCAAACAGCCGACCTTGTACTGATTGAGGGCGCTGGCTCACCAGCAGAAATCAACCTTAGAGCAGGTGATATTGCCAATATGGGCTTTGCCAGGGAAGCCAATGTCCCTGTCATTCTGATCGGTGATATTGACCGAGGTGGCGTAATTGCGTCCATCGTTGGAACACACACTATCCTGCCGGCGGAAGACCGGGCTATGATTGCAGGATATCTGATCAACAAGTTTCGTGGTGATGTCTCGCTGTTTGACGACGGGCTTACGGCAATCACGAAGTTTACCGATTGGCAATCCTATGGAGTTCTGCCTTGGGTGGATGCAATAAAACGATTGCCGGCAGAAGATTCAGTTGCATTGGATAAACTAGAAGATGGTTTGCCGGAAGGCTTTCGCGTTGTCGTGCCTGCAATGGGAAAGATCGCTAATTTTGATGATCTTGATCCTTTGAAATCTGAACCGGGTGTGGCCTTGCAGTTTATCCGAAAAGGCGATCCGTTTCCGGACAAAGCGGATATGATTGTACTGCCCGGTTCCAAATCCACTATATCTGACATGATGGAACTGCGTGCTAACGGCTGGGAAGCGCCGATCAAAGCGTTTGCCGAAAAGGGCGTTGCGATCGTGGGCCTTTGTGGTGGTTATCAAATACTTGGCAAGAAAATCTCCGATCCAAGGGGTCTGGAAGGGGATATAGGCGAGATCAAAGGGCTTGGGCTTTTAAACGTTGAAACTGAACTGCTCCCGGAAAAGACGGTGCAAAATTTTGAACCGATTTCGCTAGAGTATGGTTGTGAGCTGACAGGGTATGAAATTCATATGGGCTACACTGATGGTCCGGACTGTGCACGCCCGCTAGTTAATTTTGATGGCCGGTTTGACGGAGCAATATCGCCGCAAGGTAATGTGCGCGGTTGCTATCTGCACGGGCTTTTTGGTGCGGATATCTATCGCAAGAAACTCTTGAAGCAATTGGGATTTGAGGCAGAAGAATCGATGTCTTATTCGGCCAGCGTCGAAGCAGCACTGGATGAACTTGCCGAAGCGATTGAAGCGAGTTTTGATGTGGACGGATTATTGGAGAAAGCCGCAGGCTAATTATTAAGTGCCCAGTCTACAACCGCATCGCAATGAATGGCAGCACAATCGATAATCGGGAAGTCTGAATTATCGCCAGAATAGACAAGGGCAAGATCAGTTCCCCCAAGCATGATTGCGTCTACTTTCTCTTCGTACCTCAACTGATCAATAGCGTTTGCAAAAATGTCCTTTTGTTCATGAGATGCAGATCCAGACTTTGCCATTGCCAAATACGCATCGTGAACGTTGATCAATTGCTCCCCCTTTGGAGCAATGACATCAGCGCTCGGTACACCACCATAAAACTTTGTTTCCATTACTGTTTTAGTCCCGAGAATGCCTATTCTTTCGTACCCGCTTTTCTTTATGGCTTTATTGGAAACATCAATCATGTCGATGACCGGGAGTGGTGCACTTTCTTCGAATAACTTGATGCAGAAGTGACCGGCGATTGACGTAATAACAACGCATCCGGCACCTGCAACTTTAAGACGTCCAGTCAGTTTCTGATAAATTGCTACCTGTGTATTTGCATCGTTTCTGACGAGATTATCTAGCAAAGTCGAAGAGTCTGCGTGAACGGTGGTCAATTCCAGATTTCGATTGTGTGATGCATAAGAAGCAATGATCCTTTTATAGTAAAAATCCGTTGCAGCAGGACCTATGCCACCAATGAGACCAATTTGCATTTCGTTGCTCCGTATCATTTATATTTTCAGCCATTGATTCTGATTGCGGGGTGAGCCTATTCCCGTTAACTATTGCTGGCAATCATGATAGGTTTGACACATGAAATCACAAACAACATTTGTACTGGGCGGTGCGCGGTCCGGCAAAAGCAAATTCGCTGAAAACCTTGTTCTTAAATCCGGATTGAAACCTGTCTATCTTGCGACCAGCCGGATATTGGACGATGAGATGTCAAACCGTGTTGATATTCATCGCGAAAGACGTGGCGATGGTTGGGAAACCATTGAGGAGCCGCTGGCTCTTGTTGACGCGCTACAAAATACTTCGTTCAAGGGGCGTATGATTTTGGTTGATTGCCTGACACTCTGGATTACCAATCTCATGGTGGCGGATGCCGATGTTGCCCGCGAAGGCAAGGGGCTCGCAAGATTTCTTGCAATGGCAGAAGTTCCGATTGTACTTGTTTCCAATGAAACAGGTCAGGGCGTGATACCAATGAACAAGATGGCGCGCGAATTTATTGACTATGCAGGTGCAATTCACCAAGAAGTCGCAAACGTATGCGATACTGTCTATCTTGTTACAGCGGGCTTGCCACAAAAACTGAAATAAAACTTCTTCAAGAGGTTTTAACCTAGTGAATTTTCTACCTTGCACAGCGCGATTAGAAAATTAATTTTCATGCATCGATTATAGGAACGTAACCATGGACGCGCATAAAATTCCAGCTACCGTTATCACCGGGTTTCTAGGGGCAGGTAAAACCACTCTAATTCGAAATATGCTCGCAACAGCGAACGGAAAACGTATTGCGCTGATCATCAATGAGTTTGGTGATCTTGGCGTTGATGGCGATGTGCTAAAGGGGTGTGGAGATGAAACCTGCACGGAAGATGATATAGTAGAACTTAATAATGGGTGCATTTGTTGCACTGTTGCGGACGACTTTGTTCCGACTATGGAAAAACTGTTGGAGCGGGAACATAGACCGGATCATATTGTTATCGAAACCTCCGGTCTTGCGCTTCCGCAGCCACTGGTAAACGCGTTTAACTGGCCTGAAATCCGCGAGCAGGTAACCGTGGATGGTGTGGTAACTGTGGTCGACAGTCGAGCGGTTGCTGATGGTAGGTTTGCTGATGATATCGACCGGGTAAATGCCCAGCGCGAAGCAGACGATGCGCTCGATCATGACAGTCCCTTGGAAGAGTTGTTTGAAGATCAACTGACCTGTGCTGACATGATTGTCTTCAACAAGGCAGATTTGGTTGAAGGTGACGTTCTGGATCAGGTGCAGGCTGAAGTCGGCACACGGATTTCGCGTTCAGTAAAACTGATAAAGTCTTCTAACGGATCATTGCCTGCTGAGGTGCTGTTGGGTCTCAACAGTGCAACTGAATTGGATGTAATCAACCGTAAATCTCACCATGAGTTGCATCATGAAGCCTTCCATGCCGAACACGGAGATGATGCAGAACACGAACATGGCCATGATCATGATCATGATCATGATGAGTTTGAAAGTTTTGTGGTTTCAGGTGGTACTACTAAAAATCGGGATGCTCTGATCGCAGGTCTTAAATCTATTATTGAAGCGCATGATATATTGCGTCTCAAAGGCTTCATTGCGCTTGAAGGAAAACCAATGAGGTTAGTCGTTCAGGCTGTTGGTAATCGGATCGACCATTACTTTGATCGAGACTGGACAGAAGGGGATACTCCTTCTTCTCGCTTGGTGGTCATTGGACTTGAGGGGTTGAAACAGGCCGAAATTGAAGCTCAGGTCCTGGCAATGATGGGTTAGCATGAATGCATTTGCTGCTGGCTCAAAAGGGATCGATTAACGAAAGTGATGAAGCAATTGATCTAGGGCAGGCGCCTGCGGATGTGGTCTTCATTTCTGCTGCTGATACTGAACTTTCGTCTGTCTCTTCTGCGGTTGCAGGTTCGGCCGATTGCGCGCTTACTGTTCGGGTTGCAAATCTGATGCAGCTCTCGCATCCGATGTCGATTGATGTTTATGCTCAAAATACAATTGCTAAATCGCGCCTTGTCGTTGCCCGGGTCCTAGGGGGGGAGAGCTATTGGCAGTATGGCCTTGAGAAGCTTCTTGAGACCGCGCAAACAAAGGGCGTCCAGTTAGTTGTTTTACCTGGAGATGACAAACCGGATCCGGGGCTTGCAAGATTTAACACGGTTGACGGGGATACTGCCCAGTCCATTTGGGCTTACCTTAAAGAAGGTGGCCCGCAGAACATGGAATACCTACTGCGTTATTTGTCTCATTTTCTGGAAGGGACAGATGAGCCGCCTCAAGCCTTGCCGCTTATGAAAGCAGGAGTTTGGTTTCCGGAACATGGAATTTGTGAAGTCGCTTCGTTGCGGCAAAACTGGATACAGGATGCACCCGTTGTTGCGATCAGTTTCTACCGTGCACTGGTTCAGTCCGGAGGATTAGAGCCGATCACCATGCTGGTCGAAGCGTTGCGAAAACGCAGAATAAATGCGCTGCCGATTTTTATTTCAAGTCTCAAAGATGTCGTTACGGTTGAGATCGTACGTTCTGTTTTTGACCAGGCAGATCCAATACTTGTGATGAACGCAACCGGGTTTGCAGTTTCATCTCCCACTGGGGAAACGGTTGGAACCGTTCTTGATGAGGGTGACAGAACAGTGATCCAGATTGTTCTTGCTGGAGGTTCACAAGAGGCATGGGAAACATCTTCTCAAGGATTATCAGCCCGTGACTTGGCGATGAATGTCGCACTTCCCGAGGTGGATGGACGGATTTTTTCGCGTGCGATTGCGTTTAAAGATGCTGGTAATTTTGACGATGCAGTTCAGGCTAATATCGTTGTGCATCAGGGCTCGCAATCTCGGATCGATTACATCGCAGATATGGCTGCTGGCTGGACAAGACTTATCAAAGCCGCACCAGATGAAAAGCGAATTGGGATCATTCTAGCCAACTATCCGAACCGGGATGGTCGTCTCGGTAATGGGGTCGGCCTCGACACACCAGCTGGAACGGTAAATGTGTTGGATGGGCTTAAGGCAAGTGGTTATGCACTAGATGGATATCCTGACAATGGGGATGCGCTGATCAGCCATTTGCAAGAAGGTCCAACGAATGCTGCAACCGATGGGCGCGTCGTTCGTGAAACCCTGTCGCTTCATGATTACCAGCAGCAGTTCTCTAAGCTTCCCAATGCCGTAAGAACCGAGATTATCGAGCGATGGGGGGAGCCTTTCGATGATCCGTTTTTTCTTTCAGATCAAAAGGCATTTGCTCTTTCAGTTTCTACGTTTGGCAATGTTGCAGTTGGAATTCAGCCTGCGCGTGGCTACAATATTGATCCGACCGATACGTATCATTCGCCTGATCTTGTGCCACCGCACGGCTATATGGCATTTTATTTCTGGTTGCGGCATGCATTCGACTGCCAGGCAATTGTTCATATGGGCAAGCATGGCAATCTGGAATGGCTACCGGGTAAAGCGCTTTCTTTAAGTGAATCCTGCTATCCGGAAGTGGTAATGGGGGCGGTGCCAAATTTTTATCCGTTTATCGTCAATGACCCAGGCGAGGGCACGCAAGCTAAGCGCCGTATTTCTTCTGTAATCATTGATCACCTAACGCCGCCGCTTACGCGCGCTGAAAGCTATGGCCCTCTGCGTGATCTCGAAGCGCTCGTAGATGAATATTACGAAGCCAGTGGCAATGATCCGCGCCGTTTGAAACTCTTGAAGAAGCAGATATTGGCCCTGATTGAGGATATTGGACTTGATGTAGATGCCGGCATTGCTGCTGCTGATAGAGATGATGAAAAGCTTGAAAAACTTGACGGATATCTTTGTGAACTTAAGGAGATGCAGATTAGAGATGGTTTGCATATTTTTGGGGAAGCGCCAACGGGTCGTTTGTACGATGATTTGATGACAGCGCTGGTAAGGGTTCCGCGCGCAACAGGTGAGGGTGGCGATCAAAGTCTGCAACGGGCGATTGCAAAAGACCTCAAGTTTGAATTTGATCCGCTTGATTGTGATATGGCTGCGACTTGGCATGAGGAGCAGTCGGAAATACTTCGAAAAGTGTCTTCAGATGTTTGGCGTACAAATGGCGATACGGTTGAGCGCATAGAATTGCTTGCCACGAAGCTCCTGAATACTGAAGTGCCGTGTCCGGCAAAATGGTTAAATACACTTCAGGTTTTGGACCGGGTAATATCAGTTATTGCTCCGGCCGTTAAAGCATGTGGAGATCGCGAAATTGCAAGCCTTTTGCAAGGGCTTGAAGGCCAGTTTGTAAGCCCTGGACCATCCGGTGCTCCAACCCGTGGACGGTTGGACGTGTTACCCACAGGGCGAAATTTCTTTTCTGTTGATTCACGTTCCGTGCCAACGCCAACAGCCTGGGAATTGGGCAAAAAATCAGCGGAACTTCTGGTCAAACGCTACCGGCAGGATCACGGAGAATGGCCTACTTCGTTTGGGCTATCTGCGTGGGGCACCTCAAATATGCGAACCGGCGGGGATGATATTGCTCAAGCGCTTGCCCTAATGGGTGCAAAGCCGGTTTGGGATCACGCTTCACGCCGTGTTACAGGGTATGAGATAATTCCGCTTTCAGAACTAGGCAGACCAAGGATTGATGTAACCTTACGGATTTCTGGTTTCTTTCGAGATGCGTTTCCGGCTCAGATTGAACTTCTCGATAAGGCTATCAGGGCAATCGGCGGATTGGATGAAGCTACCAATGAAAATCCGATTGCAAAGCGATTTGCGGATGAAACCTCCCGATTGATCAATTCAGGGCTTAGTGAAGAGGACGCTAAACAGCGCAGCGGATATCGTATCTTCGGATCAAAGCCTGGAGCTTATGGGGCCGGTTTGCAGGCTTTGATAGACGAAAAGGGTTGGGACAAGCGGGATGATCTTGCCAATGCCTATCTTGCATGGGGCGGTTACGTTTATGGTGCAAAAGAAGAAGGCAGAGAGGACAAGGAGGCGTTTAAGTCTCGACTTGCGGATGTTGAGGCAGTTGTTCACAACCAGGATAATCGTGAGCACGATTTGCTGGATTCAGATGATTACTATCAATTTGAAGGGGGCATGACTGCTGCGATTGAACACGTTTCCGGCGCGCGTCCTTCTGTATATCACAATGATCACTCCAGGCCGGAAAAACCGGTGGTAAGGGCATTAGAAGAAGAAATAGCCCGGGTGGTGCGTGCACGTGCCGCCAATCCAAAATGGATAAAAGGCGTAATGCGCCATGGCTACAAGGGCGCGTTTGAAATGGCTGCAACGCTTGACTATACATTCGCCTTTTCAGCTACAACCGGTGCCGTGCGCGATCATCATTTCGAACTGTTGCACAATGCCTATCTTGTCGATGAAGAGGTACTTGCATTTTTGCAGGACAAGAATCCTGACGCCTTGAAAGAAATGGCAGAACGGTTTCTTGAAGCAATTGAGCGTGGCCTCTGGACGCCACGGTCGAATTCAGCCAAGTTTGCGCTTCAGCAGATTGCAGGAAACGGTGAATGAGTGAGATAATCGGAGACGGTGGTTGTCTGTGTGGAGCGGTGCGGTATACCGTAAAAGGAGAACTTCTGTGGTCCGGACATTGTCACTGCGAAACCTGTCGCAGGCAGACTTCCTCACCGATCACTACCTTTTTTGCAATTTACGAAAAAGATATGATGTTTCATGGGGAAGATGATATCTCGATTTTTGTCTCGTCCAAAGGTGTTGAACGGGGATTTTGCAGCAAATGCGGTACGCCGATGTTTTATAAAACAAGTGCGCGACCAGGTGAGATAAATCTCTATGCAGTCTCGCTGGATTTGCCAGATAAATTTACGCCACAAGTGCATTATCACTGGCAGGAAAAATTACCTTGGACACACTGGCAGGACTCATTGCCAAAGTATGATGGCGACTAGTCACCGGGGAACAGAATTAAACCGTAAGGAAACGACAATGGCTGAAAAATCT
>JBCCBE010000103.1:0-9821 GCA_039814425.1 Pseudomonadota bacterium
GATAAAACTCTCAGATACCTTGGCCTTGTCATGGCCAAACGGAAGCAGATCATCACTGCTAATCCCAAGCTTCGCACCAATCTCCTGAATGGGCTTCTTTTTCGATTCACGGGCAATCTCAATATCAGATTTGACGGACATAGTTTTTCTTTAACTTCCTAACTCATCACCGAGCGCAAGGCCCACTTCAGTTGCCCAATCAAAGGCTGACATTTTGTCACCACCTTTGGACCGAACCCGTTTGACTAGTACGCGACCACCAATGGCCTGAACCTCTATGCCTTCTTCAGAAACACTCATTATCCGGCTTGAAACGCCATCGCCATGCGTTCGGGAACTGTCAAAAATATCAAGTTCTGTTCCTTTGTAGCTGGTCCACGCACCAGGCGCCGGATTGGTTCCACGGATCAGATTGTAAACCTGATTGACCGGCTTATTCCAATCGATACGTGCATGTTTCTTCGTACACCGTCTCTCATATGTAGCGTCTGATTCTTTCTGCTCAATATGTGGCGGCTCGCCGGAGCGAAATAAATTGCAAACTTCAAGCGCAGAATCGACTGCCGAAGGATAAATTTTCTTGAAGTAAAGATTGATGACCGTGTCATCCGGTTCAATGTCACATACCCATTGGAGCAAGATATCCCCTTCATCCAAACCATCGCTGGGATAAAACCAGCTATAACCAGATTTCTCAGAACCCATTATGATTGGCCAGTTTACGGCGCTCGGACCTCTATGAAGTGGCAACAGCGAAGGATGAAAACAGATCGAACCGAGCCTGGGCGTATCGCGAGCAGCTTCTGGTACGAACACATTGACGAATGCCATTATCATTAGATCGGCCTCATGCGCAGCCAGTTGATCTATGGTTGCCTGTTCTTTGAAGTGGGCAGGCTGGAATACCGGCACACCATGTTCCTGTGCAGCTACCTTGATCGGGTCAACGGGCTTGCCTTCTCTGTCTGGTTCGCAGTAGACCGCAATAACTTTATCCTTGCCCGCACTGATAATTTTTTCCAGGACATCCTTGCCAAAAGCCTGTTGGCCCATCACGATGATACGCAAATCCTCGCTCATTCAGCGGCCTCCTGATGGCGTTCTCCTACAGCTCCTGAATTCAGAACCGCTTGTAACTCTTCACCAGTATAGCCTAGCACTTGCGAAAGTATTTCTTGTGTATGCTCGCCAAGTAGGGGTGAGCGGGTCACCTCTGCAGGACTGTCAGAAAGTTTGATCGGAC
The DNA here is from genome assembly GCA_039814425.1 of Pseudomonadota bacterium. Classification (GTDB taxonomy): domain Bacteria; phylum Pseudomonadota; class Alphaproteobacteria; order Rhizobiales; family Rhizobiaceae; genus JAALLB01. The sequence continues at coordinate 1,244 of JBCCBE010000103.1, forward strand.
AACCAACGGAAAGATATTTGCCACGTTCCGGGTGATCCACTTCAACGACCGTACCAGTCTTGCGTAACCCTTCGTCTTCGGCCAATTCCTTCATCGACAAAATAGGTCCTACGGGAATATTCAGCGGATTGCAGATATCCATGACTTCGAATTTCGTCTTGGTCATAGTCCAGGCTTCAATCTTCTCGAAAATCTCGTTTAATTTGTCGAGGCGCTCCGGCGGAGTGGCATAACCTTCCTCGGTTTTCCATTCAGGCTTTCCAATCACGTCACAGACGTTGCCCCATACAGCTGCCTGCGTGATGAAATAGGTGTAGGCATTGGGATCAGTTTCCCAACCTTTGCATTTGAGAATGCGGCCCGGTTGTCCACCACCGGAATCATTGCCTGCGCGCGGAGTAGCTTCACCGAAAGGAATACCTTCCCCAAACTGCGAATATTCCTTTAGGGGACCAGCTGCAAGACGCTGTTGATCACGCAATTTGACACGCGTCAGGTTCAGTACTCCGTCCTGCATAGCAGCATCAACTTTTTGGCCGCGCCCAGTCCGTTCGCGTTGAAAAAGCGCAGTCACGATGCCAAGACAAAGATGCAGGCCGGTTCCCGAGTCTCCAATCTGCGCACCCGTCACCAATGGTGGCCCATCGACAAATCCAGTTGTAGAAGCAGAACCGCCTGCGCACTGGGCAACATTTTCATAAACTTTGCAATCTTGATATTTACCAGGCCCAAATCCCTTTATTGATGCCATGATTAAGCGCGGATTGATTTCTTGAATACGCTCCCAGGAAAATCCCATACGGTCCAATGCACCGGGTGCAAAATTTTCAACCAGGACGTCACAGGTTTCAATCAGGCGAGTGAGAACCTGCTTGCCTGTTTCATTCTTAGAATTTAGTTCAATTGAACGTTTATTGTGATTGAGCATAGTGAAATAAAGGCTGTCAGCCCCAGGTACATCTACCAATTGTTTTCGGGTCGCATCACCAACACCCGGCCGTTCAACTTTGATGACATCTGCACCAAACCAAGCCAGCAATTGCGTGCAAGTCGGTCCGGACTGAACATGGGTGAAGTCTAGTATTTTGATACCTTCAAGCGCTTTCATTACGCATTGTTCCTTTTCTTGATCAGTTTGATTGTGTTGGTACCCATGCGTTTTGTAACCACACTTTGCGGGTTGAGGCTCCCGATATTACCGCTCTCTTTGCCAGCTTTGGGATCAATGATCGCATTGATTAGCGTTGGCTTACCGCCATCCATAGCCTTGGAAACCGCACGATAAAGCTCGTCCGGATTGTCAGCTTGAAAGCCTTCGCCTCCAAAAGCCTTCATCATAAGATCATAGCGGGCACCCTCAACAAAAACCGTGGGAGCAGGATCCTCCCCACCGGACCGGTTTTTGTCCGTGCCACGGTAGATGCCATTATTATTGAAAACCACTACGCAAACCGGCAGATTATAACGACAGATGGTTTCAATCTCCATGCCTGAAAATCCAAAAGCGCTGTCCCCCTCGACCGCCAATACCGGGTTTCCAGTCTCAACGGAAGCGGCTATCGCACTGCCCATACCGATGCCCATAACACCCCATGTGCCAACATCCAGTCGTTTGCGAGGCTTTGCCATGTCGATAATAGAGCGTGCAAAATCGAGAGTATTGGCCCCCTCATTAACCAGTACCGCATCAGGTCGTTCATCTATTACCCGTTTAAGGGCGCCCAATGCACCTTGATAGTCCATCGGTGAATTATTGTTCTGAAGATTGGGTGCCATTCTGGCGATGTTAGCTTGCTTCTTTTCCAGAACCTGATCAGTCCAATCTTGTTGTGGTTTAACCCAATTATCACCCATTGCATCTATTAAATCAGACAGGCAGGATCCGATATCTCCCACCACTGGGGCTGCAATTTCGACGTTTGAATCCATCTCACGTGGTTCTATGTCTATTTGAACAAACCGCGTCGAATGTGGTTCTCCCCACTGTTTGCCTTTGCCATGCGACAGAAGCCAATTAAGCCTGGCCCCCACCATAATAACAACGTCTGATTCTTTAAGGACCAATGAGCGCGCAGGCCCGGCAGATTGTGGATGGCTATCGGGAAGTAGACCTTTCGCCATGCTCATCGGCAGATATGGTATGCCAGACTTTTCAACAAATTCGCGGACCAGTTTGTCTTCCTGTGCATAAGCAGCACCCTTGCCAAGTATAATCAGGGGTTTGTGAGCTGAACTAATAACATCAAGCGCTCGCTTAACCGCATACTGCGATGGACGTTGTGCCGGTGCAGGATCAATCACTTTGACCAGGGATTTGGCGCCGTCGATTGCGTCCATGGCCTGGCCCAGTAACGCCCCAGGAATATCAAGATAGACACCGCCGGGGCGACCAGATACCGCGGAACGGATTGCACGGGCAACGGCAATTCCAATGTCTTCGGCATGCAGGCACCGATATGCCGCCTTACAGAGTGGCTTGGCAATGGCTAGTTGATCCATCTCTTCGTAGTCGCCTTGCATCAGGTCTACAACCTCCCGCTCCGACGAACCGGAAATAAGGATCATTGGCCAACAATTAGTTGTAGCGTGGGCAAGTGCAGTTAGACCGTTTAAAAAACCGGGAGCCGATACTGTTAGGCAGATACCAGGTTTTTTTGTTAGGAAGCCCGCAATAGCGGCGGCGTATCCTGCATGCTGCTCATGTCGGAATGACAACACCCGCAAACCCTCAGCCTGAGCCATTCTGCCCAGATCGGTAATTGGTATACCTGGAACGTTGTAGATGGTTTCAACATCGTTCAACTTCAGGGCATTGATTAACAAATGAAATCCATCGGTTAAATCCCCAGGCTTGATATCATAGTCATCCGAATTGATACTCATCGTTTAAACACCCTCCAAAGTGTTTGAAAACAAACAATCATCACCAGTTCATACTTCTGCGCTGGACAAGCTGGACCAATTCGCTTTGACGTGTTCGTGGAGCTTGATTGTGTGCTCGCGTACCAATTGACTTGCCAAATCAGCATCTCGTGCTTCAAGCGCCTCAATAATTTCCATATGGTCGACGACTGATCGAGTAATGCGATCACCTTCGCCCATGGCTCTGCGTCGCACGGCATGCATATGCTGGAACAATCCATCTGCCGTTGACTTCAGGAGCGTACATCTTGATAGCTCCAATATTTTTTGGTGAAACTGTATGTTTGCTTCTGAATATTCTTCGATATCTGCACGGGCAGCGTCGATGCTATGTTTCATCGCAAATCTTCGTAAGGCCTTAAGCTGAACATCAGTTGCGTACTCTGATGCCAAGCGAGCTGCCATGCCTTCTAACGCAGCCCAGGTTACAATAATTTCGAGTATTTCATTGAGAGACTTCCGGACAACAAAGACACCCTTTCTCGGTAAAATCTCAACCAGGCCATCTTGGGCTAACCTTGCAAGTGCTTCTCGAATAGGCGTCCGGGAAATTCCAAGTTGCGTTGCGATCTTTCGCTCATCAAGGCGTAAATCCAGAGTTTCATCATAGATATTCATCTCGAGAATCGCGTTGCGAAGCAACTCATAGGTGTGATCCTTCAATGTGAAGTTCACTTCAATTGGGGTCAATTTACTGCTAATTGACATCGGTCCACATCCTCTCCCTGACACCAAGCTTCATTAACCTTGGTCTTCAGTGTGTGGTATACCATACACAAGTCAAACTGTTGGTCAACCTGCCTGCCAAGCAGGTGTGAATAACGAAAAGTACTGTAATAAGAACTATAAATTTTATCATTTTATCAATGGCTTAAAGTGTATATTTGGGAGCGGTGCTCCACATCCCATAGCTTGTAAAAATGGAAGATATCAGGAACTCAAAAGCTGTAAATTGGCTAAATTTTCTGATTGTTAAATGGATCAATTTATCCTAGACAACCTCGACTACTCGACGAAATGCCAACTTTTTTGATCAAATCCGGGACCGTTCACATGGCTTACAATATTTTAATTCTTGGCGCTTCTTACGGCTCATTGCTCGGCACCAAGCTTTTAATGGCCGGGCACAATGTAACCCTCGTCTGCCGTGAAAAAACTGCGAAACTAATCAATGAGGAAGGCACGGAGGTTCGTATAAAGCTTCGCGGAGAAGACGAGCACCGCTCGATTTTCTCAAAAGATCAACCCGGTAAGCTCGATGCGAAGGCTCCTTATGAAGTAGATCCGAAACAATATGATCTTGTTGGGCTAGCGATGCAGGAGCCACAATATACAAATCATACAATTCATACTCTCATGATTAAGATTGCAGAGGCTCGCATTCCGTGCCTGTCAATCATGAACATGCCACCACTGCCTTATCTTAAGCGTATACCGGCACTTGCCGACGCAGATATCGGATTGGCCTCAGCAAATGCTTTGGTTTGGGAGAGGTTTGAGCCTGAGCTTGTTACGCTTTGTTCACCTGATCCCCAGGCATTTCGTCCACCAGAGGAAAAGCCCAACGTTTTGCATGTTGGCCTACCTACTAATTTTAAGGCTGCCAATTTTGCTGATCCAAAACTAAACGATATGCTTCATTCGCTTGCCAGCGATATAGATGCGCTTCGTTTGGACGGCAATGATGTGCCGGTCAAGCTGCGGGTGCATGACAGCCTGTTTGTGCCAATGGCTAAATGGAGCATGTTGATGACGGGCAACTATCGCTGTGTGAAAGCAGACGGCCCGGTTCCGATCCGTGATGCAGTACATGGCGATATTGAAGCCTCTCGCACCATTTATGCCTATGTAGATCAACTCGCTCAAAAGCTAGGCGCTGATCCTGCTGATCAGGTGCCATTTGAAAAATACGCCAAGGCTGCAGAGAGTTTGCTCAAACCATCATCCGTTGCGCGAGCCATCGCAGCCGGCGCTCCGGCTGTCGAACGGGTGGATGAGTTGGTTCAGATAATTGGCAAACATCTTGGTGAACCGAACGAGACCATCGACGAAATTGTCAATACCCTCGACGGGTGCCTAACCGAAAATGAACTCAATTCACCTTGGCACCGGGCCTAGGCACTGTATCAAACTAAGTACTACCGAGGCAACAATTGCTAAATCTGTATTGGTGAAAATCAATTCATGAAATTGCTGATTGGCGTGGGAACGCCAGTGTTCTGTACTGTCGGGCATACAGGGTTATAGATGGATTGATATCGTCAGTTGTCGCACAGCTTGGTCCGGTGGATTTTTAACCTCGGCAGCGGCGGGAGCGACGTGGCGGATGTAAATGAGAGGCTCCCAAAACCGCCTTCTTCATCAGTTGGCAAGGTTTCCTGCTCAAGCGCATCGACATGCTGTAGCTCAAGCACCGTGTATGTGCGTTGGTAAACCCATGTTCGGTTACTAACGGCAGTTAGAGTATCGTCCGGCGGGACTTCATCCGTAAAAGCGTAAAAGTGCAGCGTAAACCCATAGGCTGGAATCGGTTGAACCGATAACTTTCGCATGCCCCACCCCAACAGCGTCGGTTCAACGGCTGCAATATCCGCTATACGCAAGGTCACAAGGCTAAGATGCGGGCCTCCGCCTAAGAGGTCAGGATCAAACTGCGTATCACGCCGTTCATTTTTGAATTCGTGATCTATAAGCTCAATTGAAAAGCCTTCTGGATCCGTGAAATGTGCGAGATATCCAACATCTTCAAACTGATGAGGCGCCGAACAATTTACACCCGCGGTAAGAAGTTGCCTACAAGCCAATTCAATATTAGGAACTGATATTGCGATTTTCCAATAAAGGTCTCTTGGCTTCGGCACATAGGGTGTTTCGGCAGGAATAAATTTCAACGCAGCCTGAGTTTTAGAGTAACCAACACACCCGCTGCCTTGGTCCCGCATTCCCAATACATTGCAATAGAACCGTTTTTGCTCTTGCGGATTAGAAGTACGAAGAGTTAGCAAATCAAGTTTTGTCATCTATCTTTCAATTCTATCGCAACCGAGAAACGCGTCCAGATATTAGTTTCATAATTATATTCAAATAGCTGGCTCTAGACTGATATGCAGCTTTGTGTGGTGTCCGGCTCAGAATTGCCTTTGCAAATTGGGTTTATCGCAATTTCCAAATAGCCGCTCACGGCCCTCAACAATCATTTATTGATGTACTATAGCTCTAGCCCAGTTATCTGGAAAACCGGCATTCGATCGTGATAATTTTTGTTTCAAGTCAATTATTACTTATTATATCACCGACTACCCTTAACTTGGAACCTGACAATCAGCGCAGCATTGCGGAACGATAAATCCCCAAAACTCTTCTGGCACTGTCAGATCTTGTGATGCATCTTTTATTTCCCAACCGGCTATGATTTCGCATTCTCCAACCCGGCTGCCGCAAGAGAATCGAGCAAGCGTTGCTTATACTCCACCTTGCGGAACGGTAACTTTTGGATAGGCGTCGTCGAGGCCGTAGGGAGTATCTTCATGCAATTTTCAAAACTCCGCTGACATTCATCAAGCATACCTGCTTCGTGATAACTTGCGATGAGTAATGCATGTGCCGTAAAGAACTCAGCCTTGATGTGGACAGACTTCGTCAGCCAGTCTATGGCCTCATCAAACCGACCAATCATGTAATGGGAAAGTCCCATGCCTGTGTAGCGATAAAACAGGGTTGGATCGCGAGGATTTGACCGAATAGCAATCTCATTGTTGACTATTGACTGGTCTGGGAAACCGGCAAAATTCTGGCAGGTTGCAAGAGCGCCATAGGCAATCGAGCAATTCGGATTGATCTCAATTGCTGAGGTTAACTCTGCAATAGCCTTGTCATGTTCACCATGGACAAGGCGTAGCATGCCAAGGATCCAGCGCGCGTATTCATTGTTGGGACTGGACCGCACCGAACGCTCAGAAAATTTCAGAGCCCTTTCATAAGATTCCGATGGATCTGGAGCGAACCCCATCCAAGCCTGATGAAACAGCCCGGAGGCCAGGGCCTGGTTCGACCGACTGCCGCCGGGGTCAAGTTGAACAGCCTCTTCTGCAGCCTGGATGCACAAGATTAGCGACTCTTCGGTCATTTGGTAAATGAGTTTCCATGATTTGTTCACGAGCGCCCATACAGGAAGCGAAACTCTTTCGGCAGTTTCCGCAACCACAGCCTCGGCGATCTGAATCTGCGTCTGCAAGCTGGCGACGACATTTCGGGTGATTTCGTCCTGCACATCGAAAATGTCATTCATTTCGCGATCGTAACGTTCAGCCCATACATGATGACCTGTCGTGGCATCAATCAACTGTGCGGTAACCCGCAGCCGATTGCCCGAGCTTCGCACACTGCCTTCGAGAACATAACGAACGCCCAGTTCTTTACCTATTTGCTGCACATCTACTGCACGCCCCTTGTAAGTGAAGCTAGAGTTTCGGGCAGTAACAAAGAACCACTCAATCCGGGATAAGGCGGTAAGGATATCCTCCGCAATGCCATCAGCAAAGTATTCATGATCCGGGTCGCTAGACATGTTATCGAAGGGCAGTACGGCAATGGATGGTTTTTCCGGCAGAGAAAATTCATCCTCAACCAGCGAGACGGACTTCTTCTGGTCAGCATTTGGCTCCCAACTCCAGACATCAATATCCCTGTCGATATTCTTTAACTGTTGTGGGCCCATTTCAGTAAATGTAAGCGGAGTGCGGTCCCTGATTTGCTCATGAACAACGTCCGAGATGCAAACACCGCCTACCGGTGATAGCGTTTCAAGGCGAGCTGCTATGTTCACCCCGTCACCGAATATGTCGTTGTCGGAAGTGATGATGTCACCAAGATTGATGCCCATTCGAAAGACGATCCGGTCCTGATCTTCAATGTCATGGTTTCGCCGCTGCATCGCTTCTTGAATGTCGGTCGCGGCGTTGACGGCGCTGGACACACTTGCAAACTCCAGCAACATCCCGTCACCCATCAACTTGATTATGCGCCCGGAAAACTGATCCACGATCGGATCAATGAGTTCATTGCGCAAAAGGGTGATGCGCTCCAGGGTACCTTCCTCATCCCGTCGCATTAAACGTGAGTAACCAACCACATCAATAACCAAGACAGCGGCGAGGCGACGTTGCACTAAAATATCTCCGTTTATTGGTTAGGTTATCATAATTCGGAGGCGAATCCATATCGTATATAATCTTGAGCAAGACTATTGATCAAATTTGAAAGTGTGCAACTTGAAAGGAAACCAATTGCTGGAAAGCGTGTTTTGATTGTTTATTTGGAATGATGATAGAGTAATCTTAAAAGAAAATGGGGTGCATGTTTTAATTTAACAATTACGATAGGCAAGAAAACAACTGTTCTTTGTGTCGGCGAAATCCAGGATAGGGATAGATTTGAAGGATATGACAAAAGCTCAAAGCACCGAAAAGCAGAAGCACTGATTTCAAACGGGGCAGACCTTGCAATTATCTCTGAGCGCGATTTTTTTGATATGATTGGAAATGCGGATGGCTAGGAAATTCTTACTTCCGGACACCATCACTATTGTTGGATTCAAATCAAAAAACTCTACTTTTGGCTCACCCACTCGTTCCAAAAAATTTTTCGAATAATTATC
>JBCCBE010000010.1:0-57528 GCA_039814425.1 Pseudomonadota bacterium
ACAATACTCTTTGGAAACCGGAAATACGGAATTTGTTGTCACTACCGGCGGCGGACCCGGTGTGATGGAGGCTGGTAATCGCGGTGCTGGAGATGTTGGTGCTAAATCTATCGGACTAAACATCGTTCTACCGCATGAACAGGCACCCAATGAATATGTAACCCCAGAGCTTTGTTTCAACTTCCATTATTTTGCTATTCGTAAAATGCATTTTCTGATGCGAGCAAAAGCGATCGCCATATTTCCTGGTGGATTTGGAACATTGGACGAAATGTTTGAAAGCCTAACACTGATCCAGACAGAGCGGATGGATCCGATTCCGTTTCTGTTGTTTGGCAAATCGTTTTGGGAAAAAGTAATCAACCTGGAAGAGCTTGTTAGTCAGGGAACGATTTCACCAGATGATCTCGATCTGATTCACACTGTTGATACAGCGAAAGAAGGTTGGGATGTGATCAATTCTCACTATTCTCTCAACTGACTGTTTAATATAGATTTTTCTATTTTGTTCATATCTGTATGCAAACTTTGAGGTTTGCAGCTTTGGCAGCTTGATCACGTTATGTGTCAAAATGCACAGAATTGCCGCAATGAATGATTACATATGGTTTGTATCAAAACACCAAACCAAAAAACGTGGTGATTTCAATACGCTCACAGGGAGTGTGAAAATGACGAAACAAAAATGGTCCTATACAGTAACAGCATCAAGCGAACGCCTGTCTGAGCGTTGTTTGAGAACCTACTCCGTACGCGGTTCTTCGTCTAAAAATGATCAACGCACTTCTAAATTCGTGGCGTTTCCACCGTTCGACGGTCAGTCATTGGCTGGTACCGGGGCACTGGTATTTGAAGGCGAAATCTTGCCGTTTGAAGTAGAGCCACCGGTCAACAGCCTTCCTTAGATTGATCAGGAATTTCTCCGCCTTCAAAAAGATAAGAACCGGCTGCGCCTAGGTATGCTTTAGAACATTGCTGAGAAATTTGTCCAGATCATCTGTGGAATGATCAATATGCAAACTCAGATTGCCGGCACTTTCCCATTCTTCTACCCGAAAATCTCCGCTTGATTGCGGCGTAATCAGCACGGTCACCATGCCAAACTCCTTGGCAGGTTCGAGGTTGCGCGGCAAATCTTCAAACATGGCTGACTTATTTGGATCAACAGAATAACTATCCAAAAACTTTTCAAACGGGTCTTTGTGCGGCTTCGGCTCAAAGTCAGATGCGACTATGTCAAATATGCCATCAAACTGGCGCTTGTCGATCCCCATCGCATCAAGCGTATCTTCTGCATGTTTTACCGATCCATTTGTATAAATCAGACGGCGTCCAGGCAGATCTGACAGAATTTCGTTCAGCTCCGGATTTTTCGGCAAGGGAGAATAATCAATATTATGTACAACAGACAGGAAATCGTGTGGATCAATCCCTCTTGTATCCATTAAACCGCGAAGAGTTGTGCCATAGTCACGATACAGCTCCTTTTGCAGTTTGCGCGCTTCAACGCGGTCTAATCCGGTAAGGTTTGCAACATATCCGGTCATTAAGATATCAATCTGCGAGAACAGATCACAATGTCTGGGATAAAGGGTATTATCGAGATCAAAGACCCAAGTATCAACGCTAGAGAATTCTTTCATGGCGCGCATGTCACCTGATTCTTGACCTTTTGCAAGCACTGATGCACTGCGGTTGCTATGGAAATCTGGATTCTCATAACAATAGCAGCTGCCTTCTTTCAGAACATCCGGTCCGTCCTTCAAAAATATCTTAAAGGATATATGGGAACAACGGGGGCAACCTTTGCGCGGTTCGGGTACGGATTGCCATTTGCTTTTGTCTACTGGATCGTACTGTTTTATGCGACTGGAGAAGTCTGGCCGGACCTTGGAGACAGTTTCTGGCTTTGGGTAACCCTTGCAGCCTTTGCGCAAATTGCTGCACAAATGCTGCTTATTCTTGCGTTTTCCTATCGCAACTTCACCGTTGCAACAGCTTATTCCCGAACAGAACCGGCACAAACAGCTTTATTCGCATTAGTCCTTTTTGGCGAGTTACTGAGCTTTGGTGGCATAATTGCAATTGCGGTCAGTATCGTTGGTGTTCTGCTGATCTCTGTAGCGCGTACCGAAATCACATTAAAATCGTTGCTGACATCTGTGGCATCAAAACCTGCACTTATCGGCCTTGCCTCAGGCACAATCTTCGGCTTTGCAGCTGTTGCCTATCGCGCAGCAACCCTATCGATTGAGCATGATCTTTTTTTCATGCGTGGTGCTACAACCCTTTGTGCTGCGATTACGATTCAAACGGTTGCCCTCTTACTCTGGATGGCTTTGGTTGACAATAGCGAACTGAGAAATGTCATACGCGCATGGAAACCTGCTTTGATGACCGGCTTTGTCGGCGCCACTGCATCCTTTGGCTGGTTTTCAGCATTTGCCCTTCAGCAGGCAGCGCTGGTAAAGGTCGTCGCACAGGTCGAGATGCTCTTTACGTTTGCCTCATCGATATTTTTCTTCAAGGAAAGTATCAACCGAATTGAGGTTATCGGTTGCCTGTTAATCACCTTTGGAATTGTGTTGCTGGTTCTCTTGTGAAGAGCATCACATCTTGATCAGCGTACCGGCACCATGGTCAGTAAACAATTCAAGCAAGACTGCATGGGGGCTGGTGCCGTTAACAATCACCACCCCTTCAACGCCTTCATCATCGTTACCAAGTGCATCAATACAGGTTTCTACCTTGGGAATCATACCGCCTGAGATAATTCCTTTTTTGATCAAGGCATGCGCGTCTTTGACGGTCAGTTCCTTAATCAACTTCCCATCCGTATCCAGAACACCTTCAACATCGGTTAGGAACAAAAGACGCTTGGCATCAAGTGCATGCGCCAGTGCTCCGGCAAAGGTATCTGCATTAACGTTATAGGTCTTGCCGTCTTTGCCAAAACAAACCGGTGCGACAACCGGGATAAGACCGGCTTCTATTACAAGATCCAGTACAGTCGAATCCACTTCTTTGGGCTCGCCCACAAAGCCCAAATCAATAATGCGTTCTATATTGGAGTCCGGGTCCATTTTTGTACGACGGGCCTTTTCAACCAACACCATGTTACCGTCCTTCCCACAAAGGCCGACAGCACGCGCGCCCTGAGAATTAATTGAAGCAACAATCTGTTTATTGATGGAACCGGCAAGCACCATTTCAACAACTTCAACAGTTTGAGAATCGGTGACCCGCAGGCCGTCACGGAACTCTGACTTGATCCCCATACGTTCAAGCATGCTGCCAATTTGCGGACCGCCGCCATGGACAACGACCGGATGGACACCGGCTTGTTTCAAAAGAGCAATATCGCGGCAAAATGCTTCTCCAAGTGCATCGTCGATCATGGCGTTGCCACCGTACTTGATAACGACCGTGCGCCCGGCATAGCGCTGCATATAGGGAAGTGCACTGGAAAGAATTTCTGCTTCAGCCAAACCTTCTTGTTTTTCTTTTTCTGCCATTTTATTCCCTCTCTGCCTTTAAAAGCCGACCAGGGTCAGACCCCTGGTTGATTGATTACTAAACAAGCGCAAAAATTTCAGCCCCTATTTCTGCAAACCCCTCGCCTTTTTGCGAGGATGTAATCAATAACATCGGATGTGCAGCAGCACGTTTGGCGATTTTTTCCTGAGTTTTTGCTTTCACATTCTCCAGCTCAGCCGTTTTGATCTTATCTGCTTTCGTGAGCACAATCTGATAGGAAACCGCCGCCGTATCCAGCAACTTTAGAACTTCCTCATCATTCGGTTTTATACCATGACGCGCATCAATCAGTACAAATACCCGGCGCAGGGTGGAGCGTCCCCTTAGATAGTCGAATACCAATCGCGTCCATGCTTCCACCTGCGATTTAGGTGCCTTTGCATATCCATATCCGGGCATATCCACGATAGCGAGCGGTGGCAACTCATCATGGCCTGAAGGTACAAAGTAATTGAGTTCCTGTGTGCGCCCAGGCGTATTGGAAGTTCGCGCTAGACCCTTTTGGTTTACCAGCGCATTGATCAGTGAGGATTTCCCCACATTCGAACGGCCAGCAAAGGCAATCTCCAACGGCCCTTCAGGGGGAAGAAACTTCATTGAGGGAACACCGCGAATGAATTCCCATGGCCTTGCAAACAAAAGCCGCCCCTGTTCCAGGGCGGCTTCATCCTGTTGCGATTTCTCAGCGGTCATTTTTTCGGAGACCGTTTGTTCTTCGCTTTTGATTTGTTGTTTTCGGATTTTTTCTCACCACTCACCGGCTTCGCCGTAGTTTCTTTAGAAGCATCCGTACTCTTGCGTTTGAATATACCCTTCAGATTGTCGAACAACTCAATCTTTGTGCCGTGGCGACGCATGATAAATCCTTGTTGCAGGATCGAGAGGAAGTTGTTCCAGGCCCAGTAAATTACCAATCCGGCCGGGAATGTCGCAAGCATGAAAGTAAAGACAAGCGGCATCCATTTAAAAATCATCGCCTGGGTTGGATCGGGCGGGGTCGGGTTCATCTGCATCTGCATGAACATTGTGACGCCCATAATAATTGGCCATACACCAACCAAAAACAGGCCACCTACTTCAAATGGAAGCAAGCCAAACAAATTGAAAATTGATGTCGGGTCAGGTGCGGCCAAATCCTGTATCCAACCAAAGAATGGTGCGTGACGCATCTCGATGGTGACAAACAAAACCTTATAGAGAGCAAAGAATACCGGAATCTGAATAAGAATTGGCCAACACCCCGCCGCAGGATTGATTTTCTCCCGCTTGTAAAGCGCCATCATTTCCTGCTGCTGCTTCATTTTGTCTTCAGAGTGACGCTCCCGAATTTCCATCATTTCGGGCTGAACCTTTTTCATCTTCGCCATGGAAGCATAAGAAAGGTTCGCGAAGTAAAAGAACAAAGCCTTGACGATCACCGTTGCAATTAGGATTGCGACGCCAAAGTTACCAACGATACCGAACAACCAGTTCAAGAGCCAAAATAGTGGTTTTGTAATGAAGTAAAACCAACCCCAGTCGATCATAAGTTCAAACTTGTAGACACCCAACTCGGTTTCATACTGATCAATCAGTGCCGATTTCTTGGCGCCGGCAAACAGACGATGCGTAAATTCGCCCGTCTGACCATCGGAAATGACGCTTGCCTCGCCAACAAAATCTGTCTGATAAAGCGCTGAACCGCGATCATGATAAGAAAATGTTGGTTTGAAACTTGTTGTCGGAATTAGAGCCGTCGCCCAATATTTGTCAGTCATTCCCAACCAACCCTGATCTACACGACCCTGGCTGATTTCCTTTTCGTCCTGCAAGTCATCATAGTCGATTTCCTGCAGTCCTTCTTCTTCACCGAGCATACCGATCAGGCCCTCGTGCAGAACAAAAATATTCTGGGTCTCCGGAGTCCCAAAACGGGCAATCCGACCATAAGGCGTAAGATCAACGCTACCGCCGGTCTCATTGATTACACGATCAGAAACCGTGAACATGTAAGCATCATCCAGACTAATCGTCCGCTCAAAGCGAATGTCCTTTTCATTAGTCCAACTCAAGGTGACAGAACCATTTGCTGCCAGATCCTTGTCATCAGTTTGCCATTGGGTCTGCGGCCCGGGAACTTTGCCAGAGCTTGCAGTTTCAAGGTAACCAAATTCAGCAAAATACGCTGCATCGCTTCCGCGAGGCGAAAGCAGAGTAATCAAAGGGCTTTCAGGATCAATTGTCTCACGATAATTGCGCAGTTTCAGATCATCTATACGAGCACCGAGCAGATTAATTGAGCCTAGAAGCAATTCAGTTTCAATGGTTACCCGGGATGTTTCGTTTAGTGCTGCGTCGCGAGAGACGGTCGCCTGGGTCTCACTGCCGCCAGCCGGTGCGGTTAGTCCTTCTGAGGGGATTACACCCGCCTGACCCGCTTGGCCCGACTGGCTCGTCTGAGGCTGCGTGTTCTGAGTTATCTCACGCTCTGCCGTAGCCTCTGCAATCCGGCGCTCTTCTTCAAGCTTGGGAGCAATATATAGCGCCTGCCATCCGATCAACACGATGATGGAAAGTACAACCGCAAGGATTGTATTCTTGGTATTATCATTCATGGGAATTTTCCTAAATCGCTCGGATGGCGCCCTAAAACCCTCTAGCTATCGGCTTTTGGAGAACCTTTTGCCTCTTTTGCGTGAAGGCGGTCAAGTGCCTGTTTCAATTGTAGTACGATTTGACTGTAAGCTTTGGTTAGAAGTGGGCGCCTGGCAATCAAACAATAGTCAAAACCAGACTTTGCATTGTCGGGAAATACTTCACGGACGGCGGCGCGTAATCGCCGCTTGATCCGGTTTCGCTCGACTGCATTTCCGACTTTTGTTGTAACAGTATATCCAACCCTGCATAAAGGCTCTTTGTCACCATACCATTGCTTAAGCATTTGAACGGTCATTACAGGATTAGAAACCCGCAAGCCATTTCTCAAAGCAAGAAAGTCACGCCGCTTACGCAACGTGACGATTTCTAATGGATTATGCTCGACTTGTATGTTGAACTCGGCCACTACCAGACAGCCCGTAATTTACACCTTAAGCAGAAAGGCGCTTACGGCCTTTTGCACGGCGTAGAGCAATTACTTTACGACCACCTTTAGTAGCCATGCGGGCACGAAAACCGTGACGACGCTTGCGAACAAGATTACTGGGTTGAAACGTACGCTTCATTTTCTCAATCTCCGGCCTTGCCGAAGCCTCATTATTTTAATTAGGGTTGGTCAATGCAATATCGAACCGATCTTCACTACTAGAACTGATTGATACCAGTAGTTGACCGTTTAATTGTCGACGAAAACACTGAAAATTCCGATTGATCGCGCTTATAAGTCTCGTTGGAAATGAAGTCAACAAAATGCTTTGTTTGGATTCAAATCTAAATTCCACATGCCAAACCAAAATTGCCAATTCTAACGCGAATGTCATCGTTTGTGATGGATTTGCTGATCCAGTTGTGTCACCTGCCTCTAGCATACTTGAACGACATCTATAAAACTTTACAATCAATGGACCGAACCCCAAAGACAATCACTTAACTGTCGTGATACACTCATGTTCTGAAACTGTGCCAGAGAGTATCCGCCAACGTATTGGAAAGAATAATAATAATGATAAATCGCTGGCTTCCGATACTTTTGATTCTGACACTTTTGGCCGGGGCATATCTCGCCGGCTTACATCAATACCTGACCCTTTCAAATCTCATTCAACAAAGAGAAGCGCTGGGCAGTTTTATAAATGAAAACCTTGTGCTGGCAGTTGCCGGATATATGGCCCTTTATGTTGTGATCGTCGCCATATCATTTCCCGGTGGCGCACCATTGACAATTTTTTCTGGCCTTTTGTTTGGCTGGTTTATAGGCGGTATTGCAACAGTTACGGCAGCCACCATCGGTGCAATAATCATATTTCTGATCGCCAGGAGTTCTCTCAGCGATATTCTTGAACAAAAGGCGGGTGCCTTTGTAAAGCGGATGTCTGAAGGGTTTCGTAAGGACGCCTTTCAGTATCTATTGACCCTTCGTCTTGTGCCTGCCTTCCCGTTCTGGGTGGTAAACATCGTCCCCGGACTGCTAAATATGAAACTGGGCCAATATGCACTTGCTACCTTTATCGGTATCATTCCCGGAACATTTGCCTTTGCCTATCTTGGCGCAGGTCTAGATAGTGTGATCCGCGAGCAAGAACAGGCCAATCCGGGCTGCGCACAAGCTGGCACCTGCAGTCTGGAAGTATCGTCACTGGTGACATTTGAATTGTTGCTTGCGCTTGCGGGGCTGGGAATATTATCTTTTTTACCGTTCATCATTCGAAAGTTGCGCGGCAAACCACCAGCAAACAATAACAGCGATCCCGTAACCCCTTCAAAGAGCACTTAAACATGGCCCAATTGCTAACCCCGGATATTTGCGTAATAGGAGCCGGTTCTGGCGGATTGAGTGTTGCTGCTGCAGCGGCGGCTTTTGGCGTTGAAACAATCTTAATTGAAAAAGACAAAATGGGTGGGGATTGCTTGAATTTTGGCTGTGTGCCATCCAAAGCACTACTTGCAGTTGGCAAAAATGCAGAAGTTTTCCGCAGTAGCGCAGAATTTGGTATTAAGCCAGCAGAGCCAAATATAGATTTCGAAAAAGTTCACGCCCATATTCATGATGTAATTAGCACTATAGAACCACACGATTCCCAGGAACGGTTTGAGGGGCTTGGGGTCAAGGTAATCCGGGATTTCGGGCGTTTTGTAAACGAAGACACGGTTGTTACCGAAAAATATGAAATACGTGCCCGGCGATTTGTGATTGCAACGGGATCCGCACCCTTTGTCCCGCCTATCCACGGGATTGATGATATCCCGTTTTTCACCAACGAGACGATTTTTCAGAACAAAAAGAAGATTGATCATCTGATCGTTATCGGTGGCGGGCCGATTGGTATGGAGATGGCTCAGGCCCATCGACGGCTTGGCTCCAAAGTAACCGTAGTTGAAGGGCTCAAGGCACTTGGCAAGGATGATCCGGAACTAACACAAATTGTGCTGGAAAAACTTCGGGGTGAGGAAATCGAAATCCTTGAAAACGCAAAAGTAGAAAAATTAGCAAAAAAAGGCCGATCCGGTATTGTCGCTACTGTGCTGCGTGATGGTGTTGAAACAGAAATTGAGGGATCGCATCTGCTGGTTGCTACAGGGCGTGCAGTCAATGTGGCTGGTATGGGGCTTGAAGACGCAAATATCGAGTATTCTACGAAGGGCATACGAGTTTGGGATGATCTTCGCACGACAAACCAACGTGTCTATGCAATCGGCGATGTGGCAGGTGGCCTGCAATTTACGCATGTTGCAGGATATCACGCCGGTCTGGTTATTCGTGGCATTTTGTTTCGCCAGAAAGCTTCACCTCAAATCCATATGATTCCCTGGGTTACCTTTACCGATCCCGAGATTGCCCATATAGGCCAGACAGAAGAAGAAGCTCGCGGCAAAGACGGCGGAACAGAAACTCAGGTTTTGAAATGGGACTACAAGGAAAACGACCGGGCTCTAGCGGAACGAAAAACGACTGGCTTTATAAAAATCATAGCAAGCAAACGCGGTCGCATTTTAGGCGTTTCGATAGTGGGTGCCAATGCGGGTGAAATGATCAATATGTGGTCGCTTGCAATTGCAAATAAGATGAAATTACGCGACGTGATTGGCTATATTTCACCTTATCCAACAATGAGCGAGATCGGAAAACGCGCAGTGGTTTCAAGTTATAGCCCTCTTGCCAAAAAACCCTTGGTTCGCTGGGTAGTCCGCTTTCTTCAGAAGTTCGGGTAAGCCGTTTGATGTCTGATATTGAATCGATCCTGCGCGATACGGATAAAGAACTACCACCGGAAAAACATGCAGGCATTTTTAAAGGCCTGTCCGCGCGTCTGCTGCTGCTGACAGTATTGTTTATCATGCTGGCAGAGATTTTGATTTTCGTCCCCTCAATCGCAAATTTTCGCAATGTCTGGCTGCGCAATCATCTTGATATCGCCGATGCAGCAAGCATCGTGTATCTTGATTCCAACGAACTAATGCTCAGTGAAAATGCGCGTGCAAGCCTGCTTGAAACTACAAAATCCTTAAACGTCGCTGTACGCCGTGATGGCATGTCCCGGTTAATTGCCTCTGAAAAGACAACGCTAGAGATTAGTGAGCACATTGATCTTGATGCATCGGGCCCGTTGAGCTCAATTCAAAGTGCACTTTCCATGATGGTCGCTGATCCAAAAAACCAGTACCGGGTGTTTGGCGAAATGCGCTCCACAGGTTCGGTAATTGAACTTGTTCAGACCATGGAACCGATACAAAATGCCCTGTGGCGCTATGCCAGAAACATCTTGATCCTGTCGTTACTGGTGTCAGTATTTGCAGCGATCCTAGTTTATCTTGCGCTTTATCGGATGATTGTTCTACCGATTATCCGCCTGTCCACCAATATGGATCAGTTTTCCAAACAACCGGAGAATGCTTCGCTGGTGCATATACCAAGTAGCCGGACAGACGAAATCGGCCTTGCTGAAAACCGCCTCAGTTCACTGCAGCAGGATTTACAAGGCACATTACGGCAAAAGAGAAGACTGGCTGACCTTGGCCTGGCAGTTGCCAAGATAAATCATGATCTACGCAATATTTTGGCTTCTGCTCAGTTGTTTTCTGACCGGTTGAGCACTCTTCCCGACCCTACTGTGCAACGGTTTGCGCCAAAGCTTATTCGCACGATTGACCGTGCAGTTGACTATACCAAGTCAGTAATCGATTATGGCAAAGCGTTGGAAGCACCTCCCAATCGGCGTAAACTTTACCTAAAGAACCTGGTCGATGACGTTGCCGAATCGCTTGGCCTACAGGCTAACTCAGAGATAAAATGGGAAAATTCAGTCGATGCCAATCTTCAGGCTGATGCGGACCCCGAGCAATTGTTCAGGGTGTTGATGAACCTTTGCAGGAATGCCCAGCAAGCCATGATGGATATGCCTGAAGGATCGAGCGACAGGCGATTGAATGTGACAGCCGAACGGTTTGGCCCTGAGCTTGTCATACGCATAAAAGATACTGGCCCGGGTATTCCGGATGCAATTCGCGAAAAGATTTTCGAAGCGTTTCAAGGTTCCACAAAAGTTGGCGGAAGCGGTCTTGGCATAACTATCGCTGCTGAACTGGTGCGCTCCCACGGGGGCACGATAGTCATCGAAAATACCGGTACTGAAGGCACTTGTTTCAAACTGGATATTCCGGATGTGACAGCAACTAAACTGGAGGCTGAAAAGCTTACCGGTAAGTAACGATTTAGTTTGGGGCGTGAGAGCGCGCTTTTCGATCGAATAAAGTGCTTGCTTTCAACACCTATTGGAATTAGGAAAACGAGCCTGTAGGATTGCGCATTAACTGCCAATCTTCGTTGGCATTATACCAATACGCACTCGTAGCTCAGCTGGATAGAGCACTAGACTACGAATCTAGGGGTCGGGAGTTCGAATCTTCCCGAGTGCGCCATTAAAATCAACAGCTTAGCGATCTAACCAATCCTTCTTAGTCTCTTTTCAGCTGCTTAATTCGTAAGTGCCTCTGGGGATAGCTATGATCTTGGATGAGAACACCCTGCCCTGCCAGGGAACCCGGTCCACTAATAGTGTGCTTGGCATGTTCTGCCGCATTGCTTCACTTAGTCTGGCAGTTACATCCGGTGGTAGTCGCCGTTGTACCGATCATCAGAAAAATTTTCGTTGAATGAATTCCCGGATCAACTGGTGGATCAAACCTTGCATGTGCACATCGCTGACTTGTGAGCATACCTGATGGCAGAGTTATGATATTTGGCAGAGGTCAATACTGCTCATGATAGGCAGAATTAATAAGGAAACTGCCACTAAAGAAAACTGGATACCATGAGTTTCGCCAGCCTAGTCACCATTTCTGATCTCACACTAGCTTGTTAAACTTGAAGCTCAAATAGGCAGGCTAAAACCCGCTTGATTATGTTTCGAAAACGGGGAAATAGATCATAACTATCTGTTTTTAAAAGCTATTCTTGCCCAACGATGAGCACCCAAAAATGATTGAGGCGGGGGTTTTTACCGGAAACGTTTTGGGCATAGGCAATCCCGCCAAGCGTATAACGCTTCTTAAGCAGGATTTTGCGATGGCCGGGTGAATCAAGCCAACCTTGTATCGCCTCATCGATGCTGCGATAACCAACACCAAGATTTTCACCTGCACTATTTTTAAAACCTACCGCAAAAATTCGCTTTTGAAACTTGGTAGAAGGCCCAAACTCATGGCCAAACTTACCAGTTTGTCCCATTAAGTGCGCATGATTTCTTGCTGCTTCCATTAATCTTGGATCAGGACGGAAACCGGAGAGGAAAAATTTACTTCGAGCTTTATTGAGTGCCAAAAAAGATTGTGTCGCATCAAAATACACTGGTTTATTATCCAGTGGCGCTTGTGCTGATATCGGATTTTCAAGCTGACTCGCAGGGCTACAGGCCGTCAAAACAATCAGAAAAACGAAGAAAAACGTGCTTGCGGGTTTAAAAATTCTCAACATCATAGTTCGAGTATCGCCCAAGGGCTTTAACAAATCCCTGATTTGCAACTGGACAGGCTAATCTTGCTAAAGCAAATTGGCTGAAAAGCTGTCATATTGTGATTTAGTTCTATGCACAAAAAGTTTTACTGTGATATTGCAATTTTCAACTCTTACATTTACGTAAACGTAAGATATTTTTAATATGGGAAAATACGCCTCATTGTTTTACGCTTAAGGCTAATCCAATATAGACCCTAGATGCGAATTGGTTATTCGGAGGAGATGCAGATGCCAAGCTATACCGCGCCAGTGAATGAAACGCTTTATATCCTGAACGATATACTGAATATCGATCGGTACAATAATCTGCCTGGATTTGAAGATGCTACGCCAGATATGGTGGAAGCAATTTTGGGCGAAGCCGCAAAGCTTTGTGAGGAAGTTGTTCAACCGATCAACCTTTCAGGCGATCAAGAGGGTTGCACCCGTCATGAGGATGGTAGTGTAACAACGCCAAAAGGCTTCAAAGAAGCTTATCAAATGTACCGCGAAGGCGGATGGATGGGCCTTGCTGCTGATCCAGAATATGGCGGACAGGGCCTTCCCTACACTCTTCATACGGCAGCTGCGGAATATCTTTCATCTGCTAATCAGGCCTTTGCAATGTATCCTGGTCTTACCCAGGGCGCGATTGCCGCAATTACTGTTCATGGCTCAGATGCACAAAAGCAAAAATATCTGCCCAACATGATTGAAGGTGGATGGACTGGCACAATGAACCTGACTGAGCCGCATTGCGGCACAGATCTGGGTCTTTTGCGCTCAAAAGCAGCTCCTCAAGATGACGGTTCCTACAAGATTTCCGGCCAGAAGATTTTTATCTCTGCTGGTGAACACGACATGTCAGACAACATTATCCACCTTGTATTAGCTCGCATTGAAGGCGCGCCGGAAGGTGTTAAGGGTATATCCCTGTTTATCGTGCCTAAATACATGGTAGGCGATGATGGTTCTATCGGCGAGCGTAACGGCGTTTCCTGTGGCTCAATCGAAGAAAAAATGGGCATTCACGGCAATTCTACCTGTGTTTTAAACTATGACGAGGCGACCGGCTATCTGATTGGTGAAGAAAATCGTGGCCTCAACGCCATGTTCATCATGATGAATGAAGCGCGTCTTGGCGTTGGTTTACAAGGGCTTGCTCAGTCAGAAGTTGCTTACCAGAATGCAGCTATTTATGCGAAAGACCGCATTCAGGGTCGTGCGCTTACCGGCGCAGCTGAGCCTGATAAAAAGGCCGACTCAATTATTGTGCACCCCGACGTGCGGCGCATGTTGCTCAATATCAAATCATTCAACGAAGCCGGGCGCGCCCTGATGCTTTGGACTGCGCTTAAGGGTGATATTTCCCATCGTGGACTTTCTGAAGAAGAACGCGAAGCAGCGGACGATTTGATGGGTCTGCTTACACCAATTGTAAAAGGTGTTCTAACAGATGTTGGGTTTTCCAACTGCGTTAACGCACAACAGGTCTTTGGCGGACATGGTTATGTCGAAGAATGGGGCATGAGCCAGTTCGTTCGCGACGCGCGGATTGCACAAATCTATGAAGGTGCAAACGGTATCCAAGCGCTTGATCTTGTTGGCCGGAAACTGCCGAAAGACGGTGGCCGGGCAATGCGTGCCTTCATGGAAGAAGTAAACGGCTTTACCAAGAAACACATGGATAATGAGGCCATGCATCCTTACACGAAGCCACTACGCGAAGGTGCAAAGACGCTTGAGGCTTCTGTCATGTGGCTGATGCAAAACGGCATGAAAGACCCTAATAACGCAGGTGCTGCCTCTATGGATTTCATGCATCTGTTTGGTCTTGTTGCTCTTGGTTACATGTGGGGAATTATGGCTGAAAAGTCACAGGAAGCACTTGCCGAAGGGGCAAATGGTTCCTCTGAATTCCATCTCAACAAACTTGCTACCGGTCGTTATTTCATGGACCGTGTTATGCCTGAATGTAGTGCCCATCTTGCCCGTATTCAGTCTGGCGCTGATGTTATGATGGCAATGAACGCGGAAGCGTTTTGAGCCTTACTGTAACGCGGAGAAAAGTCGATGCAGCCCGCTGAGGTTCTCAGTTTTCCAAAGCCCGCATGGATGGATGACGAGGTTTCCCTCGTCTCCGACATGGCCAACAGGTTTATGGAAAATGAAATTGCGCCCAATTACGATCAGTATGAGAAGGACGAAATCGTCCCGCGTTCTGACTGGGAAAAGGCGGGCGCCAACGGACTTTTATGCGCCGCCATGCCTGAAGAATATGGCGGTGCCGGCGGCACTTATGCTCATGAGGCTGCGATCATTGAAGCAATCGGCCATCATGGTGTAGACGGGTTTGGTATTGCGCTACATTCAGCAATTGTTGCGCCGTATATCCTTCACTTTGGCTCCGAAGAGCAAAAGCAGAAATGGCTTCCCAGGCTTGCAAGCGGCGAATTGATCGGTGCGATTGCAATGACAGAGCCGGGTGCAGGCTCAGATTTGCAAGGGGTAAAAACCTCTGCGGTTCGTGATGGCAATCAATACCGGATCAATGGTTCGAAAACGTTCATCACCAATGGTCAAAATGCCAATCTAATTGTGCTGGCGGTTAAGACGGATCCGACAAAGGGTGCCAAGGGCACTTCCCTCATCGTCATAGAAACTGACGAGGTGGAAGGCTTTGAACGCGGTCGTAACCTCGACAAGATCGGATACAAGGCCAACGACACATCGGAACTTTTCTTCAATAATGTGAAAGTACCAACTTCAAACCTGCTCGGCACTGATGAGGGCCAGGGGTTTGCCCAGTTAATGACAGAACTGCCTCAAGAGCGGCTTATAATTGCCAATCAGGCAATGGCTTCGATTGAATTGGCACTGTCGCTGACCATTGAATATGTCAAGGACCGCAAGGCATTTGGCAAAGCAGTGATCGATTTTCAAAATACGCAGTTTAAGCTTGCGGAACTGAAATCAGAAGCAACAATGGCAAAGGCTTTTGTCAATCATTGTGTAGCACAGCATCTTGAAAAAAATCTCGATACCGCAACCGCTTCTATGGCCAAATATCTCCTCACTGACCTTCAGGGAAAAGTAATGGACGAGTGTCTGCAACTGTTTGGGGGCTATGGTTATATGAACGAATATCCAATCGCCCGACTGTTCCGTGATGCACGTGTGCAGCGCATATATGGCGGGACAAATGAAATCATGAAAGTGCTTATATCGCGCACGCTTTAACAAGCTAACTTAAGGACTGATCAAATGGCTAAAGGATACTGGATTGCACATGTGAAAGCAGCTGATGCATCAGCATTTCAGTCTGATCAATATCAGGCCTATGTTGCTGGCGCAGGCCCCGCATTCAAAGAATTTGGTGGCAAGTTTCTCGCCCGTGGTGGATCGTTTGTGATTGCTGAAGGTGAAGACCTGGGTAGCCGCCACGTGGTGATTGAATTCGATTCTCTGGAAACTGCAAAAGCTTGTTACAACAGCGCCACCTATCAGGATGCCAAGAAACACCGCACAGCAGTGTCACAAGGCACCATCACCTTAATGGAAGGCGTATGACGCAAGATGGCTGATTATACGCTCAAATGTTTCGTTGAATCCGGCAATGCTTACAAGGCTGCCTTAATGCTCCAGTTATGCAATGCAGACTGGCAGGCAGAATGGGTAGATTTTTTTAATGGTGAAACGCGCGGAGAAGAATACCGCGGTGCCGTCAACTCGATGGGTGAAGTACCGGTTCTGATCGACCATACACATGGTGATGACGCAATTAGCCAGTCAAGCGTGATCCTGCTGCATTTGTCAGACCGGTTTGGGAAATTTGTCCCGGATAATCGACGCGATGAGCTGGAAATGATGCGGTGGATGTTTTTTGACAATCATAAACTCACTGCTTACACAGCTACCTGGCGATTTTTGTCGCGCTTTATGAAGAAGGATGGCGAACCGGAAACGGAATTCTTCAAAGGCCGTGCACTTGGGGCACTGAAAATTATTGAACAAAATTTACAGGCAAACGATTGGTTAGCAGCAAATCAGGCAACCCTTGCTGATATTAGTGCCTGCGGTTACCTCTTTTGGCCGGAACATGTTGGTCTAACCTGGGATGAGTATCCCGGTATCAAAGCCTGGCTGGCTCGTATTCAAGACTTACCTCAATGGGCATCACCGGAAGAACTGCTTCCGGCCAGTCCTTCTGATTAAACGATTTGTCATTCATAGGAGATCCAATAATGAATGAAGCATATATTTATGACCACGTCCGCACACCTCGCGGGAAGGGTAAGAAAGATGGCTCACTGCATGAAGTACCTGCAGTTCGTTTGTCCGCAAAGACCCTCGAAGCGCTTCAGGAACGCCATGAAATTGATACATCCAAGGTTGATGATGTCATTCTCGGATGCGTGGACCCGGTTGGTGAAGCCGGCGGTGATATAGCCCGTGCAGCAGTTTTTGAAGCTGGGTATGACACTTCGGTTCCCGGCATGCAGATCAACCGGTTTTGCGCTTCTGGACTTGATGCAGTTAACATGGCCGCATCAAAGATTAATTCCGGCGCCGACGATATTGTTATCGCTGGCGGTGTTGAATCCATGAGCCGGGTTGGCATTGGCGCATCAGGTGGCGCATGGCCAATGGATCCGTCTGTAGCAATTCCATCATATTTTATGCCACAAGGCGTTTCTGCTGATCTGATAGCAACGAAATATGGGTTTTCCCGTGATGATGTGGATGCCTATGCAGTTGAAAGCCAAAACCGGTCAGCCAAAAGCTGGGAAGAAGGCAAATTTGATAAAGCCGTAATTCCAGTCAAGGACCAGAACGGGCTGACAATTCTGGCCAAAGATGAACACATGCGCGCGGGCACAAACATGCAGTCGCTTGCATCACTTGATCCCTCTTTCGTTATGATGGGTGAAATGGGCGGCTTTAACGCAGTCGGCATTGCATCTCACCCAGATGTTGAAGCGGTTAAACATGTCCATCATGCAGGTAACTCTTCCGGCATTGTCGATGGGGCTGCGGCAATTCTGATGGGGTCACAAGAAGGTGGCAAGAAACTCAATTTGAAGCCACGCGCAAAAATTCGTGCTTTTGCCAATATTGGCTCTGATCCTGCTTTGATGCTGACAGGTCCGGTTGATGTTACTGAAAAGCTACTTGATCGCGCTGGCATGACCCTTGGCGACATTGATCTATTTGAACTAAACGAAGCATTTGCTTCCGTCGTCCTTCGTTACATGCAGCATTTTGGCATCTCCCATGACCAGATCAATGTTAATGGTGGCGCCATAGCAATGGGACATCCATTGGGTGCAACCGGTGCGATGATACTTGGAACGGTTCTTGATGAACTGGAACGCCGTGATCTTAATACAGCGCTGGTTACCCTTTGCATTGGTGCAGGTATGGGTACGGCGACGATTATTGAGCGGGTGTAATATGTTTCGCCCGGAAGAGTTTGCGGAAGACTGTCCGGATATTCTGGTGCAGGCAATGCAGGACATTCAGTTTGCCTGTATTGTTACAGCTGGAGATGACGGTCTTTGCGCAACCCACATGCCAATAGTACTGGAAGAACGTGACGGTGAAATCATCCTTGAAGGACATTTTGCCCGCGCAAACTCTCACTGGCGGCTAGGTAACTCATCAATCCCGTCACTTGCGATTTTTCAGGGACCTCAAGCCTATGTTCATCCAGGGTGGTATCCATCCAAAAAGGAACACGGCAAAGCGGTCCCGACTTGGAATTATATCGTTGTACATGCCCATGGACCGTTTGAAGCATTTCAGGGTCAACAAGAGTTGGTACGGCATCTGGAAATGCTCTCATTTCAAAACGAAAAATCGCGGCAAGACCCTTGGTCACTTAAGGATGCTCCGGAACGATACATGCAAAGTATGATGCGGGGTATTGTCGGATTCCGGATGCGTGTTTCCAGACTGGAAGGTGTCTGGAAGCTTTCGCAAAATAAAGACGGCCAGGATTTTGACGGCGTAGTCGCCGGATTTCAAAACGAAGGCCAAACTGATTCAAGCGCTATTGCAAGCGCTATGATCGAAGCACAAACATCGAATAAGCAGTAGATGCAGAAGGCAGAAACATGACTTACACAAATTTCAAAATCAACACAGATAAAGACGGCTTTGCCGTTGTCACCTGGGACATGCCCGGCAAATCCATGAATGTTATCGACCTTACTGTTATGGAAGAGTTCGATGCAGTAATCGACCAGATTAGCGCAGATGAAGCCATAAAAGGTGTTGTGATTGCTTCTGGCAAAAAGACGTTTGGTGCAGGTGCTGATCTCACCATGCTCCAGGACATGTTGGGTCAGTTCCGCGCGGAAGAGGAAAAGGACAAAGAAGCTGGAGCACAGTTGCTGTTTGATAATGCTTATCGTCTCAATCTGATGTTGCGTAAAATGGAAACCAGCGGCAAACCCTATGTTGCTGCCATTAATGGCCAGGCGCTTGGTGGGTGTCTTGAAATCTGTCTTGCCTGTCATGCACGTGTGATGGCTGATGATGCCAAGGTTGGTCTGCCAGAAGTTAAAGTTGGCCTGTTTCCAGGCGGTGGCGGAACGCAGCGCGTACCACGTTTGATGCATACGCAAGAAGCACTACAAATGCTTCTTAAGGGCGGCAACTATCACGCCGGCAAAGCCAAGGCAAACGGCCTTGTAACAGAAGTCGTGCCGGAAGGTGAATTGATCTCCAAAGCCAAGGAGCTGCTTGCAGGAGGCTTGAAGGGCGAACAACCTTGGGATCAGCGGGGCTATAAATTGCCCGGCGGCAAAGTATATTCGCCTGCTGGGTTCCAGCTCTTCCCACCAGCAAACGCTATCTATCGCCGCGAGACACAGGACAATTATCCTGGCGCGCGCGCAATTATGAAATGTGTCTATGAGGGGTTGAATCTCCCGTTTGATACAGCACTCAAAGTTGAAAGCCGGTATTTTGCTTCTGTGCTTCGTTCCACCGAAGCTTCAATGATGATCCGCAGCCTATTTGTTTCCATGCAGGAACTGAACAAAGGTGCACGGCGCCCGGCTGGTGTTGGCGAGCTCTCGATTAAAAAGATTGGCGTCCTTGGCGGCGGTGGTTTCATGGGTGCAGGCATCGCATATGTTTCTGCAAAAGCAGGCATTGAGGTCGTGGTGCTTGATCGCGATGAGGAAAGCGCAAAAAATGCTATTGCACATGCCGAAGGCATCGAAGACAAGGCTATTTCAAAGAAACGCTCTACAGCAGAAAAGAAAGACGCTGTGCTTTCACGCATTAAGGCCAGTGGGGATTATGCCGACCTTGCTGATGTGGATATGGTGATTGAAGCAGTATTTGAAGATTCAGAAATCAAAAAACTGGTTACCGAGCAAGCCGAGGCGCATATGCGTGAGGATGCGATTTTCGCGTCCAATACCTCGACAATACCGATCACGGATCTTGCGAAGTTTTCAAAACGGCCCAACCAATTTGTTGGCATTCACTTCTTCTCGCCCGTGGATCGCATGATGCTGGTAGAAGTAATCAAGGGAAATGAAACCGGTGATAATGCCATTGCAATGGCACTTGATTATATCGCCAAAATCAAGAAAACGCCGATCGTTGTGAACGATACCCGCGGGTTCTTCATTAACCGCTGCGTGCTGAAATATATGCTGGAAGCCTATTACATGCTTTATGAAGGCATTCCGCCGCAAATGATTGAGAATATCGCAAAACAGGCTGGTATGCCGCTTGGACCACTTCAGCTTAATGATGAGACAGCAATTGATCTTTCCCATAAGATTCTTAATCAGGCAGTGCGTGATCTTGGCGATGACGCGGTTGACCAAAAACACGTAGAGTTTCTCAATAAGATGGTTGAAGAAAACGGTCGTCTTGGTCGCAAGAACGGCAAAGGGTTTTACGAGTATCCGGATAAGCCAGCCAAGAAATTCCTATGGCCCGGACTGCGTGAAATGTTCAAACAGCAGGACTCTGCTGGAATTAGCCCAGATGAAATCAAGAACCGTCTTTTGGCTGTAATTGCATTGGAAGCAGCACGGTGTGTTGAAGAAAATGTGGTAACCGATGTTCGTGAAGCCGATGTGGGTTCCATTCTTGGCTTTGGGTTTGCACCCTATACAGGCGGGGTTCTCTCCTACATTGACGGTATGGGAACTGCAAAATTCGTTGAAATGTGCGATACACTTCACGAAAAGTATGGCGAGCAGTTTGCAGTCAATCAATTGCTGCGCGATATGGCGAAAAACGGTGAATCCTTCTACGGAAGATTTGGCGGTGAAAAACCTGCACAAAAAGCGGCGTGAATTTCTTTATACGGTTTAAGAAATAGAAATTCCAAAACCCGGTCCTCTTGGCCGGGTTTTTACTTTAAGCGAAAGCGATTGCGTAATCCAAGAAGAAACAAGAACAGCAATACAACTCCCGAAATTTGCTGTAAAACTTCGAGGTACACGAGCAGGTCAATATTGACACCACTTCTTATCAAATCAGAATAAAGTTGGTCAAAGCTGGTCAAATGGTCTTCCGGTTTTGGAACAGATCGAAAAAGGGAACCAACAAGCGGCAATGCGTTTCGAATAGAATTTTCTACGGTGAAAAAGAAGAATTTGAAGTCACTGACCTTTGACAAAACCACAATAGAGTAAAAACAGAAGAACAGAGCTATTTGCGCTAAGAAATATATAATCGGGCGCATGAAACTCTGGCCGTAATTGCTTAGATGAAAATAGAATGAATTAAATAGAAGACCCGCGCTCTGGCGCGTTTCTACGCCTCGCTTTGCCTGCATTTCATAGGCAAAAAATTCACCGTCTTTTTCATGATCACTGGCCGCAATGGCCATGGCTTTTAATTTTCGATAAAGCCTTACTTCTTCGGGGTTCGAGCTGGTCTGAAATATAAATCCAGGTTTTTCAAAATTGGGAGGGGGCACTTCTAATCCAGAAACTTCCGGCGGCCGACTAAACTCCGCGTATAGGAAATTCGGGACTTTGAGGAACGTGCATTTGGAAAAATCAGCAGTTTCTTTTACCTTTAACCGGCGGAAATATGCTGCCCCTTGGAAGTCAGCAAATACGTGAAAATTGCCGTTAATTATCGCTCCATTGGCGAAAAAGTCTGCTTTATTCAAGTTAGCTGGACGAAACCAGACATCACCACCGATAAAATGAACGTTATCGAGTATCAGTTTTTCAACGTTGAAATGTACGTTTGTAAATGACACGCTGCAGGGGAACCGGTAATTAGACAAGTCAAGCTTATCACTCTCGAAGGAAGCCTGGTCAAATCTAATGTGATATTCCAGCCGTTTTGCATGTTTTACTTCTTCGCCAACTAATTTTTGGATAGCATTTTCAAAGGAATCAACTTTCGCGTGCCATGCCTCCCGATTCAAAAGAAGTGTTGCGTTCGCTTTAGCTATTCTTTTTTGTTTTTCAGAAAGTGACTCTTTATTCATCCACGGTTTTGGCCATTCACCACCACTGCCGTGAACCTGCCAGTCTGCAAAATCAGCAAAGTCGTCTGACAAAATTTCACCTGGACTTGTTAGAATAAGATTATATACCCGATCCTACATAGTTCTTTGAATATGTTAAATTTATTTGTGAGAGTTTTTCAAAAAAGCTAAAATGCAAAATAAACATCACTTATGGTTCTTTTTTTTGAAAGGATACGACCATGTCGCTACGAATTAATGATGAAGCTCCTGATTTTTCTGCTGATACAACTGGCGGACCGATTAATTTCCACGAGTGGATGGGAGATGGCTGGGCAATCCTGTTTTCACATCCAAAAGACTTTACGCCAGTATGCACAACTGAACTTGGGTATATGGCACGGCTTGAAGATGACTTTGCAGCGCGCAATACGAAAATCCTTGGAATCTCAGTAGATCCGGTTGAAAGCCATCATAAATGGAAAGATGACATTCAAACTGTGACCGGCCAAGCTGTTCATTACCCGATGATCGGTGACACAAACCTCAAAGTCGCAAAGCTTTATGGCATGCTGCCAGCAAGTGCGGGCGCAAGTTCTGAAGGACGTACCCCGGCTGACAACGCTACAGTGCGTTCGGTGTTTGTGATCGGACCAGACAAGAAGATCAAATTGATCCTGACATATCCAATGACTACTGGGCGGAAT
The DNA here is from genome assembly GCA_039814425.1 of Pseudomonadota bacterium. Lineage (GTDB taxonomy): Bacteria > Pseudomonadota > Alphaproteobacteria > Rhizobiales > Rhizobiaceae > JAALLB01. The sequence continues at coordinate 22,334 of JBCCBE010000010.1, forward strand.
TTCGATGAAATTTTGCGGGTGATCGATTCTATGCAATTGACCGCGAAACACCAAGTAGCCACACCTGCACAATGGCAGCAGGGCGATAAGGTAATTATCACGCCTGCAGTTTCTGATGAAGACGCTGAGCAACGCTTCGGTGTTATCGAGCGGCCAGTCCCATATGTGCGGTTTACAGAACAGCCAAAAGATTAAAACTGACTGATTTAGTGAGTTCGAAGGCCGCAATAATGCGGCCTTTTTTATTTCGAGTTTATTGAAAATTACTAATTCGTTTAAAGGATCTGATCGGGTATTCAAGCAATGGTCCAGGTCGGGCATTACACCTTGGGCGTGAGCCAAGCCTCAAGATAGGGCGCCAAACGATCGCGAATAGATAATGCATTGTGAAGAGCGCAGAAATTAACCGCCATGGCCTGCATCAAAAATGCCTGCATGCCTTCAGCAAGTAATCCGGTTGATATGTCTTTACGGAACGGCGCATTTCCCAACCAGCCTTCAACAATTTCAATCTGCCTGCCAAAAGTGGTTGCAATCATGCCGATCTCTTCTATCGCTGCAGCGCCTGAATAACGATAGATCAGATCAAAGACATAGCGCTCACATGTCATAAATTCACACAGCGGCATTAGCGCCTCTATGGTCTCCGGCACATTTTGTGGTGCTTGTATCTCCGCTAGATCATCTAGTAATCGATCAATCCGCCCTCCGATGATTTGATCCATCAAAGCGTCTTTATCTTTGAAATGAGCAAAGAAAGTGCCTTTAGCTGTACCGGCCTTCAACACTACTTCTTCCACCCGCAGGCTCTCAAATCCGTTTTGCTCAATCAAGGCTTCTGCAGCGGCAACCAGACGGGCGCGGGTCTCTAAGGTACGTTTTTGAATTTGTCTCGCCATAAACCGTTTAAACACTTTTTTTGACCGCAGTCAATTTTATTATTGACCGTAGTCATTTTTTATATTATTAAATGACCATGGTCAATTTAATGGAGCTAACAATGACACAAAAACGTATTTTCGTTCTCAACGGACACCCCGCAGAAAATTCTCTCAATCGCATGCTTGCAGAAACCTATGCTGATGCTGCGCGCAAATCCGGACATGAGGTTCGCCTTATCCATTTGCATGATCTTCAGTTTGATGCCGATTATGAATTTGGCGGCTACGCCAATTTCAAGCCTCTGGAAGAACCGCTGGAAACCGTGCTGAACAATATCGACTGGAGCGAGCATGTAGTTTTGACTACACCAATGTGGTGGGGCGGTCTTCCAGCGAAGCTAAAAGGATTATTTGATCGCGCGTTTATTCCAGGCCGCACATTCAATACACGGGAAACCAATTGGATGGGCATGCCCTTGCCTATGTTAACAGGTCGCACAGGCCGTATCATCATGACGTCAGATACGCCAGGCTGGTTTATGCGCATTGTCTATCGCAATGCACTTGTACGACAGATCCGAGATCAGATATTTGGTTTTGTTGGCATCAAGCCAGCGCGTGTAACCCATCTTTCAGGTGCCAGCCATCCAAAGCCCAAATTGGTGGATGTATGGACAAAGCGCATGGAAACCATTGGAGCGATGGCTGCTTAAAATGGTCACGCATCATATCCATTAATCCCCCTGCATTCTTATTATAATTTTGTGAAGCTGCGGGGGGCTTTTGGTGGAATGCTAATCACGGAATGTGAACGTCTTCACATCCTTTGCCCGACCCCTAACCGGAAGCTCACCAACTTCCTTGAACAAATCTTTATTCGCCGATTGGCTGACCGTTTCTTCAGCCACCAAAAGGCGGGTTCCATGTTCCTTGTTCATCTGTTCAAGACGGGCTGCAACGTTCACAGCGTCTCCATAAACAGTGTAGCTTAACCGATCTTCCGCGCCGATTGCGCCTGCAACAAGATGACCGGTGTTTATGCCGATCCTGCAATCCAGTTTCTGGCCACCAAACGTTTGGCTGTCGATTGTTTTCAGGATTGCCAATGATGTTCGCAAGGCTGCATCTGCATGACCTTCGAGCTGAACCGGAATGTTAAATACTGCCAGGATTGCATCCCCCTGAAACTGGGCAACAATGCCGCCTTCCTTCTCGATAATCTCCACTGCATCAGAAAAGAAACTATTGATGGTTTCGACAAGTTCAGCCGGACTCAGTTTTTCTGAAATGGTCGAAAATTTCACCAAATCGAGAAATAGTACGGTCGCTTCGGCGTCTGTCGGCTCCGCGATTGCATCATCAGCCACAAGAAGGTCAGCAACGTCCTGGGGCACATATTTGCCAAACAAATCCCGGATCCGCTCGCGCTCGCGCAACCCATCAACCATTGCGTTAAATGCACCAAGCGCGGAAGAAAGTTCGATCACCGGGCTCTTTGGTAATTGCTCAACCTGATCAAGCTGATTTGCCTGGACCAGTTGCGCTGCGCGCGATAATTTTTTAATTGGACGCGCAGCCCAGCGCCCTAGAAGGTAAGCGCCTAAAAGAGAGGCCAAGAGCAAACCAAACCCAACAGCGCCCACGGAAATAAGTCGCCTGATTTCCACTGACGCAGTTTGCGAACTGAAATGAACACCTAAGAGAATATTGCCACCAGATCTACGATAACTATCCTCCTTTACAGCAAAAACCCGCATGTCATTGTCGCCTTGAATTCCGAAGGTCTGGATTCCTTCGATCTCGTTGATCAATGACAACTCTTCACGTTCAGCGTTCAGCAATTGCTTCATATAAGGGTCTTTTAAGTCATCAACCGTTGGACGTCCCAGGTCCTTCATGCCTTTCAGTTCTGGATGGGCGACGACCGTTCTGTTGTTAAATAATATAAATCTGACAAGCTCATATTCTCCAAGTTTAGCGTCTTCCGCTACCCGGTCCGAAAGACTGGCAACATTGGTCCTGAAACCGATCGCGCCCAGGTCTCCATTGTCTGTACGCACTGGATAAATAAATGTACTCTCAGGCGTTCCATCCAGAACAGACGGGCGAAGCACCCATAAGCCTTCAGCATCAGGACGCGTCTGTGGATTTGTTTCGCTTCGATTGAGTTGCACGCGCCATTGTCGAGGCCAGGTAACAGATTGCAAATTTACATCGCTGGCAGTGTAATAAAACCCGGTTCCATCTGGGCGCTGATAGGAAACGGCGGTTACCTGCGGAAAAGATGCGAGCATGCCTTTTAAAGTTTTTGTAAACTGCAAAGAATTGACTGGCTCTATACTGCCAGACAAAATTTCATCTGCGAGCCAGGCTGCTTGACGTTCAATCGGCTGAAAGAAACTGACAGATACCTGTTCAGCCTCATTAATCAGGCTTTCTAATTGTGTGCTTAATGCGCTGCGGGTGGATTGGAGCGTATTACCAAAAGAAAAGAACAACATAATACCGGTCGACAGCAATGCCAGACTGCCGAAGGCAAGGGTTAGTGCTGTAGCGATACCAAAGCGAATTCTGGACACCCGATCCTAATCCTTCAAAGCGCTAGCGCTTGTTCAACTCCCGTTAGACCCCTGAAGCCTTTTGGTCGAAAGTCAACCGTACCATTCTTTTACCATCCGTGCATGGGTTCGTTACATTATCCAGTAAAATATCTGCAATGAACAAGATCAATGCTTTTGATCTGCTAATCATGATACGGAATTGGCATCGATTATCCAAAAATGAGCTTTCTTTAAACAGAGTTTAGTCTTCAAAGCCCAGAAACCGGGCAATATCTTCAACGGCCCTGCGCTTTGAAATAACTGAATTTGCGATAAAATCAGTATCCGGCCAACCAAGGGCAACACAGGTTAAAATGACCTGACTTTCCGGAATATTCGCCACTTCACGTACGACCGGGCTTTGCATAATACCCTGACCATTGATGACTGCGCCCAGCCCTTTGCTCCAGGCAGACAGCACCAGCCCATAGGTCATGGCGCCTGTATCAAAATGGGCTATCGTATTATTGAGAAGTGAACGGTCAAAACACACGACAACAGAGACTGGGGCATCAAACTGGCGAAAGCCACGCATAACCCAATCTTGCCTGCGTTCTGCATCATGGCGCTCAATCCCCATTGCTTCAAAAAGCTGAACCGCTATCTCGATCTGGCGCCTTCGATGTTCACCCTCATAAGTGGCATAATCTTCAATCTCCCGGGAGGGTGGTATGCCACCCAGCATGCGCTCGGTATTTCCATTTCTGATCTTTTCCAGTGGCTTGCCGGTCACTACATGCAAATGCCAGGGCTGAGTGTTCATCGAAGAAGGAGCACGATTGGCAAGTGCAATTACTTCTTCTAAAAGTGCCCGCGGGACGGGTTCCTTTGTAAAACCGCGGATAGAGCGGCGCTCTTTCATTGCCTGATCCAGTTGCATCTATTTATGCCCCCTTCGCCGCCGAATATTAAGCAACATCTTTCAAGCCACGCCCCTCGAGAAGGGCATCAATTTTTGGCAGTGCTCCACGAAACGATTTGTACAATTCCTCAGGATCACGACTGCCACCGGCAGAATAGATAAAGTTACGAAGTCGATTTGCGGTTTCGCCGTCAAAGGCATCGCCGGTTTCCTTAAATGCCTTAAACGCATCGGCGTCCATGACTTCGGACCACATGTAGGAATAATAGCCAGATGAATATCCATCACCTGAGAATACATGGGCAAAATGCGGTGTGCGGTGGCGCATGACGATTTCACGCGGCATTCCGATTTCGCTCAGTATTTTCTTTTCGATGGCAGAAACATCCTGCGCCTCTTCTGCATTCATGGTGTGGAGTTCCAAATCCACCAAAGCACAGGCCGTGTATTCAACAGTTGCAAATCCCTGGTTAAAGTTTTGAGCAGCTTTAAGCCGCTGTTTTAAGTCTTCCGGAATGGACTGGCTGGTTTTGTAGTGCAGCGCATATTTTGAAAGGATTTCAGGTTCACTCAACCAATGTTCGAAAAGCTGACTTGGTAGCTCTACAAAATCCCGAGCAACTGAAGTTCCAGAGACCGACGGGTAAACTACATCTGACAACATACCGTGCAGGGCATGACCAAACTCATGGAAAAGGGTTTCAGCATCATCAAATGTCAGGAGCGTCGCTTCTCCTTCAGGTGCCTTGGCAAAATTCATAACATTTACAATGATTGGTCGGATATCACCCTTTAATTTTTGCTGAGAACGGAAACCACTCATCCAAGCGCCAGAGCGCTTTGAAGGGCGTGCAAAATAGTCACCAAAGAAAAGTGCAATGTGATCACCTTTTGCATTAGTGACTTCATAAGTGCGTACGTCTCGGTGATAGGTGGGAATGGTGTTCGTTTCTTTAAACTTCAATCCGAAAAGACGTCCTGCGGTTTCAAAGGCAGCGGCGATCATATTTTCAAGCTGCAGATACGGCTTTAATTCAGTTTCATCCAGATCGTATTCTGCTTTTCGAACCTTCTCTGAATAATACCGCCAATCCCATGGTTCTATATTAAAGTTTGCACCTTCCGTGTTTGCAAAGGCCTGTAATTGTGCCGCCTCTTCCAGCGCCCGTACTTTTGCAGGTTTCCAGACTTGCAGTAACAAGTCACGCACTGCTTGCGGGGTTTTGGCCATTTGATCTTCCAGCTTGAACTCCGCAAAATTTGCATATCCAAGCAGGCCTGCACGATCCTCACGCAGTTTAAGCGTTCGTGCAATAATCTCGCGATTGTCCGTTGTGCCGTTGTTTTCCCCACGCGAAATCCATGCCTTAAATGCCTGTTCTCGCAAATCACGGCGATCAGAAAATTGTAAAAACGGTTCGATCAGAGAGCGCGACAGGGTGATAACAAATTTTCCGTCATGCCCGCGTTCCTTTGCAGCAGAGGCAGCAGCAGCGATCAGGAAATCAGGCAGGCCCGCCAAGTCTTCCGTACTTTCAAGTATAAGTTCATAAGCATTTTCATCAGCCAGAATATTTTGCGAAAAATTTGTGCCAAGGCTTGCAAGTTCCTGAGTAATCTCAGACATTCTTTCACGGTCCTTGCCTTCAAGTTTGGCGCCGGCGCGAACAAACCCTTTATAATATCGTTCTAAAACCCGATCTTTTTCAGGAGATAAATTTAACTGTTCTTTGTCTTCATAAAGCGCATTCACCCGCTCAAAAAGCGATGTGTTGAGCATAATCTTGGAATGATGGGCGGCCAGTTTTGGCGCCATCTCACGCTCAATTTCCTGCATGTCCGCATTGGTATGGGAGCCAGAAAGATTGAAGAACACGGAAGCCGTTTTATCTAACGCTTCACCAGCCAATTCCATCGCTTCAATCGTATTTGCAAAACTCGGCGCTTCTTCCCTTTGTGCTATTTCCTCAACTTCCAGCTGATTTGAAGAAAGCGCTGTTTCGAATGCCTCGCGAAAATGGTCCACCGTAATTTCATCGAAAGGGGGTACTTCATGTTTCAAAGTCCAATTTGTAAGCAGCGGATTTGTTTCGGGCATGTTTTATCTCTGGATCATGGTTAGGTTAATGATTGAATTGGCGCGTTGACCTACAGATTGCAAGGCTTGCATCGCCAAAGATTATCGTAGTGCGGGAAGACCAATACCGGTTCCTTCGAAACCACCATCAACAGAAAGCACCTGACCCGTTATGTAGCTTGCTTGTTCTGAACCTAAAAAGAATATCGCATTGGCGATTTCATCTTCCTGTCCATATCGATTGAGTGGGATTGCGTCATGATAGGCCTCAACGATATCCTTGGTATGAACTGCCATTGCAAGTTTGGTTCGAACCGGCCCAGGACAGATCGCATTTGCGCGTATGCCGTATTCTCCCAGTTCTGCTGCTTGTTGTAACGTGAGCTGAATTACAGCAGCTTTCGATGTACCATACGCAATGCGTAGTGTAGACGCACGAAGACCGGAAATAGACGCTATATTTACCAGCGCTCCGCCATTTATTTTTAGCAGCGGTATTGACGACTGACTTACCAGAAAAACCCCATCGAGATTGGTTTCCATTACTGTGCGCCAGCGTTCAAAACTGGTTTCTTCTATTGGACCAAAATCAGCAACAGCGGCATTGTTTACTACCACATCAAGCCTGTCCATTCGTTGTTGTATCTCAAGGAAAACAGCATTGACTTCTTTAGGCTTTGATACATCCGCAACAAAGGCAAAAGCATTGACAAGCGATTGCGAGACTTTTTCTAATTCTTCACCATCGCGATCAACCATAACAACTTTCCATCCCTCCTCCAGGAAGCGGTTGGTTGTTGCAAGGCCGATACCGCGCGCCGCGCCAGTGATTAAAGCAACTTTACTCATAAAACTCTTTCCCAAACAATGTACCAGCCTTGCGGCTCGACATCAGTTTCAAAATAAATCCCTAACTCCTGGTGGAGTGTTTTGATCAAGCCGTCACGCTCTAGTTGTTCTGACTTTTGATCGAAACCAGCTTCCTGCCAGACATCTTTATGCACCGTACAGGCAAATTTTCCGCCAGGCTTAAGAATACGAAATAATTCATCAAGACAGCCAGATCCTACATGAGCATGTGTGAACGTACCCGTGCAGATGAGTGCATCATAGGACGCATCAGAAAGCGCAATTGCTTTGTTGAGATCGGCAACATACAAGGCGCCATAGATGCCACGCCTTTTGGCTAAATCCAGCATTGCTTGACTATAATCAAGCGCGTCTAAATTTATGAACCCTTGCGCTTTCAGCTTTTCACCCGCCAGTCCCGTACCACTTCCCACATCCAACACGGCAGAATTAGGATCACTTATGTGTTCGGCAAGCAATGCGGCGGTTCGGCTTGGTGTTAAATAGGCAAGACCTTCGATCATGGTTTGATCATAAGTTATGGCCCATTCTTGATATAACTCATGTGCATCGCTATCAGACGTAAGACTATAGGCGCGATTGAGTAACGCGTCAGCTTGTTTATTTTGCACACTAGTATTCTTCGTTTTCGACATGGCTTGATATTGCCCGGATTCGAATCTGATGCAAACCAACATAACGCAGGGGTAGAGCTTTATGACCGATCAGATTGACTATTATTTCACAACAATTTCGCCTTTCGCCTTTCTCGGCCATAAGGCTTTGATGGATATTTCCCAACGTCACAACAAACCAGTCAAATTCAAACCGTTTAATATCTTCAGTGTGTGGGAACAATCTGGCGCCTTGCCACCCAAGGACAGACCTCCGGTCAGACAACGATATCGCCTGATAGAATTGCAACGTGCGGGCATAATTCGTAATACGACTATCAACCCCAAGCCGGCGCATTTTCCGACAGACCCCACCCTCGCCGATTGCTGCATTTGCGCCCTGCAAGCTCTTGGTGAAGACCCTTCAGAATTTGCATATCAGGTAGGAAGGGCCGTTTGGGAGCGTGATCTTCAAATTAACGATGAATCAGTTTTGTCCGAATTACTTGCAGATTCTGGACATAACGCAAAAAAAGTTATTGATCATGCCCATACCGAAGATATACAATCAGAGCGTGTATATAATACGGATGCAGCTATCAAAGCCGATGCTATCGGTGCGCCTGCATATGTTTATAAGGGCGAAGTTTTTTGGGGACAAGACCGGCTCGAATATCTCGAGCAGATGATATCATCTGGTCGTTCTTGTTTTTCATCAGACTTTTAAGATAAATCGCAGGCTGGCCTGTGTAGACATTAGGCACCGGCAACTGATATAAGAAATTATTCCTTGGGTGGGAAAACCATGCTAACCCATGTGCAAATATGGGCGGCAATTGATGCATTAGCCAAGCAATGCTCATTGTCCGCATCGGGACTTGCCAGAAATTCTGGCCTGGATCCGACAACATTTAATCGATCCAAACGGTTTACTTCGTCCGGGCGCGAACGTTGGCCGTCTACTGAATCTATTGCCAAAATTCTGAAATCTACAAACACGAGTGTCGAAGAATTCACGATGCTGATTTCACAGCCAAAGGGTGCTTCAGAAGACGGTAATATTGATTATAAAGCCGATTTTCAGCAACGCGGCATCCCAATGATTGGTTTTGCGAAAGCAGGTCATGGTGGTTTTTTTGATACCAGTGGCATTCCAACCGGTCAGGGTTGGCGAAATCTCGGTCCATTATTCAACCGCAGCGAAAGCAGTTATGCCCTGCGCGTATCCGGGGACGCAATGATGCCGCTTTATCGTGACGGTGATATTCTGATTGTTGATCCGGCAGTTGCAATACGACGCGGAGACCGCTTGGTTGCTAAATCACATGACGGCGGAGTTTTTGCCAGTATCATGGAACGCAAGACAGATGCGATCGTTGAGTTGAAATCTCTGAAGTCAGATGAACCGAATACAACGCACGATCTTATTGAGTTGGAATGGATGGCCCGGATCATATGGGCCAGCCAATGAGGCGATCTCATGACTGGGTGGAAGTTTATATTTCCAGCCGTGATTATTGTTATTGCCGGGATCTGTTATGTATTCTTTGTTTATGAGCTAGGCGAAAATCCGGCATCTACGTCTGAGGTGGAAATACAACCTGTGATGGAACCTGCAAGACAGGTTCGTGATGTAACTCCTGAGAAAATGCTGCAGGCACCAGCTGTTGATACGGCAATGCTTGAGCGTCTTCCGGCATTTATCCCACCCGCACCGCCAAAGAAGGAAAAACCGCCGCAGCAAGATCGGTGGGCGCAACTGGTTATCCCAACACCCGGCAAGTTACAAAGTGGCAAAACACAAATTATTCTTTCTGACATCAAGCCAATTCCACTTGCTCAAAAATGTGTTGATCAGAGCGGCGTCACCTGGCCATGCGGCATGCTTGCGCGAACCGAACTGAGGCAATTTATTCGAGGTAGAGCGATTGAGTGCAACCCGATGGAAAATGAAACCACAACAATTAAAACCCGGTGCCGACTAGCAGGCTATGATATTTCAGCCTGGTTGGTGCTGACCGGTTGGGCTGAGCCGACAGGAAACTTCTTTCAGGACGAATTAGCTCAGGCAAAAGAAAAGGGCCGCGGACAATGGAGAGCTGTTGCACCATAACACTTGCAGCAGAATAAATTTTGAATGTGCGACGCCTTAGCCGTCAACTGTATCCATGTTCCAGGCTTTGAGAATTTTTGGTAACGCGATGCGCCAATCCATTACTCCGACTTTGTGGGTCCAGTCTGAATATTGCGCCAGAAGATCATTCTCAACAGATCCAATTGCTCCTATGAGATTGTTGAGTTCGGTACGATCTATGTCCATATCATAAAGTTCCCATGGCTTGCCGTATTCGCAAACAAGTTTGAAGTTTCCCAGCCGGATCGCGCAGTTGCCTTCATGTTCAAAAAAGATCGGCTGTTCGCGATGCCAGTCCTTACCTTTAAACAATTCAAGCAGCGATTCACCTTGTACCGGTTGGATAGCATGCCCTCCTAATTCAGAAAGATAGGAGCTGCCGCTTACCTCAAGAATTGTCGGAAGGATGTCCACGACATGACAGGGCTCCTGTGCAACTGACGTTGCTTTGATTCCATTTGGCCAGTGCGCAATCAACGGCGTTGAAATACCGCCCTCATGAACATAATGTTTGTACAATCTGAACGGTGCATTGGAAACATTGGCCCAAGGTTTATCATAGCTTTGATAAGTCAGCGCATCCCCGGGCATCAGGTTGGGAATATTTCCCATTGTCATTTTCTGGCCATCCGGGGTGATATCGGGAAATGTTTGTGCCCACCCATCTTCAGCCATGAACTCGGCACAGCCACCATTATCAGAAAGAAACAGAATTAAGGTGTTTTCATATTCTCCAAGCCGCTTGAGGGCGTCAACCAGTCTACCGATAGATTGATCCATCCGATCAACCATCGCAGCATAGGTGGCCATTTTTGCAGCTTCCCAATCCTTATGCTCAACCGTTTGCCAGGGCGCAACCTGTTCATCGCGCGGAGATATATCCCAGGTTGTGCGGAACAGGTTTGCAGCATTCATTGTTTCATGACGGGCGCTGCGGATCGCGTCCCAACCAGCATCATAAACCCCGTCATATTTTGCGATATCTTCTGGCAAAGCGTGTAGCGGCCAATGGGGAGCGGTGTGAGCAAGATAGAGAAAGAACGGTTTTTCATCGATAACCGCCTCATCTATCATGCCGATTGCCTTATCGGTAATTGCATCGGTGAAGTAATAATTATCTGAGGAAACTTCCCTACGGTCGTCATCTTCTAGGATGAAATGAGGATGAAAGAAGTGGGTAGCACCATCCAGCGTACCATAAAACCGGTCAAATCCGCGTTGTCTTGGAGTTGGATGATCAACATCACCGACACGCCAATTATCAGTGTCACGGGGGTTAAAATCCCCAGCCACATGCCATTTACCTGACATTAAAGTGCGATAGCCACTTTCGCGTAAATGTTCGGCAATGGTGGCGCTGTCATTGCGCAAAAATCCCTGATAGGCAGGTGTGCCAAGATCAACGCCCATATGGCCAATGCCTGCATTGTGCGGATAAAGTCCAGTCAGCAACGATGCGCGGGTGGGACAACACCGGGCACAATTATACATTGATGTGAGCAGCGCTCCGCCATTAGCAAGCGCATCAAGATTTGGCGTTTTAATCTCTGACCCGGTTACGCCAATATCGGCAAACCCCATATCATCGACCAAGATGAGGATGATATTTGGTTTTGGAGACGTGCTGCCGGAATACATGATGGCTTATTGAAGCTTACCGTTCAGCCCATTGTCAATCAAAGTGATGGTTTTATCCAGACCATAAAGTGCCACAAACGAACCGAACCGCGGTCCTTGATCCTGACCAAGCAGGATTTGATAGAGCGCCTGAAACCATTCACGTAAATTTTCAAACCCGTGATCCTTACCAACTGTAAAAACTTCGGTCTGGATGGTTTCTGAATCTGATTTTGTATCAAGCTCTTCAAACTTTGCCTTTAGATCAAGCAGCGCCGCACGCTCTTGATCGCTTGGTGCACGGAAGGATTTATTTGGTTTCACGAAATCCTTAAAATAGCGGATTGCGTAACCAACAAGCGCGTCTAAAGCAGGGTGACTGTCTGGTGTGAGGCCGTCTTCATACTGCGAAATGAAACCCCACAATACTTCCTTATCACTTGCATTAGAGGCACTGACCAGATTGAGCAGCATGGAGAAAGACAATGGTATACTGACTGGCTCTGGATTTCCTGTGTGAATATGCCAGACCGGATTTTGCAGCTGTTTATCCTCTTCCTGGCCATTGAAGGAAGCAAGATGCTGATAATATTCATCCACCTGACGCGGGATCACATCAAAATAAAGCCGCTTTGCTGTCTTTGGCTTTTGGAACATGAACAGAGAAAGGCTTTCGGGTGAGGCATAGTCCAACCAGTCTTCGATGGTTAAGCCATTACCTTTTGATTTGGAAATTTTCTGACCATCCTGATCGAGAAACAATTCGTAATTAAAGCCTTCCGGTGGGCGCTCGCCAAGCGCGCGACAGATCTTACCTGACAAGTTCACAGAATCTATCAAGTCTTTACCTGCCATCTCATAGGAGACGCCAAGAGCTGCCCAACGCATCGCCCAATCTGCTTTCCACTGGCATTTTACGGCACCCCCGGTTACAGGAGTCTCAACCTTTTCACCAGTTTCTGGGTCTTCATAAACAATCGTTCCGGCTTCCGGATTGCGTTCGATCATCGGCACCTGCAAGACATTGCCAGTGCGTTTGCAAACCGGCAAGAACGGTGAATAGGTTGCACGGCGCTCCTCGCCAAGTGTTGGTAAAATGATGTTCATTACATCATCATAGACCTGCAGCATCTTGAGCAGCATCTCATCAAAGCGGCCGCTTGAATAATAATCCGTTGAACTGGCAAACTCATATTCAAATCCGAACTGATCCAGAAATGCGCGCAGACGGGCATTGTTATGATGAGCAAAGCTTTCATACTCACCATCAAACGGGTCAGGGACTTTGGTGAGCGGCTTATCAATATACTGAGCCAGCATATCCTGATTAGGCACATTGGTGGGAACTTTGCGAAATCCGTCCATGTCATCGGAGAAGCATAGAAGACGCGTTGCAACCTTACTTTCGGTTAAAACCTGAAATGCATGACGAACCATGGAGGTTCGTGCAACCTCCCCAAAAGTTCCGATATGCGGAAGACCGGAAGGGCCATATCCGGTTTCAAACAACACCTCATCGGGAAATCCTGCCTTCTCAAACCGCTTCACCAATCGACGGGCTTCTTCAAAAGGCCAGGCCTTTGAGTTCTTGGCGATATCAGTCAGCGGTTGAGACATAAGAAATTATCCATATGGTGCGGTAATTGGAATAGAAACACGTATTTGCGATTGCAAATATTATCGACTTGCGAATGGAGGCTCAAATACATAGTTTGCAACAGAAAAGCAAATTACTAAGGGTCACTTGATGTCAGCTATTTCACCTCACCAGGCCATGATACATATCATGGTGACTATGTCGGCGGCAGACCGTACGATGACAGATGCCGAGCTTGCCACAATTGGTGATGTTGTCCGCACTTTGCCATTTTTTGATGATTACAATGTTGAGAATCTGATTTCCGACTCGCGCGCCTGCAGTCAGATCTTGCAGGAAACAAACGGACTTGGAATAGTTGTCTCTAATGCACTGGATGTAATTCCAGAACACTTGCATGAGACAATCTATGCATTAGCTGTCGAAGTAGTGGCAGCTGATCGTAAAGCGGAGCAAGAAGAATTGCGCTTGTTGCAAATTCTTCGTGACTCGCTGAATGTGGATAAACTTTCCTGTGCTGCTATTGAGCGAGGTGCACGGGCGCGTTTCCAGGCTCTTTAACCAGAAGAGGAGAAAGAATTGGAATTTACTGAGCCACAGATACGGTTTGGCATTTTTTTTGGATTGTTTCTAATTCTTGCATTTCTGGAATGGAAAGTACCGCGTCGTGACCTCAAGCCGGTTAAGACGCGACGCTGGTTTACGAACTGGGCCATTGTAATTCTGGATTCCGTATTGTTGCGGCTTTTGTTCACCGGCGCTGCTGTCGGCATTGCAGTTTGGGCAGAACAATCGGGTTACGGGTTGTTCAATGCGATTGAAATGAACCTTATTGCCGCTGTAATTTGCTCATTTGTGCTACTCGATTTTTCTACCTGGTTTGCCCATTGGGCATCACATAAAGTGCCCTTTTTATGGTCAGTGCATCGTATGCATCACAGTGATATCGATATTGATGTTTCTACTGCAATCCGGTTTCATCCGATCGAAATCATTCTGTCTATGATCTGGAAAATGGTCGTCGTGACCGCAATCGGTGCACCTGCCGTGTCAGTGCTGATTTTTGAGATCGTGCTTAATGGTGCGGCGATGTTCAATCATTCAAATATGAAACTACCTCTTTGGCTTGATCGATTTCTACGCTTTGTGATCGTCACACCAGACATGCATCGCGTGCACCATTCGATCATTCATAATGAAACCGATTCAAATTACGGTTTTAATCTAGCGATCTGGGATCGAATGTTTGGCACCTATACAGACCAACCGGAAAACGGCCATGATGGCATGACTATAGGTTTGCCAGAATGGCAGGATGAACGCCCAACTAACCTGCTATGGTCGCTAAAGGTGCCATTTTTAAGTCGGCGCTGACCAATACAAGCAAAAGGCTCAAAAAAGTCCCATCGGGAAATATCGCAGATATAATTCTGCAAACTTACCCTTTGCATTAATTCGGCTCAATGCGAAATTTATGGCATTGGTAAGCTCTAGACGATCTTTGGGAAGCGCAATAGTCATTCCGTCATTCAGGTTAGATCTTGCCTGAAATGGCCCGTCCAGAAATTGGCAACACTCTTTCGAAGCCTCTGACGATAGCCAAAACGAAAGCGACAACGCATCTGCAAATACCGCGTCAATCTCTTCTTTCTGGAGTGATTGAAATGCAGCATTTCGGTCTGCAAAAGCCATGGCAGTTCGGGCATCAAAATGGGTTTTGAAATATTGCTCATGGGATGATCCACTGATAATACCGGTCGTTTTTCTGAAAAGCGCTTCAAAAGCCGGGGCAGAAAACCCACTATCCCTTCTTACAATAAAGCGGCCTGGTATTCTGAGATACGGACGCGTAAAAGCAAGCTCTTGTCTGGTTTGTCCCGAAGCGGCGATGCCAGCGATGATCGCATCGCCTTCATTTTTTGTAAGGGCTTCACGTAATTCGGCCCAGGGAAGTGCCTGAATTTGGCACCGCTTTGTAACCTGAAGTTCTTCACAGATTGCCCGAACCAAATCTATATTAAAACCGGTTAGGCGCTTCTTGCGATCAATAAAGTTAAACGGGGGGAAATCCGTAGTGGTTAAAAACTTCAAACGCGCGATTGAAGCAATATCTGGTTTTGCAAAGCGTTCACTGGAATCCCAAAAATTAGGTATAGCAACCGGTTCAGCCGAAGTGTTATCAACCGAAGCTGTTAGCGAAAACCAAACAATGATGCATGCCAAAAGAGTATTTTGCACCGGCTAATTCCTGATTTTTATTAAACGCATAGAGCCGCCTGTGACTTGAAAATGCAAGCCAGTAATTCGCAAATTTGTTCCCTGACAAAGCTTACGAAATATCTCTTACTTATCTATTGTACAAAATAAGAATATATTCTTATATATATCTATGCGGGGAAATTCTTTAAATGAGTTATCAGTAAAACACGCTTCTGCGCGCTTGTGCAAAGGAGGCATTCCTGAAAGCCTCCTGATACTAAACCGGTTTGGCATTGACCATGCCACGATAAATTCAGTTTGGATTGTATCCAATCTTTTTGAAATTCCTCCGGAAAAAGTACTTATTAAATCCGGCCTAGTTTCAGAAGCAATCTGGCGTCGCGCACAGCGCTTGCTGGATCAGGAACGTCAGAAACTAAGACATAATCTTAGAACCACAACAGGAAAACTGGAAAATGCTATCTATGGTTTGTTCAGGAATAAGCCGCACTATTCTGCCTATCATACGCTAACAGGTTGGCAGTGCGTTGCGATCTTAATCGCGTTATTCTTTTCAGGACTTGCCTACTTTACGGTTCCAGGAATTCTGTTCAGCATCATTGTCTGCGTGTTCAGTCTGTTTTACCTGCTGAGTATATTAATGCGTGCCTTGATAATAGCGGGCTATTCAACACATAAAACAAACAATTCAGCATTGCTGCATATCCGGGATGAAGATTTACCCGTCTATACAATTCTAGTCGCGCTATACAAAGAGCAGGAACAAATCAAACAACTCGCTCACCATCTGTCAAAGCTGAATTGGCCGAAGAACAAACTCGACATTAAGCTGGTATGTGAAGCGGATGATATTGATACGATAGTCGAGATCAAGCGGCTGAATTTACCTGGCTATTTTGAGACAGTTCTAGTGCCGCCAGCAGACCCACGAACGAAACCTAAAGCTTTAAATTTCGCATTGCCAACGGCGCGGGGTGAATATCTCGTTCTTTATGACGCAGAAGACATTCCCTCCCCTAATCAACTAAGGGAAGCCTTTGCACATTTTAAAAGCAATGATCTGAAACTTGCCTGCCTTCAAGCGCCGCTGCATATACACAACCGTAAGCAAAACTGGCTGAGCCGGATGTTCTGGATAGAATACATGACTTTGTTCAACGGTGTTTTGCCGGTTCTCGCGCGATGGAATATTCCAATTCCGCTGGGGGGAACCTCCAATCATTTCCGAACTAATGTGCTGCAGAAAATTGGCGGATGGGATCCTTTCAATGTAACTGAGGACGCGGACCTGGGGATACGGCTGTACCGGGAAGGTTATCGCTGCGGGACGATTTCACTTCCCACTTTCGAAGAAGCGCCGCCGGACCTGTGGCCTTGGATAACCCAGCGAACCCGGTGGATCAAAGGATGGATGCAGACAATTCTGGTACATATGCGCCATCCGGGCTCCTTAAAGAAGGAAATTGGCTGGCGAAATCTTATCGCATTTCACCTGATCCTAACTTCAGTGGTTATCTCTACGCTTTTTCATCCTCTGTTTCTTGGCTTTTGGATAATGCAGATGATGGCTTTACCGCTTGAAACACCGGATCAATTAAATGCCACTTTCTTATTCATCGGTGCATTTAACCTCGTCGGCGGTTATACAACCTACGCGATGTTATCATACGCAGTGCTGAGAACGGAAAAGCAGTCCTCCTCGCTGATTTATCTTCTTTCTCTGCCTGCTTATTGGTTGCTTATCTCGTGGGCGGCATGGAGAGCGCTTGCACATCTCATTACAAAACCGCATAAGTGGGAGAAGACACCTCATGGATTGGTAAAGACAGAATTTCGCCTTAGATGTGATACATAGAGAAATTCAGATCGGCGCCTAACTAATAGAGAAATTTGAGATTATGCAAAATTCCGTATCTAAGATGTTGTGTTCCACGTTTAGCTGGATTTTGTTTGGATTTGTACTTGGCACTGGCACCCTTTATCAGGGAGAAGTAGCCCAGGCTGGCTGCACAGATTCAGCTGGAGCTGGTGTTGATTGGCAGGGGTGTCGCAAAAGAAACCTAGTCATGCAAGATTTTGATTTCCGCAATTCGAATTTTTCGCGGGCAGATCTATCATCCTCCGATCTTAGAAATACAGAGCTTTCATCAGCAAATTTTAGCAAAGCAACCATGTTGAGAGCCTCCTTGGCAGGCAGCACTGCAATAAAAGCAAATTTTAGCGGTGCAATTGCTTCACGGGCAGATTTCAGCGGCGCTGATTTTACCGATGTGAATTTTTCAAAGGCAGATATTAACCGTTCAAATTTTTCAAACTCCGTATTGAAAAATGTTGATCTTTCCAAAGGGGAAGCAGCACGTGTTTCTTTTGATGGTGCTCAGATTGCAAATCTCAATCTGGACTTCTCCAATATTGCCCGATCAGACTTCCGCACAGCGGTAATTTCGGGGCCAATTTCAATGAAAGGTAGTTTCCTGTTTCAAACCCAGATCGCAGGCGTTGATCTTTCCAGTGTCATGGGCCTTACGGATTGGCAATTGGAAATGGCATGTGGTGATGAAAACACTAAATTGCCGGATGGTATGAAAACGCCCGAAACCTGGCCATGTCCTGAGGACGCGGATTAAATCTATCTGCGCGAGGTTTAATTTCCGGAACTAACAACACCCGGCCAAGACACTATACAGTCATAAAGTGCTTAGAAAGTTTCAGCCCTTGTGCCTGATAATTTGATCCTAAATCGGTGCCATAGAGCTTTTCCGGGCATTCAAGCATGTGCTCGTAAACCAATCGACCAACCAATTGGCCATGCTCCAAAATAAACGGCACTTCGTGACTGCGAACTTCCAGAACTGCCCGGGCACCTAGACCACCTGCACTTACATGGCCAAATCCCGGATCGAAGAAGCCAGCATAATGGACGCGAAATTCTCCCACTAAAGGATCGAACGGAACCATTTCAGCGGCATATAAGGGCGGCACATGAACTGCCTCCTGGGACACCAGAATATAAAACTCATCGGGATCAAGCACGATATCATCTGTCCCGTGATTATAGATCGGTTCCCAGAAATCTATAATTTTGTGCGCCGCTTTAATATCAACGTCAACAAGGCCAGTATGATGTTTGCCACGGTAACCAACCAACCCATTTTTATCACCGGACAGGTCAATCGAAAGGCCGATTCCACGATTATGTATGCTGGGTTCAGATGTTGCCACCAGTGTTTCCTGATCATGAAGACGGGATAACTCCTGATCTTCAAGCACGGTGTTTCCGTTTCTGAACCGCATCTGGGAGAGCCTGGAGCCGGTTCGGGCTACTATTGGAAATGTGCTTGGTGAAATTTCAAGATAGACCGTTCCCTTGTATCCTTGCGGTATCTGATCAAAGGCTTGACTTCCATCAACGATTACACGGGTAAAAATATCCAGACGGCCAGTGGAACTTTTTGGATTGGCGGACGCGGAAATTCCTTTTGGCAGATCAAGGCTTTCCAAAAGAGGTACAAGATAAACGCAACCGGTCTCCAAAATTGCACCTTCGGTCAGGTCAAATGCATGGAGCTGAAACCGATCCAGTTTTTCTGCTACAGTCTTACCTTTGCCGGGCAAAAATGATGCTCGGATGCGGAAAGCCTTAGCGCCCAGTCGCAAATCCAGGCTCGCTGGCTGGATCTGATCAGGATCGAAAGGCGCGCTGGGCAAAATATGCCCTTCTTCGCTCAAGTTACGAATATGGCTATCGGTAAGTATGCCTGTTTCACGCTTCATAACGGGTCTTCACTAATTCTTTATCCTATGAATATCGCCTCTATCATTTGACGCAAAGGCCGATATGCATTAACACACATCTATTGTGGTGATTTGGCCGGTCGGCTTGCAGCCACGTAAAAAAAGTCGCTAAAAGGGCCGAACAGTACGAAACCCGTCAGTTCCCGTCCGGATATGCGACTTTGCATTCCGGATTTTTTTATTTGGAGACCTGACATGGGCAACAAAACAAACTGGCACCCCGAAACGCATCTGGTTCATTCCGGCACACAACGTAGTATTCATGGTGAAACTTCCGAGGCGATTTTCCTAACCCAGGGCTATGTTTACCAAAGCGCGGAACAGGCTGAAGCAAGATTCAACGGTGATGAAACTGGCTATGTCTATTCCCGATATTCAAATCCAACCGTTTCAGCATTCGAAGAACGTATGTGCATCTTTGAAGGAATGGAAGCGGCACGGGGTACAGCGTCTGGCATGGCAGCAGTTAGCGCTGCAATTGCATGTCAGGTTCAAGCGGGAGATCATATTGTTGCAGCACGCGCACTATTCGGCTCATGCCGTTGGGTAGTTGAAAAACTGATGCCCAGATATGGGGTTGAATGCACGCTTGTGGATGGCAAGGATATGAATGAATGGAAAAAAGCTGTCCGTCCAAACACCTCTTTGTTTTTCCTTGAAAGCCCAACTAATCCAACCCTTGAATTGGTAGACATTCGTGCCGTTGCCGATCTTGCCCACGAAAACAACGCTCGATTAGTCGTTGATAATGTCTTTGCAACGCCAATCTATCAACGACCCGGCGAACTTGGTGCTGATGTAGTGGTTTACTCTGCTACCAAACATATTGACGGACAGGGGCGCTGTTTAGGCGGTATTATTCTGGGAAAAGAAGAATGGGTAAACGAAAACCTGCATGATTATTATCGTCATACTGGACCAAGCCTAAGCCCGTTTAACGCTTGGAACTTGCTAAAGGGTCTTGAAACACTATCCGTTCGTGTGGAACGCCAGACTGAATCTGCAGGACAAATTGCCGACTTTCTCGCAGATAACCGATATGTAAATCGTGTTACTTATCCCGGACGAGAGGATCATCCACAGGCAGAACTTGCAAAGCGTCAGATGAGCGGCGGCTCTACCCTGGTGGCATTTGAACTTGATGGCGGCAAATCTCGTGCGTTTGAATTTTTGAACAAGCTGGAACTCATCTTGATATCAAATAATCTTGGCGATGCAAAAAGCCTAGTTACCCATCCAACCACGACAACTCATCGTAATTTATCCAATGAGGATCGCGCCCAAGTTGGAATCAAGGATGGTACGGTTCGTCTTTCAGTTGGTCTTGAAAACTGTGATGATTTGATCGCCGATCTGGATCGCGCGCTGTTAAAATAGACCCATTCGCATTGCAAACCGAATGTGATAAATCACATCTCATTGGTGGGATCTACGCGATGTTTAAAAAAACGACCGATGGGATAACTGTAACTGTAATGCCAGTCTATATTGATGAGCGCTCAAACCCGAGAAATTCGGAGTATTTTTGGGCATATCGGGTGATTGTTGAAAATAACTCGCATCAAAAGGTTCAGCTGTTGTCGCGATATTGGAAAATCATAGATGCTGAAGGACATGTAGAAGTGGTGGAAGGGGAAGGCGTAATCGGACTTCAGCCAGTAATTCCGCCCGGAAAAGACTTCAGCTACACAAGTGGATGTCCACTGCGCTGTCCTTCGGGGATTATGGAAGGCTATTACCAGATGCAGGGAGATAACGGGGAGCAATTTAGAATTCTTATTCCTGCTTTCCCATTGGACCTTCCTGATATAGATCCGGTTATCAATTGAAACGGCACTCCTGATTTATGCGATCTCTCCATCCTATTTTCCTGATCATCGGATTGTTGCTGACTACGCTTGGTGGTTCAATGATGCTGCCCGCTATTGTAGATCTTATTGCCAATAATGAGGACTGGGAAGTTTTCGCCTTTACAGGTACGCTTACGCTGTTGATTGGTCTCGGGCTATATTCCGGTGCACGCGGAACAACGACCCATTTATCGACAAGGCAGGCTTTTGTGATGACCACTCTAGCCTGGATCGCCCTAAGCGGATTTGGAGCTTTACCCTACCTTCTGTCAGGTGTTGTGCCTACATTTACTGACGCTTTTTTTGAATCGATGTCTGGCCTTACCACGACCGGTTCAACTGTCATTGAAGGGTTGGATTTTGCACCTCCCGGCATTTTGTTATGGCGCGGCATCCAGCAATGGCTTGGCGGGCTTGGGATTATCGTTATGGCAATTGCAGTTCTGCCGATGTTGCAGATCGGCGGCATGCAATTGTTCAAGGTAGAGGCTTTTGATACAGCAGAAAAAATCATGCCACGGGCGACCCAGATTTCCGGGTCAATCACACTGGTTTTCATTTTCATTACTTTGCTCTGCGCGATTGCCTACATGCTAGCCGGCATGGAGGTGATGGATGCCTTTGTTCATGCAATGACCACGGTTGCAACCGGTGGGTTTTCTACCCGTGATGGCTCCATCGGTTATTTCGACAGCCATACAATTGAACTGGTCAGCATCACGTTTATGATACTAGGTTCGATCCCGTTCATCCTATATGTCCAGGCCTTGCAAGGCAGCCCGACAAAACTGCTTGGTAATTCCCAGGTCAAAGTCTTCTTCTATGCACTGGGAATATTTATTTCAATTGCCTGGGCAATCCATCCCGGCGTTGAAGGTGATCAATATGCCCGTCTCGTTGAATCGATGTTCAATGTTACTTCAATCATGACCGGCACAGGCTATGCATCGGCGGACTATGGCTTATGGGCACCAGGCGCCAATGCTTTTTTCTTCGCAATCATGTTTGTCGGCGGCTGCGCTGGATCGACATCATGCGGAATCAAGATTTTCCGGTTCCAAGTGCTTTTTGAAGTGCTAAGGCAACAGATGAACCGGATATTTTTTCCAAATGGCATATTTGTGATGCGGTTTAACAATGCGCGGATTGAACCCCATGTTGCTGGCGCAGTGATGAATTTCTTTGCAGTATTCTTCATGCTTTTCGGTATCGCTACAATTCTTCTCAATATGACCGGCCTTGATTTTCTAACGTCGATGTCGGCAGCAGGTACAGCGATTGCAAATGTTGGCCCCGGACTGGGAGAGGTCATCGGACCAAGTGGAAATTTTAAGGATTTGAATGATACAGCTAAATGGATCCTTGCCATTACAATGCTAATCGGCAGGCTTGAACTGTTTACGGTTCTGGTCTTATTCATGCCCCGGTTCTGGCGGGCTTAGATCAGGGAACTTATCCTATTCGGCGGGTTGAACTTTCGAACGAATATGGCGTTCACCAAAGACAGTATTCAAAAGCCATTTGATATCGCCGCCGATTCCAATGAATGATGGAACAAGGAATAATACCAGCAGCGTTGCAATTGCTAGGCCGAAAACAATTGTGATTGCCATCGGTAAGAGGAATTGTGCCTGAAGGCTCTTTTCAAACATTAATGGGAAAAGCCCGCCGATGGTTGTTAGCGATGTCAACAAAACTGCACGCAATCGATCACGGCTTGCCCCAATCGCTGCCTCTTCAAGGTTTTCCCCTTCATCCAGCCGTTCATCCAAACGACTAACAAGAATGATTGAATCATTTACTAGAATGCCTGCCAACCCAAGTAAGCCGATCAAAGACAGAATAGTAAGCTGATAGCCGAGCACCCAATGGCCAAATACAGCGCCGACTAGTCCGAATGGAATGATCAACATGATCGCAATTGGCCGGAAATAATTACCAAACACCCAGGCAAGCACAATGTAAATGATCGCCAGGGCGGCATACGTTCCGGTTAGAAGGTCAGCAAATGCAAGCTTGCGTTCTTCATCTCTGCCGCCGTAACGATAATCAAGGCCCATTTCTGCGATAATTCTTGGCATTTCTCCCGCGTTGAGGATTTCGATGGCTTTTTCTGTTGTGATAACATCGGTATCAAGATCACCAGTGATCGAAACGATGGTATTCCCATCTTCGCGCTGGATCGCAGAAAATCCCTGCTTTTCTTTTAAGCTGACTACTTCTTCAAGCGGCACGAATTCTCCAGCTGGGCTACGCAACTCGAAATTCATCAACTGGCTTGATCCCTTGTTACGGGTCGTCTGGGATACGCGGATTGTTATTTCATCATCACCTTTTGCAAATCGTCTTGGAATGGCACCATCAAACGCATTGCGAACCTGTTTGCCAACCTCATCAATACCAAAACCCAAAGCGGCGCCACGAGGTGTGAGTTCCATTACCAATTCCGGTTTGCCATAAGGCAAATCATCGGAAACACCAGAAACGCCGTCGATACTTGAAACGATTGGTATCAAGCGTCTGGCTGCCTGTTTCAGCGTGGCTGCATCACCACCGGTAATTTCCAAATCAAGATCACGACCGGGAGGACCTACCCGGGACTCAAACACTGCGATGCGCCGTAATCCCGGTAGTTTTGGCATTTGCTTGCGCCAGGCTTTTATAATTTCGGGCGTTCTGATGGTTCTTATTTCGGAAGACACTAACTGGACACGCATTTGCGCAAGATTGTCTCCACGGCTTTGTCCCGCACTACCCAGCGTCGTAAACACTGCTGTGAAGAGTTTCTCATCCCCACCCGTCAGGTCCTGTTCTGCCAGATATAAGGCACTTTCCACCCCGTTGATGATCGCGCGTGCGCTGGGTTCAGAAATCCCGGCATTATACACTATTCTGGCTTGAATATTTTCAGCCTCTGGCGAGGGAAAGAATATAAATTTAACATGTTCTCCCCGCATCAGACCAAAGGCAAAAACAAGCGCGCAGGAGATTGAAAACGCAACCGTGACATACCGCCAGCGATACGAAGTACGGACCATACGATCAAAAACACCATCTCTAAAGGCGCTAAAAATGCGGTCGAAATTGCGGCGAAACCAGCCTTCCTCATCAGGGGATTTTTGCTTTGGGGCTATCGTCTTGAGAAACCGGAACATGCCCTCAACCAGAGTTGCTGCGGCAAGCGATACCAATGTTATCATGGCGAGAAAAATCGGTGTTGAAAAATCGGTTCTTGCCGTGAACAACAGCTCAATGGGCCCAAGCTGCGTCACCGAAGGATCGACCGTAGAAATACGATTACTGACAGCGATCAAAATTCCACCGATAAATGCCGCAACGAAAACCTGACGCCAGTAAGACCAGCGTCGTTTCGGTTTATATTCTAGCGTATGTGCAAGATGGCCTGGCAAGATAAGAAAACATTCGATCAAACTCGCAATGATGACAGCAATCACAACATAGGGCATGACACCTATGATCTGGCCAAGCACATCGCGGATCAAAAACATCGGAGCGAAGGCAGCTATGGTCGTGATCATCGCTGCCATTACGGGCGTGAGCATTCTGCCTGCGCCATTTTCGGCTGCTTCAAACGCACCATCGCCTGCCTCAAATCGCGATGCTGTATGTTCCCCGACAACGATGGCATCATCCACAATAACGCCAAGCATCATGATCAACGCAAACAGTGTGATCATATTGACCGACTGGCCCATCAAAAGCATGAACCCGAGGGTTGCAAACATCGCAACCGGAATGCCTACCGCTACCCAAAAAGCTATTCTAGCATTTAGAAAAATGAACAATGTGCCAATTACCAGAACAAGGCCAAAAACCCCGTTCCAGAACAAAAGGGAAATCCGCTCTACCAGTCGGTCGGCCCGCACTTCGTATTTGGTAAGTGTGATTCCCGCAGGCAGATTTCCTTCAATTTCCTGCAGGTAGCTTTCGAGAACCGCGGCCGTTTTCAAAGTGCCTGCGGTGGGTGCGCGCTGGACGGTCAGCTGGATTGCACGTTTCCCGCCTGAAAAGCCTTGAACCTGACCGTCTTCATAACCCCGGCGGATTTCAGCAAAATCGCCGAGCAGAACTTTTTCACCGGAAGAAAAGGACAGTATCTCTATATCTTCAAGGTTTTCCGGGTCGTCTACATCTGCCAGGGCTCTAATCTGTTTTTCAACATTAGTGCGTAATTGTCCTGATGGAGTATCACGACTATTGCGTGAAATAACATCTGAAACGTCCTGGACAGATAACCCAAGTCTTCTTAGCTCGCGCTCCGGTATCTTGACCTGATACTCCTCATCACGAAGACCGGTCATATCAACCTTGTCGATACCGCGCTCAATTAGATCATCTCGCATTTGCTTGGCGATAATCCGAAGCGTGGGTTCGGGCACGTCTCCGGATACGGCCAGTCGGGCAACGCTGTCAAAAAATGCACGCTTTGCAACTTCCGGTGTGTCAGCCTCATCTGGAAGATTGGTTACGGTCTTTACCGCTGCATCGACATCGGCTGTGGCTTGGTTCATATCTGTGCCAGCATTAAATTCCAATGAGATTGTGCCTGATCCTTCACGAGCATAGGAGGTCATGTCCTTCACGCCATCAATGAACCGAACCTCAGGCTCAATGATCTCGATAACATTGCTCTCAACATCTTCCGCACTGGCGCCGGTCCATTTAACGGTGATGCTAACTGTATTGGTTTCAACCGTCGGGAAAAATTGCGTATTGATACGGGCAATGGCAAACAGGCCAAAAATTATCATCAACACCATTAGGAGATTTGCTGCATTTGGGTGGCGGGCAAAGAGGCTTAGGACACCGCCGTCAGGTAGGGAGCGCCGGATCATTCTTGTGCTCCACCAGCTTTCTGTTCTTCCAGTTGCTTCTGGGTAACGACAGATATTCCATTTGAAATCTCAGCGATCCGGGTGATCAAAATTTCTGCATCATCCTCAATTGCTCCGGTAACAATTACATGATCTCCATCACGCGCAGAAATCTGTACTTTTGCAGCTTTTAACCTACCCTCAACAATCTGATAGACGGTCTCGTTGTCATAGATGGATGTATCTGGAATACGAAAATGTTCGCTGAACAATTTGTCCGGAACTATCAGTTCTACAAAGGCACCGGGTCTTAAAGCTGAGATTGCGATCGCCTCTTTGAGTACTGCGATGACTTCGACACCACCGCGGTCTGAGGAAATTTCGGCACTGATACGATCAATTGTAGCAGGATAGCGAAACTCTTCTCCGCCAACACTCCAGATCACTTCAACCGTTCTTCCAACGACCCCAGCTGGATCAGACTGAATACGCCCAAAACGTTGGTCGGTTAGAGTAAAGCGTACCTCAAGTTGGGTTGCATCATACATTGTAACAACCACATCATTGGCGCTGACAACCCTTCCGATCGCAACATTTTCCGTACTGATAATGCCTGTTATGGGTGCGGTGAAAATCGTATCTTCCAAGTCTTTTTTTGCGGTGGTTATTGAAGCATCATAGCGGGCCAGGATCGATCGCAATTGTTCCATTCTAGCCTGTTCAGCAATAATGTTCAGTTCACTTTGTTCTACTAACTGCTCGCGTTGGCTAACGATTAGCTTGCGGTCTTCAACCTGTTTGTCTGTTGCAGTACCGCGCTTTTTCAAAGATTCGATGCGCTCGAGATCATTTCGCGCCAAAAACAACTGGTCGCGCATTCTGACAATGCCCATCTTTTCGATATTGATCCGCGCCTCATTTTCAGAAATCCGCGCAAGTGTTTCATTTCTGTTGGCGTTCGCATCAACTAGAGCCATATCAAAATCAAATGGGTCGATCTGGAATAATCCCTCATCCTTTTGAATTAGCACTCCGGCTTTGAGATTTGGATGAATATCAACGATCTTGCCCGCAACAAGAGATCGCAACTCGATTTGGCGAGACGTTTGTACTTCCCCATAGACCAGCATGTTCGGTTGAAAATTGCCTTTTTTAGCGGTCATGCTGGTAACCGTATAGACGGTTTTAAACGGAGGCCTGCTTGGTCGTTCTTCTTTCAGACTGGTTAAATAATTCATGCCCCAAAAACCTGCAAACAATACGAAGGCCATGAGTAGAAACTGGAAGATGCCGCGCGCAATCGTACGCTTCACACTGGTGCTTTGCGTCGGTTCAATTTCTGAAGCCATGACTTCAGTGCCAGGTTTGTGATGCTGTAACATCTTATCGACCTATCTGCCTGAATTCGTCTTAGAGCTGGTATGCAAGAATTCTCTGAGTAAAACAGTTTAGCTAATAGATACGGCAATGCTTCAATTGGGCAAGTTACAAATTCGTAATAAGTGCAGAGTTGCAGGCTATGGTTAAGCCGATGTGATTGCGTGCCTTGCGGTGTTATAGAGCCAGTTCGTCTGCCGTGATTACATAGACTGTACCACAAAATTCACACTTGGTTGTTACATCTTCGCGCTTTCCGCTCTTTACTTCAGCATCGTCATCGTCACCAAATTCGCGCACTAAGGAGATTACTTTTTCGCGGGAACAGGAACAACGGTCTTCCACGCCTTGGCCCGGGAAAACCCGAACCCCATGCTCATTGAACAATCGATAGAGTAACCGTTCAGAATTAATCTGCGGGTCTGTTATTTCATCATCGCCGACTGTGTCCATAAGCTCACTGGCTTCTACCCAGGCATCATCTTCGTCGCCGTCATCAAATTCATCATCATCAGCGCCGCTTGGCAGGTCACGTATCCGAACACGTTCTTCTGACTCAGGTAAAAACTGCGTAATGATACCGCCTGCCCGCCAAGTGGTTTCAACCGAGCTTCCATCGTCGGCTCGACGCATGATTTGAGCCACTGATAACCGGACACGGGTAGGTATTTGCTCGGATTGGCGGAAGTATTGGTGTGCGGCTTCTTCAACTGAAGTTCCATCAAGGGGTACAATACCCTGATAGCGCTGCATATCAGGACCCTGATCGATGGTCATTGCCATGACGCCTTGGCCTAACAATTCAAGCGGGCTGGTTTTCCCGCTTGCAATCACATCATCAATGGTTTCCGTATCAAAACGGGCATAAGCTCGAACAAACCCAGGCGTGGTGAAATCAACAACTGTCAAAGAAACCGGCCCATCTGATTGGGTCTGAAGTATAAAATTCCCTTGAAACTTCAGCGAGCTGCCAAGCAAGATCGTAAGAGCAATTTGTTCTCCCAACAAATGACAGATCGGGTTGGGATATTCATGGCGTTTCAGGATCTTATCAAGCATGGGGCCAAGCTGGATTGCGCGCCCGCGCACATCCAATGGTTCTACCGCAAACGGGACCACTACATCATCCCCGGCTAACTCATAGGAATCCGGAGTTGGAATGGTCATGCCAGACACCAGGATAAAATTGCTTTTTGAACGTGAAGCCGATTTTCCGCCTCATCAAATACAACTGATTGCGCACCGTCGATCACAGCATCGGTGACTTCCTCGCCACGATGGGCCGGCAGGCAATGCATGAATATTGCATCGGACTTTGCATGTGACATTAGCTGCTCATTTACCTGGAACGGCTGGAACGTGTTATGGCCTTTGCTTTCGTCTTCGAAACCCATTGAAGTCCAAGTGTCCGTTACCACGCAATCTGATTGTGTTACCGCTTCTTCTGCATTGTGAGAAACGGTAATTCTCGCACCTGCCTTAATCGCAGCATCAATATAGGTTGCACTTGGTTGATGCCCTTGCGGAACGGCTATTGCCAATTCATAACCAAACGCAGGTGCGGCTTCTATTAACGAGTTTAGGACGTTGTTACCATCTCCGGTCCAAGCAATTTTCTTGCCTTTGGCAGAACCAAGCTGCTCTTCAATCGTCATTACATCTGCCATGATCTGGCAGGGATGCGTATCGTCGGTCAAACCATTAATAACGGGGACAGTGGCATGTTCTGCCAACTCCATCAGCCGGGAATGCCCGGTTGTGCGGATCATGATCGCATCCACATAACGTGATAATACGCGTGCTGTATCCGCAATCGTTTCCCCGCGACCAAGCTGCATATCAACGGAAGAAAGAAACAAGGTCTCACCACCAAGCTGTCGCATACCCACATCGAAGGATACTCGCGTTCGGGTAGAAGGCTTGTCAAAAATCATCGCCAGCATTTTGCCCGCAAGCGGTCTTTCATGTTGCCGGTTTTCTTTCAACATATGAGCAGATTTCAAAATGCCTGACAGGGTTTCGTCGGTAACGGCAGAAATATCCAAAAAATGTTTGGGCGACTTGGTCATAGCAGATTATGCAGTTGTTGAAGCTTGCACTACGTCAAGGGCAGTAATCATTCGATCCCGGGCAGCACGCATTTCTTCATCGGAAATTACCAAAGGCGGAACAATCCGAACAACGTTATTGCCAGCACCTACAACCAGAACGCCTGCATCCCGCATCGCATTGACAATTTCAATGTTTGTGACCTTGGCTTTCATGCCCATTAATAGCCCCTTGCCTCGCACGTCTTCCAGAAGATCAGGGTAGGTATCCACCAATTCTGCCAGAAGCTGACGAAACGCAATTGATTTATCCTGCACGCCTTGCATGAAACCATCTTCCAACACGACATCCAGAACAGCATTGCCCATAGCCATTGCAAGCGGGTTGCCACCATAGGTAGAACCGTGCGTACCAAGCTCCATTGCAATGGCAACTTCTTCGCGCGCCAGACAGGCACCAAGCGGGAAACCACCACCGATACCTTTGGCAACTGCCATAATGTCTGGTTCCACATCATACCATTGATGAGCAAAGAACTTGCCGGTCCGGCCTACGCCGCTTTGAACTTCGTCAAACATCAGCAACAGGCCATTTTGATCGCACAATTCCCTAAGCTCTTTCAGACCCTGACCGGGGACTTCACGAACCCCGCCTTCCCCCTGGATTGGTTCAACCAGGATTGCAGCTGTGGTGTCATCAATAGCTGCCTCTAAGGCTTCATGATCAAAAAATGGTAGCGATATAAAGCCTGGCGTTTTCGGACCAAATCCTTCGAGATATTTCTCCTGTCCGCCCGCGGCAATCGTTGCAATCGTCCGGCCGTGAAAAGCGCCTTCAAATGTGATGATGTTTATGCGTTCCGGATTGCCCTGAGCATAATGGTAACGGCGTGCAGTTTTAATCGCACATTCCATGGCCTCTGCACCGGAATTGGTAAAGAAAACACGATCGGCAAATGTCGCCTCACACAGACGCGTCGCGAGTTTCTTTTGACCGGGAATGGTAAACAGGTTCGACAGGTGCCAGATCCCGTCTGCTGCCTCTTTCATTGCCTTCACCAGGTGGGGATGGCTATGGCCAAGTGAATTTACCGCAATACCGGAAGTGCAGTCGATATATTCATTTCCTTTGCGATCAAACAGTCGTGAACCTTCGCCGTGTGTAAACTCCACTGCAGGTGGTGAATAAACGTCAAAAGTGTGCTGTTCTTTTCCCATATAAGAAAGTCCTTCTTTGGCATTATGCAATCTGGCAGAAAATGAAATAAAAAACCCGCCATCGAGACGGGCCATTAAGCAGATTTTCCATGCTTTTTATAAGTTTTAATCAGGTTGCCCATTCCGGTCAAGTCCATCTGAACGGCCAAGTGCTTCAAACTCATCTAAAGAATGCAATAGAGGAAGTGCAATTCTGATTCACCTTTCCACAGTATTTTGAAATGTGATTCTGTAAGTTGGGGATATTCAGGAAAAATGATTCAATCCTATTCAGGGACTCTTGCCTTGGGATTCCGCGCCTGTTTTAGTCTTATTCCAATACGGCGGTACACCAGCCGCAGTAAATAGAGCGGCAAACTAGAATAATTTGCAAACCAGCAGGCCAAATCTTCATAGATTTGGCAAACGGCAAGTTTTGCGCAACGGGAGCTTAATAACACATGTCTTGGACCGAAGAACGTGTAGCAATCTTATCCAAGCTTTGGGCAGATGGCTTGAGCGCCAGCAATATTGCAGCTGAGTTGGGTGGCGTAACGCGCAATGCAGTAATTGGTAAAGTTCACCGCCTTGGGCTCTCCGGCCGGGTAAAACCAGCAGCAAGTTCTGCGAAAAGAACCAAACGTACACCTCGTGCGACCACCTATAATGCAAAACCGCGCACGACCATACGCGCGCATGCAATTACAAAGGCTCCTAACGCTGTAGTGCCGCTAAAACCACTGGAAGATATGAAAGCGCCGGTTAGCAAAAAGCTTTCGTTGGTGGAGTTGACGGAACGGACTTGCAAATGGCCTGATGGGGATCCTGCCACTGACGATTTTCATTTTTGCGGCTGTTCCGTGAAAGAAGGCAGCCCATACTGTGAATATCACAGCAAAATGGCTTATCAGCCAAATGCTGATCGCCGCCGCGACAAGCGTGTGGGTAACGGTTAATCAGATGAACGGTCTGCTGCCAACTGTAATTGGCAGCAATCAGATTGATAAGGTCTTTAAACTAGCTCACCAGAAACTTGTCATTAAGTGAATATCCTGCACCTCGCACGGTACGGATCGGATCTTTTTCCCGTCCCCGGCAAATAGTCCGTCGTAGTCGGCCAATGTGAACATCTACAGTTCGTTCATCCACGTAATTGTCATAACCCCAAACTCCATTTAGCAGATGCTCGCGTGAAAATACGCGACCGGGCGCGCTCATCAGGAATTCCAGTAGTTTATATTCCGTCGGACCAAGGCGAACTTCACGGCCATTGCGGTGAACACGGCGGGTTTCGCGATCCATCTCGATATCGCCAGCCTTTAGCAGGGACGTTACTTTTTGCGGACTGGAACGCCGCAGCATGGCTTTTACTCTGGCCATCAGTTCTGGAACAGAGAAAGGCTTTACAACGAAATCATCTGCACCGGTTGAAAGTCCACGCACACGTTCAGATTCTTCGCTTCTGGCAGTAAGCATGATTACAGGAAGCGTTTCTGTTTCGTTGCGCAAGCGCAACCGTCGGCATAATTCAATTCCGGACAATCCTGGAAGCATCCAATCCAGCAAGAGAAGATCGGGAACGGTTTCGCGTAGTCGGAGTTCCGCATCATCACCGCGCGTGAGTGTCTCGACTTCATATCCTTCCGCTTCAAGATTGTATTTTAGCATGTCTGCGAGGGCTTCTTCATCCTCTACTATCATAACCTTGAGATGCATTGGGTTTAGTTCCTGCCAATCGGCTATGTGTTGGACTCAGAGGCTTGATCACCGCCATAAATGTCCGAGCTGCCTGTCACCATGAAGATGATAGTCTCTGCAAGATTGGTGACATGGTCGCCAATCCGCTCCATGTTTTTGGCGCAGAAAAGAAGATGCGTACAATAGGTAATGTTACGGGGATCTTCCATCATGTAAGTGAGCATTTCGCGGAATAGTGAATTATACAGATTATCAACCTCGTCATCACGTTCCCAGACTTGCTTTGCTTGCTCGATATCGCGCGTTGCGTAAGCGTCCAGTATGTCCTTCAATTGTTCAAGCGTTGCCTTGGTCAGATGCTTCAATCCACGCATTAATTTCTTGGGCGGAAGGTTTTCCTCAATCTCAAAGGTTCGACGGGCAATGTTTTTGCCAAGGTCGCCAATACGCTCGATATCGGTTGCCATTCGCAAGGTGCCAATTGCTTCACGCAAGTCAGATGCCATAGGTTGGCGTCTTGCAATAAACAAAACAACTTGTTCATCGATCGTTTCACGCAGATCATTTAGCTGTTTGTCATCTGCGACAACCTTGCGACTTAATTCCTTGTCCGCGGTTGTCAAAGCCTTAACCGAACGGTCAATCATGCTTTCTGCTATCCCGCCCATTTCTGCAATTTGCGAAATGAGCAGGTTAAGTTCGTCATCAAAGGCCGTTACTGTATGTTCGTTCATAATTTTTTCCCGTCATACTGTTTAGTGGTCTAGCCATATCGCCCGGTAATATAATCCTGGGTCTTGGGGTCCGTTGGATTTGTGAATATTGTATCTGTCTCATCAACCTCAACCAGATTACCAAGATGAAACATTGCCGTTCTTTGAGAAACACGAGCAGCCTGTTGCATGGAGTGGGTTACAATTACGATGGTATAATTCTGACGTAACTCATCGATCAACTCTTCCACCCTTGCTGTTGCTATTGGATCAAGTGCAGAACAGGGTTCATCCATCAAGATTACTTCCGGGCTAACTGCAATCGCGCGAGCAATACACAAGCGCTGTTGTTGACCACCAGAAAGGCCGGTGCCAGGCTCATTCAATCGGTCTTTTACCTCTTCAAACAGACCTGCCTTTTGAAGGCTGGTAATTACCACTTCTTCCAGATCAGCCTTGGAGCGCGTAAGGCCGTGAATCCGTGGACCATAGGCAATATTTTCATAGATTGATTTTGGAAACGGGTTTGGTTTTTGAAACACCATTCCCACACGAGCACGTAACTCAACAACATCAATATCGCGATGATAAATATCATAGCTATCAAGTGTTATGTTTCCCATGACGCGACAAATATCAATCGTATCATTCATCCGGTTAAGACAGCGCAGAAAAGTCGATTTACCGCAACCGGAAGGGCCGATCAGTGCCATAACCTGGCGTTCAGGTATTTCCAGAGAGACATCAAACAGCGCCTGTTTTTCTGCGTAGAATACAGAGACTTTCTCACCGGCCATTTTGATAGGCATGGTTTCTTCTTGCGTTTCTAAAGTAGGAGCTTCTGCCATTGTTGCTTGCACCATTATCTCAATCCAATCACGGAACTCATTTTACCAACGTCTTTCAAATCGCTTGCGCAAGAGCACAGCGACTGCGTTCATTACAACCAGGAAGGCTAACAAAACCATTATTGCAGCTGCGGTTTTTTGCTGGAACCCAGGCTCTGGAAAATCTGCCCACATATAAATCTGAACCGGCAATACGGTAGCAGGATCCGTCAGACCACCAGGAATATCAACTACAAAAGCTACCATGCCAATCATTAGCAAAGGGGCGGTTTCACCCAAGGCTTGCGCCATGCCAATAATTGTACCGGTCAACATACCCGGCATTGCCAATGGTAAGACGTGATGAAACACTGCCTGCAATTTTGAAGCACCAACACCTAATGCCGCCTCCCGGATCGAAGGAGGAACTGCTTTCAAAGCAGCACGTGAAGCAATGATGATTGTAGGTAAGGTCATCAAAGCTAGCACCATGCCGCCAACCAATGGCGCTGATCGGGGGAAGCCAAAAAAGTTAAGGAACACTGCCAATCCCAAGAGACCGAAGACGATTGATGGCACCGCAGCCAAATTGTTGATGTTTACTTCAATTATTGCAGTAAGGCGGTTTTTAGGAGCAAACTCTTCGAGATAAATTGCAGCCGCTACCCCTAAAGGAAAGGACAGAATCAAGGTTACAACCAATGTAAAGAATGAACCGACGACCGCGCCCCAGATACCGGCAAGTTCCGGTTCGCGGCTTGCGCCTTTGGAAAAGAAAATACTGTTCCAGCGGCTTTCTATAAGACCGCGTTCTTGTAAGTGATCAACAATAGCAACTTCGCGATCAGAAAATTTGCGGTTTTCTTCAGACTGCGAAATCACCTGCATTTGCCAGTCGCCAGCAGCAGCATTGGTTTGCTCTAAGGGTATGATAACATCGCCCTTGGCGGATTTTGCATCAACTTCGGTCACCTTGATTGTACCGCCAGCTACCCGTAGTAGCAAAGAAGGCATGAACTCATCAAGTTTCTCGGAACTCTGAGCGTTCGACTGGCGAGCAATTAGTGCATCGAATTGTTGTTTGACTATAGCAATCTGACCTTCAACAGATTCTATTTGGGATTTGGCTGCTTCTGCGGTGTCACCGGCTGGATCAGCTGCCAGTATATTTTGCTGGTTGGAAAGCCCCCGTTGCAAGGCTTCCAAACGCTTACGGGTCGTTTCTGCCTGTTGGCCAACCGTTTCTTTTACCTCAACCAGAAAACTGCTGAACACATCTGCACCTGCATCTATTGTTACAGAACCGGCTTTGTCTGAAACTTTAATTGCAGTTTGTGGGTTTGATACCGTGGGCTTTGCCGTCAGCCCTTTTAGATAAAGATCAGCAAAATCTGAAACCGGGAC
>JBCCBE010000030.1:0-34254 GCA_039814425.1 Pseudomonadota bacterium
ACCGGTAGGTCCGTTAATTACGCGGCCTTTCACACCAACACGTATATTGAGGTTGGTTGGGGAATAATTACATTCCCGCGCTGTCTGGGTGATAGTCGATTGAAATTCCAGAGAATTGAGCGCACCTGGGTCAGTTTTCTCTACGCCGCTTGCAAAAGTTCGATAGACCTCTGTACCCTCACGGATAGAAGTTCTGGGGCAAAAAGCCCGCAAGTTCTGTGATTGATCTTCCGGTTTCTCTTCTTGTTGTACTTGTTGCTGGTTCAGATCAAGCACGTCCTGGGCGCCAGTATCATTACTTGCAGAATTGCAAGCAGTCAGTGCAATTATTCCGATTGCCATAGAACCGCCTGTGAGTATTTTACGCGATACATTTCTCATTGTTTGAACCCGTACATTCCCTATTTTTTTTGGTTGCCAGAGCGCCGTTTTAACAGGTAAATAACGGCAATCCAATGGTCACCTTTCGGTAGTTGAATTTCCATGAAATATGTTAGCACTCGCGGTCAAGCACCTGATCTGCCTTTTCGTGATGCCCTTCTGGCCGGTCTTGCCCGTGACGGCGGACTTTATGTGCCGGAAACTTGGCCTGAACTGTCTTCAGAAACAATACAAAATCTTGCGGGCAAGCCCTATGCGGAAGTTGCCAAGACAGTGCTTGGTTCGTTTGTTGATGGTGAAATCCCAAAGTTGAAATTTGATGCTATGGTGGATGAAGCTTATGCAACGTTCCACCATCCGGCAGTCGTTCCGCTTGTTCAACTGGATTCAAACCACTGGTTGATGGAGCTTTTTCACGGTCCAACGCTAGCGTTTAAAGATGTTGCCATGCAACTGCTTGCCCGGATGATGAATTATGTCCTTGCGGAGCGCAATGAGCGCGCAACGATTATTGGCGCAACCTCAGGCGATACCGGCAGTGCTGCTATAGAAGCTTTCAAGGGCCGCGAGAACACCGACATCTTTATCCTGTTTCCCAAGGGAAAAGTATCACCAGTGCAACAGCGCCAGATGACATCGGTTCCGGATGCCAACGTGCATTGCATTGCCGTAGAAGGGGACTTTGATGATTGTCAGGCGCTAGTCAAAGACATGTTCAATCATCTGGAGTTTCGCGATCGTTTGAAACTTTCAGCTGTCAATTCCATCAACTGGGGCCGCATCATGCCTCAGATTGTTTATTACGTTTCAACAGCTGCAAATCTGGGAAGCCCGCATCGGCCGGTTTCTTTTACGGTTCCAACTGGCAATTTTGGCGATATCTTTGCAGGCTTCGTTGCAAAGCGCATGGGCCTTGCGATCAAAGATCTGATTATTGCAACCAATCAGAACGATATTCTTGCACGCACACTTGCTTCATCACGCTATGAAAAGCGTGAAACCATGCCAACTATCTCACCATCGATGGATATTCAGGTTTCTTCAAATTTCGAACGATTATTGTTTGATGCCAATGATCGTGATGCTAGCGAAGTGCGACGGCTTATGGAAAGCCTTAAACAATCCGGTGGGTTTGAAATCAAACTGGAAGCCAATAAGAAAATTTTGAGTGAGTTTTCTGCTGGAACCTGTGATGAAGCAACCACAAAAAACAGAATTAGAACCACGCTGGGCGAAATCAATTATTTATGTGATCCGCATACTGCAGTAGGGCTGGAAGTGGCTCAAAAGCATCTGTCTGAGGAAGTTCCGATGGTTACGCTTGCAACAGCGCACCCGGCGAAATTTCCCTTTGCCGTCGAAGAGGCGACCGGGCAGCACCCTGCATTGCCGGCTCATCTCGGCGATCTGATGGAACGCGACGAGCGATTTGAGGTATTGCCAAACTCTGTTGACGCAATTGAACGGTTTATCGAAGATCACTCAAGAGTTATTTAATCGTGACTTCATTGAGGTGATTTAGTCGCAAATGCTACCGTGACATTTGATACACATGGCATTAATGTAATCCGTTATGAGTATTAGTGTTACAAAACTGGACAACGGCCTTACCGTTGTCACCGAATCCATGCCCCATCTTGAAAGCGCCGCATTGGGCGTTTGGGTCATGGCCGGCTCCCGCAATGAAAAAGAAGATCAGCACGGGATTGCCCATCTTCTCGAACATATGGCCTTTAAGGGAACTAAAACGCGTTCCGCGTTGCAGATTGCTGAAGAGATCGAAAATGTTGGGGGAGATTTGAACGCTGCAACCAGTATTGAAACAACTGCCTATTATGCAAGGGTTTTGAAGCCGGAAGTTTCGCATGCAGCTGATATTCTCTATGACATTCTTGCTAACTCTAGTTTTGATGAAAAGGAGTTAGCGCGCGAAAAACACGTCATCCTGCAGGAAATTGGCGCAGCGATGGATACACCGGATGATGTGGTTTTTGACAGCTTTCAAAACACTGCCTTTGGTGATCAACCAATTGGGCGCCCAATTCTGGGAACACCGGAAACGGTGAAGAGCTTTAGCGTTGACCAGATCCGTAGTTATATGGATGACCATTACCACGGTCCCAATATGGTTCTAGCTGCCGCCGGGGCTGTTGATCACGATGCACTTGTTAAACAGGCAAGTGAAACATTTGGATCTTTTAAAGACAGTCCTGCAAAGATGCCTTCAGATGCAAGCTATTTCGGTGGTGAAAATCTCATCGAGGATGATCTCCAGGAGGTTCAGATTATTCTCGGCTTCGAAGGTCGCGCTTACCATGTAAAGGACTTTTACGCTTCACAACTGTTATCGATGATTTTAGGTGGCGGTATGTCATCTAGGTTGTTCCAGGAAGTGAGAGAACGTCACGGGCTTTGCTATTCAATTTCTTCCTTCCATTGGGGATTTTCTGACACTGGGATATTCGGCATCCATGCTGCGACCGGGCCGGAAGACCTGAAGGAGCTAATAGATGTTATTGTGGCCGAGCTTCAGCGTGCTGGTGATGATATTATGCAGGTGGAACTGGATCGAGCCCGAGCGCAAATACGTTCCGGTCTATTGATGGCAATGGAAAGCCCTGCGGCTCGAGCCGGACAAATTGCAAGGCAGATACTTCTGTTTGGGCGTCAGATCCCCAATGAGGAACTAATGGATCGCCTCGATGCTCTATCTGTGGAGCGCATTCGAGACTTGGCAGGCAGAATTTTTCATGAGTCTACTCCGACATTTTCTGCGGTGGGTCCGGTATCAGAATTACCCCGGTTAAATGATATTCGTGAGGCCTTGGGGGCAGGTCAAAAACAGGCAGCGGAGTAATTGTGCGTCTGCGACTTCTTTCCCGGCGTGAAACAAAGACACTTGCTATTCCTGGCACCTCTTTCGAGTTAAGAGAACCGAAAAGAGATGACTATGAGGCTTGGGTAGCCCTGCGCAAACTCAGCACCAACTTCCTGAAACCCTGGGAACCAACCTGGCCCACCGATGATCTTACACCAATCGGGTTCCAACGTCGGTTACGCGTATATGCCCGCCAACGGCAAAACGGAACGGGCCAGACTTTTTTCCTCCATGACAATAGCGCAAATCTGCTTATGGGCGGATTGAGCCTGTCACGGATTGTGCATGGGTTTACCAGGTCTGCGATG
Organism: Pseudomonadota bacterium; assembly: GCA_039814425.1. Taxonomy (GTDB): domain Bacteria; phylum Pseudomonadota; class Alphaproteobacteria; order Rhizobiales; family Rhizobiaceae; genus JAALLB01. The sequence continues at coordinate 3,568 of JBCCBE010000030.1, forward strand.
CTGGGATATTGGATGGGCGTTGAGCATGCCGGCAAGGGCCATATGCAAAAAGCGGTTCCTGCACTGTTGGATTATGCATTTTCTACGCTCAGACTAAGGCGGGTAGAAGCAGCCTGTATCCCAACCAATGCACGCTCAATACATTTGCTTACAAAATGTGGTTTTCACAAAGAGGGATATGCTCGCCAATATCTTGAAATTTCAGGAAAACGGGAAGACCATATATTGTTTGCAATACTGAAATCAGAATTTGCATTGATGAAGGACTGATCGGAATTGTTGCGCGCTCATTTCTTCAAATTAACCATCACGTTTATCAGGTCATAAAAAATGCTGGAAAACCGGTCATTGCTGTGGTGTAAGACGAGAAATCATACGATCTTTAATGAAAGCGTAAATTTCGCTATCGTTCAATAACATACGTGATTGTTACGGGGAAAGCAGTGGCAAACGCCAAAATACCACAGCGTATTTATGCATGGATAGTGTGCCTGTTTGTTGTATTTGCTTGCATGATGGCTTCAGCAAATGCGCTTGAACCTGTCCGTGTGTCGAATGATGATGTCGCGATCGATTTAACTGGTGCATTGGAAACGCAAAGCAATGCAGACGGTGTCTTGAAAATTTCAACGGCGCCCGATGCAGACGGTATTGTTCGTCGGATTGAGGTACGCTCGCAAAATCCTGGAAACCTCTCGCACTGGGCTGTGTTTGCGCTTGCCAACACAAGTGATCAGCAGATCGACCGGTTAGTAGTGGCACCACACTACCGGATGGTAGGTTCCAGTCTCATATGGCCTGATCTTGATAGCGAACGCATTCGTTCAATAACGCCCAGTGAAGGGTTTTCTCTTGATCGACAGAATGACGCCAGCTCAGATGTTTTTCTAATCACACTGGACCCTGGCGCTGTGATCACACTGGTTGCGGAAAAAGTTACCCCTACTTTGCCCAAACTCTACCTTTGGGAACCTTCTGCATATAAAGATACAACCAACAGCTATACGCTTTATAACGGGATCGTTCTGGGTATTTCGGGCCTTTTGGCAATCTTCCTAACGATATTGTTTGTGATCAAGGGATCAGCAATGTTCCCGGCAACTGCGGCCCTTGCCTGGGGTGTGTTAGCTTATATTTGTGTAGATTTTGGATTCTGGAGCAAAGTTACCGGGACTACTATCGCTAATGATCCGTTTTGGCGCGCGGGTACAGAAGTCTTTCTCGCCGCAAGCCTTGTCATTTTCATGCATGCTTATCTCACTTTGAACCGATGGAACACGCGATTTGGTATTGCTGTGTTTGGTTGGGTATTGGCTCTGATCTTATTAATGGGTGTCGCAATTTTTGAACCGGGTGTTGCTGCCGGTTTTGCACGTTTTTCAACTACTCTTACATTCATTGTCGGCGCGTGCTTGATAAGCTTTTTAAGCGTGCGCCAGTTTGACCGCGCTGTAATGCTGGTTCCAACATGGATATTATTCGGCGCCTGGTTGGTTGGTGCGGGGCTGGCTGTAACTGGCAGATTGGAAAACGACGTTATTCAACCTGCACTTGGCGGTGGTTTGGTTCTTATAGTCCTACTACTTTGTTTTACGGTGTTGCAGCACGCATTTTCCGGCGGTGCGTTTGCTCAAGGGCTTGTAAGCGATACAGAACGATCCGCATTGGCACTAACCGGTTCAGGCGACATAGTTTGGGATTGGGATGCTGTAAATGACCGCGTACAAGTAGGCGATCAACTCACACAACTCCTCAATTGTGAACGCAAAATACTAAACTCGGAACACAAATCCTGGTTTTCTGTATTGCATTCCAACGATCAGGACAGGTTTTCAGCCTCCCTTGCCGCAATGGTTGAACATAAGCGGGGCAAGATTACCCAGTCATTCCGCTTGCGTGGCGAAGACGGACAATATCATTGGTTCAAGTTGCGTGCGCGTCCGATGCTCGACACACTCGGTGAAGTGGTTCGATGCATCGGCACACTTTCAGACGTAACTGACCAAAAACGCTCAGAAGAACGTCTTTTAGCTGATTCAGTTCGCGATAATCTTACCGGACTTGAAAATCGTGCGCTCTTTGTCGGGCGGCTGGACACGATTATTGCAATGACTGCAGAAAATCAGTCACTGCGACCAACATTATTTCATATCGACATTGATGACTTCAATGAGATCAATAAGAATTACGGTCATGCAGTTGGAGACACTATCTTGCTCACGATAGCAAGGCGTTTGTCCCGCTTATTGAAAGACGCTGATTGTGTGGCACGCATTGGCGGAGACCAGTTTGCGGTTCTGCTTTTGTCGGAAACCGAGTCGATAAAAATAGCAGCTTTTGCAGAATCAATCCGAAACGTACTCAAAGCACCAATCGACTTTGCTAATAAGGAAATAGTACTTTCCATGGCTATTGGCCTTGTTAGCTGGACACGCGAGCACTCCAAAGCAGAGCAGATGCTGCGAGATGCTGAATTGGCGCGCACCGAAGCCAAGCGCCTGGGCGGTAATCGAACGGAAACTTTTACACCCAATCTACGAACTGCTCGTGATCGCTCAGCTTTGCTATTGGACGATATGAAGGATGCGCTGACGCGCAACGAATTCGAACTGGTTTATCAGCCAATCGTTGATTTGAAAAATCACAAGACAAAAGGTTTTGAAGCTCTTCTTCGCTGGCAACATCCTCATCTTGGCACGATCCCACCGCAGGATTTTATACCCTTGGCGGAGAGTTCCGGGCTAATTCAGAAGCTTGGATATTACATTCTTAATTGTGCCTGTGTCGACTTTTCTGAAATTCGGAAAGCTGGATGGCCCGATGCCTATGTTAGCGTAAACGTTTCAAGCCGTGAATTACTGCGCACGGATATTGTATCGGATATATCGAATGTGCTGGAAGAAAACGGGCTGGGGCCGGAGGCTTTCCGTGTTGAAGTCACCGAAAGCATTGTGATGGAAAACCCTGAGCATGCTGCGCAGGTTCTCAGCCGCATAAAGGCATTGGGAATAGGCCTTTCAATCGATGATTTCGGAACTGGATATTCAAGCCTTTCCTACCTGCTGCGTTTCCCGTTTGATACGATTAAAATCGATAAGTCTTTCCTTCAGGCACGACTTCAGCACGAACGGATGATTGTGCTTCGTTCAATCATTGGTCTTGGGCATGGATTGAACCAGAGCATCGTCTGTGAAGGTGTAGAATTTGAATCAGACGTTACAGATCTGCTGCAGCTTGGCTGCGAATACGCGCAGGGCTATTTGTTTGGTGAACCCGTTTCAAAAGAAACCATCTTGAAGATGCCAACAGAAGAAGCGGCCGAGTAAACATTGGAGTGAATTTCGGCAAAGTGCCCTAAAAATCACTCCGACTGCGGATTGCAGCTGAAAGTGTTCCTTCATCCAGATAGTCAAGCTCGCCGCCAACTGGCACCCCATGGGCAAGGCGGGTGATGCGGATATCTGTGTTTTCCAAACGATCAGAAATATAATGCGCCGTTGTTTGCCCCTCGACAGTTGCATTAACCGCCAGGATAAGTTCGATCGGCTTGGGGTTACCGTCATCGTCGATAATTTCTGCTGCAAACACCCGGTCTATCAATGAACTTATATTGAGGTCTTCCGGGCCAATGCCATCAAGCGGTGAAAGAGTGCCACCAAGAACGTGATAAAGCGAACTAACCGCATTTGCCCGTTCTAAAGCCCAGAGGTCAGCAACATCTTCAACCACAACGATGGTTGAGCGGTCGCGTTTTTGATCACAACAGATTGTGCACGGATCCATTGTATCCACGTTTCCACAGGTACTGCATTCACGCACTTTCTCAAACGCATCTGCCATTGCCCCGGCAAGCGGACTCATAAGCTGATCGCGTTTACGAATGAGATGCAATGCCGCTCGTCTGGCCGAACGCGGTCCAAGTCCCGGCAGTTTTGCCAGAAGTTGGATCAGAGTTTCAATTTCGGGGCCGCTTACGCGCGATGACATGAAGTGTCGCCTTAACCAAATGGAAGCTTCATACCCGGTGGTAGAGGAAGACCGGCTGTAAGTTCCTGGGTTTTGCGGGCGGTTTCTTCTTCAACCTTTGCCTTCGCATCATTATGTGCTGCCATCACCAAGTCTTCAACAATATCAGTTTCCTCTTCTTTCAGAAGGCTTGGGTCGATCGAGACGGAAACCATAAGACCTTTGCCATTGAGTATGACTTTGACAAGCCCACCCCCTGAATTGCCCTCGATTTCAAGATTTGCAAGTTCTTCCTGCATTTCTTGCATTTTGGTTTGCATTTCCTTGGCCTTTGACATCAGGCCCATAATATCTTTCATCGAATTGATTCCTTCATTGGATTTAGCCTGTTGATAGCAGGCCTGAATATTGTGTCACAGATTAAAAAAATTCATCCAGTACATCTTCTGTTTCGTCCGGTGCTTCTGGCAAGGATTCTGCATCTTCCTCGCGAATGCGGATGTTAACGATTTTGGTACCGGGAAAAACCTGCATGATCGCCTTGACGCTCATGTCATCACGCGCATCGTCCATGCGGTTCTTATTTTCCTCTTGCTCCTGTTCAGCAAGCGTCGGCGCACCTTTAGTTGCAGAAACACTCAACATCCAGCGTTTCCCAGTCCATTCTTCCAGTCGTTTGCCGAGCGTTGGTAAGAAGTCACGTGGCGGATTTTCAACCAGGTTCATCTCCATCTGGCCGTCGCTAAACGAGACCAGACGTATATGCCGTTTGATTGCGGTTTTTAAGGGAAGATCACGCTTGTCTTCGATCAGGAAAATCAGCTCCTCAAACGTTTGCAAAACCCGGTCTGACTTTGGCGGAATATCTGATGTCTGGATTTCTGCTTTCGGCTGCGGGGCACTCATTGCCAGTGCCGGTGCTGAACTATTTCCATCGCGCAAACCAGACTGTTGGGGTGAAGAAGCCTGTGTTGGAATTGCCGGCGTCATCGCACCTGCACCCTGGTTAACCGGGTCGGTAGAAGCCGGTTGAGGTGACACATTCCCCGCGCTCAATGTAGCGGTGCGGTCACCGCCCTGCGGTGTTTCCTGTTTTACGAATTCATCGGGCGTTGGCAGTGTAGAGCCATGGGTTATACGAACCAGAACCATTTCGGCGACCATCAATGGTCGTTCCGCAGAGCTTACCTCTTCAATACCCTTGAGCGTCATCTGCCAGGCCCGTCCTAACACCCGAACGGAAAGCGCTTCAGCAAAGGCTGCCCCTTTTTCCCGTTCGACTTCGGAAAGTGCTTTGTCTTTTTTCGTGTCCGGCACATATTTTAGTCGCGTGACCAGATGGATAAAATCGGCAAGATCGGTTAAAACAACAAGCGGTTCGGCGCCGGTATCATATTGTGATTTCAATTCCTCAAGTGCGCTTGCAATATCACCACGCATGATCATTTCAAACAGATCAACTATCCGCGTCCGATCTGAAAGACCAAGCATTAGCCGAGTAGCGTCACTGGTAATCTTGCTTTCTGCATCCATTGCGGAATGGGCAATCGCCTGATCCAGCATGGAAAGCGCATCGCGAACCGAGCCTTCCGATGAACGTGCAATTGCTGCAAGGGCGGTGTCTTCGGCTTCCACCGCTTCGTGTTTGCAGATCCATTCCAAATGCTCAGTCATAGCATCGGCTTCAATGCGGCGTAGATCAAATCGCTGACAGCGAGAAAGAACGGTAATCGGAACTTTGCGGATTTCGGTAGTTGCAAATATAAACTTCAAATGTTCCGGCGGTTCCTCCAGCGTTTTCAACAACCCGTTAAACGCGCTTTTTGAAAGCATGTGCACTTCGTCGATAATATAGACTTTGTAGCGGGACGTGGCAGGCCGGTATTGAGCCGATTCAATCAGATCACGAATATCATCAATGCCGGTATGGGAGGCAGCATCCATCTCAATAACATCGATGTGTCGACCTTCGATAATAGCGCGGCAATGCTCGCCTTCTTCTGCGAGTTCGATGGTGGGTTGATCAACATCTGACGTCTTGTAATTGAGTGCTCGCGCCAAAATTCGGGCGGTTGTGGTCTTGCCCACTCCGCGAACACCAGTAAGCATATAGGCTTGCGCAATTCGCCCTGTTCGGAATGCATTAGACAGGGTTTGCACCATAGGTTCCTGTCCGATGAGATCGGCAAAACTTGCTGGCCGGTATTTCCGGGCAAGTACTTTATAGGGCTGGGTTTGATCGTGTTCGCTCATCGCGGTTCACTATAGCGTCTTTGGAGGCGGCGCAAAGTCAATATTGCAAAGAAAATCGAAATCCGGGGATAAGTGGAAGGCTGGTATAGATGACCCGGAATGATCTCAACTGGGCTGCTTCATTCCGGACCTGACCCATTGGGTAAGGACCCCGTCCATCACCAACCTTCCAAAACTGATATGCTTACTTTTCTGCCCAAAAGCAAGGGTTATCAGTAAAGCTCTATCATGCGGGCTTGCGGTAATGGCGAAGCACCTGGTTGCTCCTTCCAGTGGTTAAAGGTTTGAACGCCGCCGGATTCTCGTAGGGTTTGAAGCAGATCAAGGTTCAGGTCACTGTAAATCCACTGCGGTTTATTTGTATCCCCTAGGGCTATAACACCGCCTGCCGCAAAGCCTTTATCAGACGGAGCGAAAACACCGGCTGCGCCATGGTTTGTATCAACTGCGGGGCACCAGGGCGCGTTGCCTACGGTTGGTGAATGTACAGTATACACCTGGTTTTCCAGCGCACGGGCCATGCAACCGGTTCGCACGCGCCAATAGCCGTGCTCAGTTTCAGTATTTGATGGCGCAAGAATGATTTCTGCACCTGCTTCGGCAAGTGCGCGGCCAATTAACGGAAATTCGATATCATAGCAAATCACTAACCCGACTTTTACCGTCCCAAGATCAAAGACAACCAGCCCGTCTGCTGGCCCCGCTGAGATGCCCCAGGGATCCCGTTCCCAGGGGGTTGGCATTCGCTTGTGATATTCACCCGATTTACCTGACGGTGAAAAAATCCGCGCGACATTGGTGACTTTTTGATCGTCATGTATTTGAGGGCCAGAGGCAGCAACAATGGTTACTCCAAACTGTGTGGCAAGATTTTTATGCACCTCAAACTGCAGTGCTAAATGCTCTGAAACGGTTTCAAGACTGCCACGCAGATCGCCGGCTCTTTCTTTTCCGCCTAAAGCTGCAAGCTCCATCGAGCCATATTCCGGAAAAACCAATAATTCAGCTTTTCGATTGGCCGCTTCAGCAACCCAACGTGAAATTTTTGCGCGATATGCATCCGCTGACTTAAGAAAATCAAGCGGATATTGGGCAGCAGCAATTTTCAGGGTTCTTGGCATAATCATCAGTACATTGTTTGTTCGGCAAACTATAAAGACCTGATCCAGAATTGCATCTGCTTTTCGGTTTCAATGGTTTCGCCGACATCTTTCCAGGGAAAGCTTGTGACAATGCCGTCAAGCCTGCTGTACCCACGCTTTTTCCAAAATCCATCCAGAGGGCGATAGTCGAGTGGTCTGGCAGCATGATTTTCAGGGCGTATAACACCACAAAAAACGGAATGCTCATATTCACCAAATGAGCCGGCATGCGCTTCACGCAGATCAAAGAACCGGTGGCCTATACCCTTACCGCGATATTCAGGCAGTAAAAGGCTTTCAGCAAAGTAAAATATTTTGCCCAGATCATATCCTGCGGTTAAAAACGGTTCTTTAAATTCATCGGTTTCCACGGACAAAGGAGTTGCAGTTGCAGCACCAACGATCCGGCCTTTATACTTTGCGACAGCCAGAAACGCTCGTGGCGCTTCGACGAACCTGGACAGGTATTTTTCTTCGTAAGCCAAATCACCATCATAGAGATACGGCCAGTCGCGAAAAATCCGGATGCGTAGTTGCGCCAAGTCATCGATTGCGGATTGAAAGGCAGGGCCTGTCAGTGGCTCAACTTCAATGTTCATCCCACAACCTGTTTGGTCCAGTCATTAAGATTATAGTGTGTTGAAACGCGAGCAATTTTACCCTCTGCAATTTCAAAAAAAGTACCCACGCGAAGCTGATATTCTTGACCTTCGGCCTCCGGCAGTCCCGCATCGGTTTTAAGGTATTTGCCATGAAGGTTAAATTCAGCCGCTGCCCGTGAACCATCGTCACTGATCATCAACACGATTTCGCTGAGTTGTTCATGATAACAATTGTGCATATGTTCCAGGAATTCCCAAAACTTCTCTTTGCCGTTGCGGGTTTCGCCCTGACTGACCTCATGAACGATACTGTCTGAAAGACATGCCAGCATCTGAACATTGTCCTGTCGGTTGAAGGCTTCGTAGTATTGATGGAGCAGTGCTTTCGTTTCAGTCATAAGATATTTACCAATTTTTTGTTACTCGCGGGAATGGTTTCAAAGTGCAATTGCATTGTTTAATCTGCTGGGCAATATGGTAATTTAAATTTCAAATGAGTGGTTATGTCTGAATTTTCTCTCGATCATCGTCTGGCTGAAGATACGTTCTTCATCGCCGACCTTTATACCAGCGAATTGCGCCTGATGAACGACAGTCGATGGCCATGGCTTATTCTTGTGCCAAAGATTGCCGATGCGGTGGAATGGCATGAACTTCATACCGATCAGCGCCAGGATATTGACTTTGAAATTGCCAATCTCGCTGCAATCCTAAAGGCAAATACAGGTTGCAAGAAAGTAAATATTGCCAGTCTGGGCAATATGGTGCGTCAATTGCATATCCATATTATTGCGCGTAGTGAGGATGATGAAAACTGGCCTGGTCCAGTCTGGGGTTTTGGCAAAAGAGTGCCTTATCAACGTGAGTCGGCGAAGGTTTTGATCAGTAGTATTCAAAAGGAATTGGGGCAGAGTGCATGAGGGTGGATTTCAATACTTTAGAGGTGCCCGAACCAAGCTCGCTGGTCGGATTTTCTCAAAACCATCTGATCCGTGACGCAGAGCACCGGACCGAAGAAACGATTAAACGGGCTTTTGATCACCCCGAGGTATCTTTCTATCTGTTTGCCGGAAATCGGGTTTTGCTGAAAAAGGAAGAAAGGTCTCAGATTACGTTTGATCAAGCAACGGCTGAACAGTTTGGACCAGATCGCGATGCTGCAATACTTCTGGGTGAAACAGGTGGCGCACCGCAGATTGCAATTCCCTGTTCGGTCGATCCGGAAATCTTGAGCGCGCCCTGGACAAGTTATGATCTTCGCAGCCTTTTATATTCAAGTTCTGTTGCGGCGGAACAGGCAAGTGTAGTCGCCCAGGCGGGAAGCATTTTACACTGGCATTCTATGAACAAGTATTGCGGGCGTTGTGGTGCGCTGTCTCAGTCAAAAATCGGCGGCTACCGGCGGGATTGTCCTTCCTGTGAAGCAAAGATTTTTCCGCGAACAGACCCGGTTGTCATTATGCTGCCGGTTCAGGGTGAACGTTGTGTCATGGGTCGAAGCCCTCACTTTCCTCCCGGTTGGTATTCTACCCTGGCTGGATTTGTAGAGCCGGGTGAAACCATCGAAGACGCTGTGCGCCGTGAGACATTTGAAGAAAGCGGCATTGAAATCGCCCGTGTCCGTTATCACGCCAGCCAGCCCTGGCCGTTTCCGCATTCCCTGATGATCGGCATTCATTGCGAGGCTACAAGTGACACGATCACGATGGATGAGTCCGAGCTTGAAGACTGTCGCTGGTTTACCCGTGAAGATGTGAAGATGATGATGAATGAAACCCACCCGGATGGCATCATCTGCCCACCCAATAAGGCTATTTCTTCTGCGCTCATTCAATATTGGGCAAATGATCAATAATCGACCATACGCTCGCCAATAACCTCTTCACGTGCTTTGCCGGCCGGATAAACGCCTAGAATTTTGAATTCCTTACAAAAGAACTTAATTTCTTCCAGCGCATTCTTAACGCTTACATCTTCGGGATGGCCTTCTATGTCGGCGTAAAACTGGGTTGCAGTAAACGCCCCCCCGATCTGATAGCTTTCCAGCTTTGTCATGTTGACACCATTGGTTGCGAACCCGCCCATTGCCTTATAAAGCGCTGCGGGAATGTTGCGAACCTGAAACAGGAAAGTGGTAATGACTGGCCCGTTCCCCGGTTCCGCCCATCTTGCATCTCGGGAAAGGATCACAAAGCGCGTTGTATTATGTTCGGCATCCTCAACATTGCTAGCAAGCGTATCAAGCCCATAAATCTCTGCGGCAAGGGCAGGCGCAAGAGCCGCAATTTTTCGGTCTGCGCGTTGTGAAACAAGTTTTGCGGACCCTGCAGTATCGCCACCTACCTCCGCTTTCCAACCATGTTTACGGATAATTTTGCGACATTGACCAAGCCCATGCACATGGCTGTATACGGTCTCAATTTCATCAATTGAAACGCCTGGAAGCGCCATCAGGTCAAATCGGATCGGCAAAAAATATTCGCCAACGATATAGGTACCTGATTCCGGCAGGAGATGATGGATATCTGCTACCCGCCCGGCCAGTGAATTTTCAATCGGGATCATTGCAAGATCAATTTCTTTCGCCGCAAGTGCATTAAACACATCCTCAAACGTGTCGCATGGAACGGCCTGCATTGACGGATAAACTTCGCGAATTGCGATCTCCGAATTGGCACCTTGTGCACCCTGAAAGCCGATCTTCCCGCTTGCCATACTGTGTTACTCCCGATAATCGATTATTGTTGTTTCCCAAGCATGATTTGTGCCTGTTTGAGATCTTCCGGCGTATCTACACCCAGCGGCGCGGCGTCGACAAGCTCAATACCGATCCGCATGCCATTTTCCAATGCTCTGAGCTGTTCAAGCTTTTCCCGCTTTTCAAGCGGAGACTGGGAAAGTGAAACGAAGCGCTCAAGTGCGCAACGTCGATAGGCATAAAGCCCGATATGGTGGTACAACGGTCCTTCACCCCAAGGCGCGGTTGCACGTGTGAAATAAAGCGCATTCAGTCGTGTTTCTGTAACCGGTGTGCCAATTGCCTTTACAACATTTGGATTGGTTTTTTCATCCTCTTCGGTGATTTCAACCGCAAGCGTTGCAATATCGATTGCCGGGTCTGCAAGCGGTTGTACGCTGCTACGAATAATGCCACCGGATATTGTCGGAAGATCCCCCTGCAGATTGATAATGGTTTGCGCTTTTGCATCCGGGTCAATCTTTAAGACGGCTTCCCAAATCCGGTCAGATCCTGATTCGTGATCTTCACGCGTCATAACACAGCGCGCACCATGGCTTTCCACTACTGCCTGAATTTCAGTTGAATCGGTTGCAACAACAGGTTCACCGATCTGCGCCTCACGAGCACGATCGATGACGTGACAAATCATCGGTAAGTTTGCAATTTTTGCCAAAGGTTTGCCGGGTAGCCGGGTGGAAGCCATTCTGGCTGGTATCAGTATGAGTGTATCATTCATTTTCTATTGGATTATCTGCGCAAGTTCGGCTAATCGTGCATTTGTTTTGGTGAAAGTGGCAAAACGCCTCATCGTTACACTAATAGAGGCGTTGTGTCAGACACGCAAACACATTAGGTTGCATCAAGAATTCAGTAGGCGGACAATCGTGAGTTACCAGATGCCTGCTAAGGAGCTTAAACATGATGGATTCGTTCGAGTTCAATAAATACGCCATGGCACTACTTGGTGTGGTCTTTTTCGTCATGGGATTAACTTTCCTTTCGGATGGTATTTTCCATGCTGATAAGCCGGAACAACCAGGTTATCTTGTGGAAGTCGAAGAAAGCGTTGGGGAGACTGAAACAGCAGATGCAGGCCCGGCCTTCGAGCCGATTACTGCCATGTTAGCCAGTGCTGACATTACCAAGGGTGAAAGCGTTGCCAAGAAATGCTCAGCCTGTCACACATTTGATTCCGGCGGTGGAAACAAAGTTGGACCTGCACTTTATGGTGTTGTTGAACGCCCGATCGCATCAGCTGACGGATTTGGTTATTCTTCTGCTCTGAGCGCTTTTGCAGAAGCAAAAACCTGGACTTATGAAGAGCTCAATGGATTTCTATGGAAGCCTAAAACCTACGTAAAAGGCACATCTATGGGTTTTGCCGGGCTTAAGAAAGTTCAGGACCGCGCTGACATCGTGGCCTATCTTCGCAGTCTGTCTTCAGACCCTGCGCCACTGCCTGCGGAATAAAAAAGATTTACGAATATTCCGAAAGAGCCGGGCCTGACCCGGCTTTTTTGTTTTCATCAGCAAGTTGAAGAAGAATAATCAATTAAAAAATGATTTGAGATCAAGCGTTGATACCTTGCCGATCTTGTCAAAGTTTTCATCAAGCCAACTATCCGCTGTATTGCGGCCTACTTCGCGCAGATAAAGCAGGAATTCCATTTCCAAATTCAATTTGGAAGAAGCAGAGAGTTCCCGCATTTCTGGCGCTGCGCCAATCTTGTGCATTTTGACCCGCATATACTCGTTCTTATCCAGCTTGCCACCGTCAATCAGTCGACTGACAAATTCTACGATTCGCAATTCGCGCATCAACGTTGCATTAAAGGTAATCTCATTCATGCGATTATTGATATCCCGCGCGCTTTTTGGCAGTTCCTGACGTTCAATCGGGTTTATCTGAACCAGCAAAATATCGTTGCATCCCGTTTGATAAAACAGTGGGTATAGCGGCGGATTGCCCATAAATCCGCCATCCCAATAATGTTCCCCGTCAATCTCCACTGCCTGATAAATTTCTGGCAGGCAGGCAGAAGCCATGACCGCATCTGCACAAATTTCACCGTCTGAGAAAATCTTGTTCTTTCCGGTCCGTACATTTGTTGCGCACATGAACAGTTTGAACGCGTTACATTCCTGAACTCGGTCAAAATTGATCGTTTCCTTGATCAAATCCAGAAGTGGATTAACGCCCAGTGGATTAAACTCATAGGGCGAAAATGCTTTGACAAATGAGTCAAACATCATCCTTCCAGGTGAAAAATCTAAAGTCCAATTACCCATCCAGCGATCAAATGGTGTGCGTTGGATCACGCTGAAAGTTCCAAGCTTGCTCATCTTGAGCCAGAAGGTTTCCATTGCCTCGCAAGCGCCTTCAGGACCGTTTTTAACGTATCCGTCAGCTAGAAGCGCTGCGTTGATTGCGCCAGCGCTGGTCCCGGAAATACCTACTATATCAAGCCTACCATCTGTGATTAATCGCTCTAGTACACCCCATGTAAAGGCCCCGTGAGCACCGCCGCCTTGAAGTGCAAGATTAACTTTTTTCTTTTTTACTGCCATAGTTTTCCGAAATTATTGCATACCAGATACTGGGTTTTCCGCTGAACCCATAATTTATCATGGGCCTTTTTGCCAGCGTAGTAAACGCATTATGCAATATGTAATATCAACAAGCTGCAATCTGCTAAGATTTGAGAATTTACCAAGCAACCGTATTTCTAAAACGGGTTTGAGTTTGTACATATTGCAAGATATATTCTGCACTTAAACGAACCTCTACCTTTGCCTGTCATGAAGCTGAAGAAGCGAACAATAGGGTTGTCAAACCAATTGCGTTCAATCTCCCAACCATTGTAAAACCATGCTTGGACCCCGCTATCGCTACGACATTTATAGATCTCTTTCGTGTAGCTAACTACATTGCAGAAGAAACACGATTTCAGTGGCATAAATCTCTAAAACCGGTGGATCGATCATCAACTTTTGATCTATACAAACGACCGTCTCTGATCCTTCGATGGCATTTCACAATGTCTTTAGAGCTTTTGTGCATGCGCTTTCCCGCAGTCGTGATGGATTGATCACGGCAATAACGCGCGGCACTAAAGATATCAGAAAATTATCCTGGCGCATTGCCGCAGTAGAAATTCGCTTTTGTCATGCAAAGAATATGTTAGCATTGCCACATGGACAGATTGCATAATAATTTCGAAGAAGTCGTCGCCCTAGACCAGGAAAATTTCGTTCACCCTTGGGAGGGGCTGGAAGATGCTGGTGAATATCGCCGAACCTTTGTGGAAGCGGCAGATGGTATTTACATCTATGACGAAAATGGCAAGCGTTATATCGATGCACCAGGTGGCATGTGGTGCGTTCAACTGGGATATGGTCGTGAAGATATGGCCGAGGCGATTTCTGCTCAGGTAAAAAGCCTTGCTTACTTCTCACCGTTTACACTCTCAAGTTCCCCAGCAGCTATTCTCGCCGGTGAGATCGCCAGTCGAACGCCGGGTGATCTAAATAATGTTTTTTTTACAACTGGTGGTTCGACGGCAGTAGATTCAGCAATTCGCTTTGTTCACTTCCGCAACAATATTCTGGGTAAACCTGACAAGAAGATTATTATCTCCCGTCAGAAAGCCTATCATGGCAGCACGTATCTCGCCGCAACCGTCAGCGGTAAAGAGCGTGACAAGGGCTGGCTGGATCAGGAGCAGCGGCTTGTCTACTTCCTGCCAAACGTAAACCCGTTTGTACGCAGTAAAACTCAGTCAGTTGAGGAATTTCTGGAAGAAAAAATTGCTGATTTGGAAAATGCAATTCTGGAAATCGGTAGGGATAAGGTTGCCGCATTTATTGCTGAGCCGATCCTTGCTTCTGGCGGTGTAATTGTTCCGCCAAAAGGGTATCATAAGCGCTGTCTGGAAATCTGCCGCAAACGTGATGTGCTTTATATTTCTGATGAAGTAGTTACCGCTTTTGGGCGTTTAGGCCATTGGTTTGCGTCCGAAGAAGTATTTGACATAGTGCCGGATATCATTACCTGCGCTAAGGGCTTGACGTCTGGCTATGTGCCAATGGGGGCCTGTATCCTTTCTGACAGAATTTATCATGATGTGACGGGGGAAGGGTCGAAGGGGGCTACTTTCTCCAACGGGTTTACCTATTCCGGCCACCCGGTAAGTGCCGCTGCCGCTTTGAAAAACATTGAAATCATTGAAGCAGAAAATCTGCTTGAACATGTGCGAGAAGTAACACCGCAGTTTCAGCAACGACTGCATGCATTACGAGAATTGCCGCTGGTTGTCGATACGCGCGGTGAAGGCTTGATGGGCTGTGTCGAATGTTCTGTGCCGGAGGATGCAGAAAAGCAGCTTGATATGGATAAGGAAATCGGTGCGCTGATCGATGAACACTGCCAGGAAATGGGCCTGATTGTTCGCCCGATCATCAATATGTGTGTGTTCTCTCCTCCACTGATCATCACTCGCGAACAGATCGATGAAATGTTCGATATCCTTGAGAAAGGGATTATGCGGACTGCTGCCGATCTTGGTCTTGCAAGCCCGTCATCCAGTGATGGGCAATGATTGACATATTGTGAATGCCAGCAAAGGATCAAGATAGGTGGAGCTTCACTTAATCATTGCGTTCATAACAACAACATTCTTTTTTGTTGTCATCCCCGGGCCATCGGTTGCTTTTGCTACCGCACAAGCGCTTAAGCACGGTGCCAGAGGTGCCTATGTAACTGTGGCAGGAGATGCTCTGGGTACTATTGTACACATCCTGATTGCGGCAAGTAGTCTGACCTTCCTGATTGCTGCATCAGAGCTGATCTTGCCACCGCTGCAAATTGCCGGCGGTATTTTCATTATTTTTTTGGCATATCGATCTTTTAGAATACCCCAGAATACCAATAACGGCCAACAACTACGTAGTGGAGATAAAGCTACATTTTGGGCTGGCTTTTTTGCTTGTGTTTCCAATCCAAAGGCGATCATGTTTTTTGTTGCTCTGTTCCCGGCATTTATTTCACCTGAACACAGCATTCTGATACAAAGCCTCGTATATGGCGCTATATTTCTGGTGATGGACATGGTTTCCATATTGGCCTTTTCACTACTGACTTTGCATTCAGTCAATCGAGCCAAATCACGTTTGATAAATACGAACATCCTTGTAGGCCTGGGCCTCACTGGCGTAGGATTGGCAATGATCGTAAGCGGATATCGTACACTCCAGAAAACCCAATAATAAAACCTCCAATATCAACCAAGCTATATGGTGTCATGCCGGCTTTAGGAATGTCCTTATGAACTCAGACCGTTTTGATATCACTAATATTGAAGCAACCATGATGGCGGTGGTGACTACCGGCAATGGCGGTTATGAAAAGCTTGATTACCGCGAAGTCCCAATCCCTGTTCCTGGTCCCGATGAGGTCTTGCTCAAAGTCTTTGCTGCGGGCGTCAATAACACAGAAATCAACACGCGCCTGGGCTGGTACTCATCGAGTGTTACCGGCAGTACGGATGATTTTTCCGGTGAGCAAGACGAAGAAGAGACGCAAAAATCAGACGGAGGATGGAATAAGGCAACGCCCTTTCCATTTATTCAGGGAACCGATTGCTGTGGTGAAGTAACGGCGATTGGCTCCGCCAGGTTTAAATCCCTCATCGGTAAACGCGTCCTGGTTCGCGCCTGCATGCGCCCCAATGGCTACAGCACCTATGATAACATCTGGATGGCTTCAGATTTCGATGGCGCATTTGCCGAATATGTAAAGGTTCCGGCATCAGAAGTCTTTCCGCTCGAATGTGATTGGTCCGATGAAGAACTTGCCACAATTCCTTGTGCCTACGGTACTTCGGAAAACATGCTGCACCGCGCTTCTGTGACGCAAAACGATCACGTATTGATAACCGGTGCTTCTGGTGGTGTGGGGTCGGCAACCATTCAACTGGCAAAACGGCGCGGTGCAAAGGTGACAGCTATATCGGGCGGTTCAAAGATAGATCAGGTCCGCGCATTAGGTGCGGATGTGGTCATAAACCGAAATGAAGATTTGACCAAAGCATTGGGTGAAAACAATTTCACCGTTGTGGTGGACAATGTGGCGGGGGATAATTTTCCGCTGATGTTGAAGGCGCTAGAACGCGGTGGCAGATATGTTTCTTCTGGTGCCATCGCCGGGCCGATTGTATCGCTTGATATGCGTGATATGTATTTGAAAGACATTCATCTGATTGGTACTACGGCTTGGGATGAACCGATATTTTCAAACTTGATTTCCTATATTGAGGCTGGAGAAATTCGACCATTGGTTGCCAAAACCTTCCCGCTTGAACAAATTGCAGAAGCACAAAAACAGTTTATGGACAAAGCCCATTTTGGCAACTTCGTACTGATTCCCTAGTGTGCAAAAACTCTAATTTATATTGAGGCACCGAAATGACTGAACATAATGTAACAACAGATTATCTAATCATCGGCGCCGGCGCGGTCGGTATGGCTTTTGCCGACACACTGCTGTCAGATTCCGATGCCGACATTATTATCATTGATAGTAATCACCGGCCCGGCGGGCATTGGAATCAGGCCTATCCTTTTGTCCAGTTGCATCAGCCTTCCGCCTTTTATGGTGTGAGTTCGCGTGAGTTGAGCAATCACATGCTTAATCACTCCGGGTTTAATGAAGGGCTGGGACATCTTGCTTCAGGGGTTGAGATTCTTGCTTATTTTGAAAGTGTTATGCAAGAGCGGTTTTTGCCGTCTGGTCGTGTGCGTTATTTTCCAATGTCAGATTATGAAGGAGATGGCATCTTCCGCTCAATTCTGACGGGTGAGAGAACAAGCGTCACTGTGAACCAGAAATTTGTCGATGCTACTTACCTGAAAACTACCGTCCCTTCGACGCATACGCCATCTTTCAAGATTGGCGAAGATGTCCGGTTTATTCCGATAAATGACTTACCCAAAATGACTGAAAGCCCAGATGCTTACGTGGTGATTGGTGGCGGCAAAACAGGGATTGATGCTTGTCTTTGGTTGATGGAAAATCATGTTGATCCTAATCTTATCCGATGGATCATGCCTCGTGACGGCTGGATGATTGATCGCCGCAATACCCAACCAACCATCGAGTTTTTCAACGATACGCTCGGTTCGCAGGCAGCTCAGTTTGAAGCGATTGCTGCGGCAACTAGCGTTGAAGATTTGTTTGGCCGGTTGGAGCAGGCAGGCGTTCTTTTGCGGATAGACGAAAACGTTACCCCAAAAATGTTTCACGGTGCAACGATTAGCCGATCAGAGCTAGAAGCCTTGCGCCGCATCAAAAACATTGTGCGCATGGGGCGTGTCAGTGAATTGAAAAAGGGAGAAATCATCCTTGATGAGGGTAATTTGGAAGTTCCTGAAAACTCAATCCACATCGATTGTTCCGCAAGTGCAATTTCTAATCTTGAAACAAAGCCGATCTTTCAGGACAATCTTATCACTCCGCAAACAGTGCGTTCGTATCAACCGGTCTTCAGTGCATCCGTCATCGCCCATGTTGAAGCAACACGGGAAACTGAAAAGGAAAAGAACCAATTGTGCGGTGTCGTTCAACTACCAAATCACGATACTGATTGGTTGCGCATGATGGTTCCCTTCATGATGAACCAATATCAATGGTCAAGTGATCCAGAAATGCGTGAATGGCTGAAGGGAAACCGTCTTGATGGCTTCAGTGCAATGGTGCGAAGCATCGACAAAGAAGATGCAGAGAAGCAGGCGATCATGACCCGCATGCGCGAAAGTGCTATGCCTGCAATGGGAAATCTTCACAAGCTAATTGCTGAATTGGATGCGAGTTAAAGAAATGCAACAGTTTCAAATCAACAAGTCTAATTTGGCGGAGACAAAAATCATCGAAAGCGATGATGCAGAAATTACCATTGATACCGGAGAAATTCTGGTGCGCATAGAACGCTTCGGATTCTCTGCAAACAATATCACCTATGCGGTTGCTGGTGAGACGATGGCATACTGGCAGTTCTTCAAGCCGGCAGGTCCCGATGGAGACGGCTGGGGTATCTTGCCGGTCTGGGGATTTGGTGAAATTATTCATTCCAAGGTTTCAGAACTGCCCATTGGTGAGCGCCTGTTCGGATACTTCCCACCTTCGACCCATTTAGTCATGAAACCGCAGGATATTCAGAGCAGGCGTTTTTATGATGGTATTGCGCATCGCTCCCAACTACCGCGCGGATATAATATTTATACCCGCGTAGCCTCTGATCCGGATTACAATAAAGCTGGAGATGAGATGCATATGTTGCTCTATCCGCTTTATCTGACCTCGTTTTCCCTGTGGCATTTCTTGAAGGACAATGAGTGGTTCGGGGCTGAACAAATCGTTCTGGTCAGTGCGTCCAGTAAAACCAGTATTGGTCTTGCCTATGGCTTGAAAAGCGATGCTGAAGCACCTGAAATTGTTGCCATCACATCACCTGGTAATCGTGAATTCGTGAATGACCTTGGTGTATACGATCGCTGCATGACCTATGATGAGATGGAAACAAACCTTCAGCAAAAGGCAACTGTGATTGTGGATATGTCCGGCAATTCGCAATTCCTTGGCAAGATGCACACGCACCTTTCAGACCGCATGCTAAAGACCGTCAATGTAGGACTGACACATTGGGAAAACTTTGGACCAAATGATCAGATCAACAAAGAGAGAAGCGAGTTCTTTTTTGCCCCAAGCCAGGTACAAAAATCGATGAAGGATTGGGGGGCGGAAACATTCGCAAAACGATCCTCGGATTTTCTTTCCTCAGCCATGCAGAAGAGCAGCGACTGGATAGATCTGAAACACCTTCGGGGTCTTGAAGGATTATCGGAAGTCTATTCAGACGTGTTAACTGGCAAACAATCACCGGTACAAGGATTGATCGTGAACGTGGTCGATTGAGCTTCGGCAAGTGCCTCAATGTGTCATGACTTTATCAGGGAATGCCAATTCTGGTCGCCGAAGATGTCTTTCAGGCGATGTTTATTGCCTTCAAACCAGTCTTCAATATCGCCCAGTGTATTGTTGCCGGAAAAGTATCGGCTAATGAGCTTGCGCATCTTTTCCTGACCGAAAGAGGGAAAATGGCCGGCATGAAAGGTTTCCACGCCTAACGTTTCGATACGTCGTAGGGTTTCGGCATAAACCGTCTTGTCGGAGTGATACAGCGCATCGAGTAACTCGCCATCATAAAGCGCATCACCGGAAAATAGTGTTTTGGTTTTAACTTCCCACAGTCCAATGGACCCAGGTGAATGTCCGGGAAGGTGCAATATCTGATAGGCCCGATCACCTAAATCAATCACGTCCCCCTCGTCCAGATAACCGGTCAAGGGTGCTGCCTTTACATGAAAGGTTTGTGCAGAAAAATCGGGATGTTGTTTGAGATCGACAATACCGATCCGCGTCCAGGCACCATCATAGACCATGCGTTTATTGTTTGGATTAGCGAGAATATCAGCTTCTGCCCGATGTCCTAATCGTTCATCGAATTCGTGCAATGCGCCCGAATGGTCAAAGTGGCAATGGGTAACGATTGCTTTTATGGGACGATCTGTTTCCTGCATCATCCATTGCTTTAGCGGATCAAGCCCCATGCCTGTATCGATAACGAGATCGAAATCACGCCCTTTCACGTGCCAGATGTTACAGCGCATGAAATTTGCGACACCAGTTTCCTGTATAAGCGAAATTTCATCTGACAGGCGAAACGTCTTGTAAGCCATTACCAGACGGCCCCGGCGTTTATCTGGATATCTTCATTGGTGAGTGCGGGCGCTTCGTCAGAACAACAAAACGCGGCCAGGGCACCAACTTCTTCCGGTTGTACAAGACGGTCCTGAGGATTGGTCAGTTTCAATTGCTCTTTTATCTCACTGGCAGATTTTCCGGTTTTCTTGCCTATGCGTTTAACGGCATTTTCCATCATGGGCGTTTCGATGAATGTGGGGCTGATGGAAACGCACGTAATGTTATGCGGTGCACCTTCAACCGCTACTGCTTTGGAAAGACCATTAACGCCCGCCTTTGATGCGCAGTAGGCAGCATATCCTGCCGCACCCACATGCGCAGCAGTGGAGGAGATGTTGACGATCCGGCCGTGATTCTTTGCAATCATGCCAGGAAAGATAGCCCGGATCATCCGAAAGACGCCATTGAGATTGATATCAATCTGATCGAACCAGGCCTGATCGGAGTGGTTGCCTAGTTGGGCTTCGTGAAAGATGCCGTGTGCATTCACCAATAGGGTAGGGACACCAAACCGGTTATTCGTATGGTCGAGGAAAGACGTGATGGAACTAACAGACGTAACATTCAGTTTCCCGATCAATGCCTTACCGCCAAGCACATCCCTTGCATGACCGGCCATACTATCATCTTCGCCCCTACGAGAACCAACAGCTACTTCATGGCCAGCGTCTAACAATGCCTTTGCGCTGGCGAATCCGATCCCGGTTAGTCCGCCAGTGACAACAGCCACCCGTTTGGTCAAGACAATGCCTTTTGTACCAACCTGTGGAAGTGATGGATTGCATGTTCTCCACGTCCGGTCCGGTCGGGATCTACAATCATCGGGCCTTGATCATAGCCTTTCGATTTCAACCCGCGCTGCACGCTTTCACAGAGTGAAATATCTTCAGGGACCAGCACATTTGCTGTGTATTCTGCACGCGGTTGATTAAAGCCATCGCTGATTGAAAGTGTATGGCCGTTGAAATCACTTTCCTCCAAACCTATTGGTCGTATGGAAGAGATGTTGAGTTCCTCACTGCCGGGTAGAATGTTGAAGGTCGTATTTGGCCAGAGGAACCAGAAAGCTGAATGCATAAAGGCTTCATCGCCGGATAATTTGTAAGCGGAATTATCCGGTTTGATGTCTTGCCCTAACTGCCGTGCCCAAAGACCGAATGTGTCATGCTGATAGGTATCCATGCAGATAAGGTCGGCAAAATCCGGATGGGCATGATCGCAATGATAGCACTCAACGTAATTATCAACGACAACCTTCCAGCCGGCTTTGATATAGGTTTCACCTAACCCGCCTTCCAAGGGTGTCTTCAACTCATCAAAGAACGGAACCTTTTCCCGAACGTCTTTTTCAAGGTCGGCAGCACTTTGTGACAGTGGGATCGCATCGGGGTCGAGATTGATAAAGGCGCAATCCAAAAACATCTCAAGTTTAATTGGCTTAAGTGAATAATCTTCCCGGTTAAATCCAGGTCGCTGGTTGGAGCGTGGCGCACCTCTAAGCTTACCTTCACGCTCGAACGTCCAGGCATGATAGGGACAAACGATTACGCTTCGAACATTCCCGGTGCCCTCAGGTAAAAGTTCATGGGCGCGATGCTGGCAGACATTATAAAACGCGCGCAACTCCCCATCACCACCTTTGATAACAAACACGCCCTGATCGCAGATTTTGGTTGCAACATAATCGCCTGGTTTCTCAAACAGGCTTTTGTGACCGATATACTGCCAGGTGCGAAAAAAAATCCGCTCTTTCTCAATCTCATAAACCGCCGGGTCAGTGTAGAGATAAGAGGGTAGGGTAAAAGACTGTTCTGGCTCTTCAACAAGTGGTTTATCGTAAACGCTTAACCTGCTCGGTCTGTCCAACATAAGTTTACCCTTCCGTTCTAGAATTTGGAATTCATCGCTTTCATAATGATTGAACGATCTATTTCGCCTTGGACGACGCCTGCTGTATCGACAACGGGAACTGCATCATCATTATCTGCAACCAGATCGATAAGCGTGTCAATCTTTGCAGTTAGTGCTGCGACCGGCTCGCCCTTTTTGGTTTTCTTGCGTTTACTTGGCCGCATGACCTTGCCAGCAGAAAGCACCTTATAGCGCGGCACATCTTCGGTAAAATCCGCAACATATTTATCGATAGGATTGGCAACAATTTCCTCTGGAGTCCCCATTTGAGAAATTGCGCCATCTTTCATGATCATAATGTGATCGCCCATCTTGATCGCTTCCAGGAAGTCATGGGTGATGAAGACCATGGTTTTCTTCAACCGCGCCTGAAGATCAAGCAGCTCATCCTGCATCTCCCGTCGAATAAGCGGATCAAGAGCAGAAAACGGCTCATCAAACAAAAGGATTTCCGGTTCAACGGCCATCGCACGTGCAAGTCCAACGCGTTGCTGCATGCCACCAGAAAGCTCCCGTGGATAATGGTCCGCCCAACCTGATAAACCCACCAGGTCAATGGTCTCCATGGCTTTCTCATAGCGTTGTTCTCTACCCTCACCGCGCACTTCCAAACCATACGCTACATTGTCGATCACCTTGCGGTGCGGGAAAAGCCCGAAATGCTGAAACACCATCGCCATCTTATTGCGACGCAGGTCTTTCAGTTTGGCTTGAGAGACTTTTGTAATATCTTCACCGTCGATCAGAACCTGGCCATCGGTAGGATCAATCAGGCGCGAAAGACATCGAACCAAGGTAGATTTACCTGATCCAGACAGCCCCATAACAACGAAGGTTTCACCTTCATCAACCTTGAAGGAGATATCGCGCACAGCAACGATATGCCCGGCTTGCTCTTGAATTTCTGAACGAGACAGCGAGTGGTCCATTTCACGCAAAGCCCGATGCGGATTTGGTCCAAACACCTTCCAGATGTTATTGCAGACAATTTTCGGCTCAGAAGCCATTGATATTTCCCTCCAACGATCTGCGTCGTTTGTATACTATAAAACTACAAGCAGCAGGTTGATGCAATGTCTTGAACAGAATTCATTAAAGCCTTGTGAGCATAGTCACTTGTGCCTATGATTTAGCAGTTAATCTGAAGAATTCTTCAGCAGGGGGTTGTCAATGAGCATGGTGGAACAAGTCGCACCAGTTCGTAAGCTGTTTAATTGGCGTGGACATGATTTGACCATTGCCGCGGCCTGTTTTTTTGGAATTGTCATTTCCTTATTTGTGTATGCAATATCGTCCGGAGTGCCAACGTTTCCACAAACCATCATTGACGGGTTTCTTTTTGTAGAATGGGTCAATAGTTCTCAGAAGTGGATGGAAGATAATATCCGCGGTTTCACCAGAGCAATTTCAGACTTCATCAGAATTCCGTTGGAAGGTTTGGAAGAAACACTGTGGGAGCTACCCTGGTTTTTTATCCTGCTAGTGCTGGTCTTGCCGGCGATTGCCTATGGTGGCCTGCGTCTTGGCCTGCTTACGCTGTTTGGTGTGTATTTCTGGGGCATGGTCGATATGTGGTTTGAAGCCATGTCGACCCTGAGTTTGATGACCGTTTCAGTTGGCTTTTCGGTAGTGCTGGGAATTTTTCTCGGAATACTAACCTCCCAAAGTGAGCGATTTGAAGCCTTTCTGAAACCAATTCTCGACACGATGCAAACCATGCCTGCTTTTGTGTATCTGATACCGGCAATCTTCTTTTTCGGTGTTGGGGCTACCTCAGCAACTCTTGCAATCATCATCTATGCAATTCCGCCGGTTATCCGTCTTACAAGTTTGGGCATTCGTCAGGTTCCAGCAACAATGGTGGAAGCAGCGCAGAGCTACGGTTCAACCCGGGCACAGATGCTTTTAAAGGTAAAGCTTCCACAAGCGCTTCCGGCGATCATGCAAGGGGTCAATCAGACCATAATGATGGCGCTCGGTCTTGCGGTTCTAGCCGTTTTTATCGGTGGCGGCGGGCTTGGGGAGCAGGTATGGAAAGCACTTACCAAACTGAAAGTCGGCTGGGCATTTGAAGGTGGCATAGCGATCGTGTTTATGGCGGTCATTTTTGATCGCCTTTCCTATGCGATTGCAGGACTTTCATCCGATAATAATGCTCACTACGGGGACGGACCTCGCTTCCGTTTATTACCCCAGACCTGGGATGATAACCCGATTGCATGCGCGATCGAAAAACCGATAAGCCTCATCTGGAATGCCTTTGCTTTTGCCGGATCATTGATTACCGAAGCCGTCGCAAAAGCGGTAATGCCCGTTTCAAAGAGATTGTCGGACTGGTTTATGACAAGACCATTTCTTCTGGTCAGCGGGTCAATCCTGGCACTGGTATATTTCATTGGGCCCGATGTTAAGTGGATGAATTCGTTCCCCAAAGCATGGGAACATTCGATCCGTGAACCAATTGATTTTGTTATTGAATGGTTGACCATAAACCCATCCTTTATAGCGGTTACTAAATTCATCCGGTCATTCATATTTCTATTTTTGCTCGATCCTTTGGACAAGTTTCTCGTAGGCCTGCCTTGGTGGTATGTCATGGCAGCCCTTACATTAATTGTCTGGGTTTCAACCAATCTGCGATTTGCACTGGTGACCCTGGGATTTTTGATCTTCCTTGCCGCCACAGGCCTTTGGGAAATCTCCCTGTTTACTCTGGCTGGAACTTCCGTTTCTGTTTTGATCTGTCTGGTAGTGGGTGTACCGCTAGGAGTGGCGGCGGCTTATTCCAAAGTCATGGATTCAATTCTGAGACCTATCCTAGATGCGATGCAGACCTTGCCTGCATTTGTGTATCTCATTCCGGCACTGTTCTTTTTTGGCGGAAACAAAACGACTGCGATTATTGCAACGGTGATTTATTCGATCCCGCCGGTCATACGCCTCACCACACTTGGACTGCGACAATTGCCTACGGAAATAGACGAGGTTGCAAATTCCTATGGCTCAACGACGTTGCAGACTCTGTTCAAAGTAAAACTCCCAATGGCTTCACCCTCTATTATGTTGGGGCTCAACCAGTCGGTGGTCATGGCGCTTGCGATGCAGGCAATCACACCGCTTGTGGCGGGTCTGGGACTTGGCAAAGAAGTCTATGATGCGATGAATGTGGCCAATATGGGCAAGGGCTTGGCCGCTGGAATTGGAATTGTTCTTCTTACCATAATGCTGGATCGATTGACGCAAGGCTGGACCAAGAACCAACGCCGTGCGCTTGGTTTATAGGCTATAAATCTCGCTATCTGCATCGACAAAGTCTACCCGTATGGTTAAACTTGGCAGTGCAGGAGGAGGAGGGCTCCGAATGTGTTTTGGAGAGGATCCGAAAGGTTATCTTTAAGGGAGAGATGAAATTATGAAATTTACTAAAACAATATCTGCGATTGCCGGGTTTGGCATGCTTGGTATAGCCACCACGCTTACCGCGCCTGCTTATGCTGGCGGTGTTCTAAAGTCTGCAGTGAATGACTGGACCGGTGGAGCGGTCATGTGTGAGATCGTGCACCAGATTGCCGAACGTGAAATGGGCTACAAGGTGAAGCGTATCACCATGCCTTCCGGTCCAGGTCGTGATGAAGCAATTCGCTCAGGTGATCTGGATTATGGTTGTGAGCTTTGGCCATCTTATTCAACTACCATCCAGAAATACGTCAAGGAATATGGCGGCGATGGTTCCATGATGAAAGTAGCTGATGCGGGTGTGGTTGGTGTATCTAGCTACTATGTCCCCCGCTATCTTGTTGAAGGCGATGGCGCCAAGGCGCCGGAACTGAGTTCCTGGGAACAGATGAACCAGTATTCTGATCTTTTCAAAACACTGGAGTCTGGTGACAAGGGTCGTCTGCTTGGATGCCCGGTTGCTGCATGGCAGTGCGAAGATACCAAGCGCATGGAAATGCTTGGCCTAAATTACGCAGCTGTTGAACTTGGTTCAGAAGCAGCCCATTGGGCGGAGATACAAGCGGCATATAAGCGTAAAGAGCCGTTCATTGCATATGCATGGGAGCCGCATTGGATCCACGCAGCCCTTGATCTGGTAAAAGTTGAGCTGCCACCACATTCTGATGAGAAATGGCCCGCAACAGGTTGGGCGCTTGATGTTACATTCAACTATGCAAACCCTAAGTTTGCTGAAGATCATCCAAAAATGATCAAGTTGTTGCAAAACTTCAGACTTACGAATGCGATGCAAGCACCAATGATCCTAGCAATTGATGTCGATGGCAAGGAAATGGAAGACGTTGTTGATGAGTGGATGTCCACTAATGAATCAACCTGGAAATCCTGGTTGCCATCCGGTAGCTGATTAACGCCAGCCATCATTGGACATAAAGATCAAATTCTGACCGCGGGACTCAAGTTTCGCGGTCAGTTAATTTTAAGAAGTATTTTACCCACATGCGTTGATGCTTCCATCATTTCATGGGCGTCACGCGCCTCGTCCATGGCAAAGACTTTGTGGGTAAGAGGCTTCAATTTTCCCTTGGCGAAAAGCGGCCATACCTTTGCTTGCAAATCAGCGGCAATGGCAGCTTTGAAGGCGTCAGGTCGCGAACGAAGGGTTGAGCCTGTTATAGTCAACCGTTTTAACATCACTGCCATCAGGTCGACCTCAACTTTTGATCCGGCACGGAATGCCAGCTGAATGATCCGGGCATCCGGAGCAGTTGCCTTGAGATTTCTTGCGATATAATCACCGCCCATAATATCTACAATTAAGTTTGCCCCACCGGCTTCCCGTAGAATTTCAACAAAGTCCTCATTGCTGTAGTCAATTGCCCTGGTTGCGCCAAGCTCCAAGCAGAATTTTGCTTTTTCGGGGCCACGACAAGTCGTAAAGACGTCCATACCAAGCGCTGCGCCCAGTTGGATAGCGGTCGTGCCAATGCCACCGGCGCCGCCATGTACTAACAGTCGTGATCCGGGTTTGATTGTCTGTTGATAAAACAGATTACTCCAAACGGTAAAATAGGTTTCTGGTAACCCGCCCGCGTCTTGTAAGGAAACACCTTCCGGTATCGAAAGGCAGTGATGTCCGTCAACGGCTACAAATTCTGCATATCCGCCGCCATGCGTAAGTGCGCAAACTGTATCGCCCGCCTGCCAACGTGCCACATCTTTGCCAATCGCGTGAACGGTTCCTGACACCTCCAGGCCCAATAGATCAGATGCTCCCTTAGGGGGTGGATAGTGACCTCGACGTTGAATAATATCCGGACCATTTACACCCGCAGAAGTGACCTTGATGATAATTTCGTGATCTTTGGGTTGAGGGACTGATCGCTCCCCCAAAGACAGAACTTCTGGACCGCCATAGCTTTCAGTCTCAATCGTACGCATCATTACATCTGCAATCCCTGTTTTGATAATTCACAAATGCGTATATCGGGCCTGAGGGTGCAGTGGCAAGACAGTTCAAGTCTAGGAGGCCGGAATAAGTGGATCCTGATAGAGATAAAATATCGGGACAGGGGTGAAGTCGGTGATTACAAAGTTGGTTTCAACCGTAGTTTGGTTGTTTACCACACCCTCGGTAAATACCAGCCGATCGCCTGGTTCAAACTCATCCTCATAGTTTCGGAACCGGTTTGAAAACACATCTTCACTGCGCCTGGACAATTGATCAAAAGACAAGCCATCCCCGTATATACTGGATTTGTTCAATTCTTCCTGAAGCTCAAATCCGAATCCAACCCATGGCAAATTTGTGTTGTTGATCGTTTCAATTCGCAGATAGAGCGTGCCGTTGCTGGTACTGCTGAACGAATGCTTAACTGCATCCTGCATCTGGCTTGAGCGAATAACAAGCGTGCCCGATCTGGCCGTATCAAAAACCTGCTTTATGAAAACGGGATCGCCTTGTGAACCAGTGCCCGAAACACCTAAAATCCTAAAACCTCCCAATTCATCCGAAAACGAATAATTGCCCGCTGTCCATGGTGAGCTGCTTTGCGCTACTGCCAGAGCAGGAAGTTGGAACAGGTAAAAAAGAAAAAGAGCGGCAAGTTTCCCTGCCGCCCATTTATTTAATTCGGTTGGTTGGTGCTTAAGCAAACCACCAGCGCTCTTGCGCCTTCCCGCCATCCATATCCCAGTTAGCTGCAACCTTTTCACCATGGGCAACTTTCTTGCTAAGAGCATGAATGTAATTTGCAAAGGCCGCAACGACTGCACCACCATCATCATGAATAAGAAGTTGTGCTTCCTCATACATGGTACGTCGCTTAGCTTCATCAAGTTCGGCCCGCGCATCAACAACGATTTGGTTAAACTTCTTGGAAGCGTCTGTGCCTTTCCAAGCAGTGTCGTTCCATTCTGTGCTATTGGTATAGGCTGAAGAGAACATCCAGTCTTCAGTTGGACGACCGCCCCAGTAACATGCGCACCAGCCTTTCTTATTCCAGACATTTGACCAGTAGCCGTCTTTTGGTTCGCGAACGATCTCAATATCAATACCCACATCTTTGGCAGAGGCAGCCATAAGCTGAGCCGCATCAACCGCGCCGGCAAAAGCTGCATCAGATGCAGACAGTTGAATTTTGCCGCTATGGCCAGACTTCTTATAATGGAAGGCTGCCTTCTCAGGATCATATTCTCGTTGTGGAATATTGGATGCATGGAAGCGGTTGGCCGTTGAAATCGGATGATCGTTTCCAAGTGCACCATGACCCTGCAGAATTTTGTCGAGGAATTCCTGACGCTTCAGGGAAAGCTTCAACGCCATGCGCAGATCGTAATTATCAAACGGCGTTACGTCGAGACGCATCGGGAACGTATAGTGCAGCGTACCAGTAGTTTCCAGAATGTTCAGGTTAGGTGCGCGCGAGAACAGATTAACTGTCTTTGGATCAACCCGGTCAATTGCATCTACTTCACCGTTCAATACAGCATTCTGACGTGCAGTGGCATCAAGAAGAGCAAGCATTTCAACAGAATCTAAATGCGCGCTACCCGCTTTCCAATAATTCGGGTTTTTAGTGAATTCCGCCCGAATGCCCGGCTCGAATTTTTCCAGCTTATATCCACCTGTGCCTATACCGGCGGTTGCATCGATTTTGCCATCTTTGGATGGTAGAATAATAAGGTGATAGTCACTTAAGACGTATGAAAAGTCTGCATTGCCTGCGGACAGTTCAAAAACCACTCGGCCATCGCCATCTGCCTTAAGAGTGGTAACTTGTTCCAAAAGACCCTTGGCTGCAGATTTTGATTCTTCTCCCATATGATGTTGCATAGAAGCGACCACATCGTCAGCAGTCATTGTTTTGCCGTTATGGAATTCAACGCCTTTTCTCAGGTTGAATACCCAGGTTTTTGCATCATCGGATGGTTCAATTGTCTCTGCCAATTCCGGAACAAGCGAACCGTCATCAGCTACTTCTGTCAGGTTGTTTGCATAACAAAAGTTGGTTTGGACATTAAAGCCATTTTCAGATGTTGCCGGGTCTAGTGAATCGGTTGTGGATCCGTGCCCACGACCAAATTTCATGTGACCACCAGCTTTTGGAGTAGCTGCGATAGCATCGCCAGCCATTGTGAGGGCTGATGGCAGTGCAACCCCTGCTGCAAGTGCACCCATCACAAATTGACGGCGGTCTATTTGACCAGAAGTCAGCTTGGCAGCCTGGTTTTTAAGGTATGTTTCTTTCTTCATAATCTTGGGTAATCCTCCGTTGAACCGAAACCGGTATTCAATGTTATCGACTGGTCTTTTCTTTTTTAATTAGCCGATGGAAGAATAATAACGGTAAAATGATGTCTCTTTCAAGGTGGCAAATGACTTTAGAGGATTACCGCCTCTAGTAAGCGGTAAAATTCGGAGCGGCACCTTTACAGACTGTTAATCAATCGTTACCTTCCTTTAATCTTAGGTTTCGGCCAAAACACAAACAGATTGGGAGGGGGAATTGCATCCTATTCTGTCCACGGTGCTGCAACGGTTAGCACTTGGCGTCATGACGCTATTCTTGGTTTCGGTAATTATTTTCGCATCGATCGAATTATTGCCGGGCGATTTCACTCAGGCTATTCTCGGACAAGCTGCTACAGAAGATACAGTCGCTGCCTTTCGTAAAGAGCTTGGTCTGGATAAGCCTTCATATGTGAGATATTTCGATTGGCTTGGTGGTGTAATGCAGGGCGATTTTGGCCAGTCGTTTTCGGGACGTGCCTCATCTGGCGTTGATCGGTCGAGATCAG
>JBCCBE010000053.1:0-21923 GCA_039814425.1 Pseudomonadota bacterium
CGCTCCTTTGATTGCTGAAACTGGTGGCTTGAACGCCATGATCGTCGACAGTACCGCACTACCGGAACAGGCGGTTAGGGATATTGTAGTTTCCGCGTTCCAATCTGCCGGGCAGCGGTGCTCAGCGCTTCGTGTATTGTACTTACAGGAAGACATCGCACCGGAATTTCTAACAATGCTTCATGGTGCCATGGATGAACTTATGCTTGGTGATCCGTGGCGCATTGATACAGATGTCGGTCCAGTCATTGATGCAATCGCACGCAACAAAATCGTCGGTCATATTGAAAAAGCACGCAGTGAGGGACGTGTTTTGAAACAGGTGCGGCAACCCTCCCACGGGTATTTTGTTCCTCCAACTGTACTTTCTGTTCGCTCAATTTCAGAACTAGTGGAAGAAATATTTGGCCCGGTTTTGCATGTTGCACTGTTCGGAGCAGAAGAGCTTGACCGAGTAATTCACGAGGTAAATGCAACTGGCTTTGGGCTCACCTTTGGCATGCATTCCCGGATCGATGATCGAGTGGAATATGTCACCAAAAATATTCATTGCGGTAATGTTTACATCAATAGAAATCAGATTGGTGCAATTGTTGGTTCGCAGCCATTTGGAGGGGAGGGACTTTCCGGCACTGGTCCAAAGGCTGGAGGACCGCATTATTTACCGAGATTTGTAAAACCTGATCAAACTGAAATTTCTCAAGAAAGTTCCAATCTTGTTGATGCGTCACTGGTTCAACGACATCTTAACGGTATTGAGGCAGAAAAGCGTGCTCTAACGAGAAGATCTTTGCCGGGACCCACCGGAGAATCCAACCGGCATGCAATTTACGGACGTGGTGTAATTTTATGCTGTGGGCCTGGTCGTGAAGTGGCCCTGAAACAAGCTAAGACCGCACAGCAACATGGATGTGCCACATTGTGCATTGCAGACGGTATAAAGGACGGGGAGGGCATAAACGGTTGCCTTGATACTGAAGCGCTTACCAATCTTGACGGGTTTGATGGTATTATCAGTTTTGCCGATGCATCACAGTTGCTGGGGATGCGTCAGGCGCTTGCATGCCGTGATGGCAAGATTATTCCGTTAATCTGTGAAGATGATATTGCAGAGCGGTGCATTACTGAGCGCCATGTCTGCATTGATACAACAGCGGCTGGTGGAAATGCTTCCCTACTGGTCGCAGCCAGTTAAATTGCAGAACCTAGAGGCCTGCAGAAACCTGTTCAGCAAGTTTTATGCGCTGAATTTTCCCCGATGGGCCTTTGGGAAGTTCGGGCAAAAAATACACCCGGTCGGGTGATTTAAAGGCACCTAGCTTTCGCACGCACAGGGAAATTAGCTCCTCTTCACTGATCGAAGCGCCTTCGCTAATCCTCACCCCTGCCTGTACCCGTTGGCCGTAGTCATTGCAATCCACTGCAAAAGCTGCTGCTTCCACGACACCGGGATGGGCATACAGTGCTTCATCAACCTCGCGCGGTGCTATGTTTTCGCCACCCTTGATGATCAGTTCTTTCAATCTACCGGTTACATAAACATAACCGTCGCTATCCATACGCCCCAGATCGCCAGTGCGTAACCAGCGATCTGGGGTTATGGTTTGGCCAGTGGCCTCCTCATTTTTCAGGTAGCATCGAAGAACATTTTTGCCGCGAACAAGAATTTCACCTTCTGTCCCACGCTCAACTTCTTTTTGTTGGCTGTCACCGATCATAACTTCATTACAAAAGGCGATTCCCGGCGACCCGGTTTTTCGCGTTTCCGGTGGGAGTGGGTTAGACAAAATTTGTGCTGCAGTTTCAGTTAGTCCCATGGTTTCAATGATTGGAACTTTAAACCGCGATTCAAACGCTTGATGCATATCCGGGGATAAGGGGGCGGAAGCAGATCGTCCAAATCTCAGGCTTTCACATCCGGTTGCATCACAGCCCGGTTTGTCTGCATTATGCAGCAAATACGAGATTTGTGTCGGCACCACCGAAAACCAGGTGCAGTTATTTTCCCGCACGCTATGCCAAAAAGAAGAAACAGAAAATTTAGTTGGGATTACCAGGCTGCTTCGTGAAACCAGCGAACCTATCAAGGACACGCAAAACGCATTTATGTGGTAGAAAGGAAGCACGCATAACCCGCGATCAGCAGGTTTTAACTGATGGGCTGTTGCAACACTACTACCGCCTGCTATCAGATTGTTCTGTGTCAGAATAACCCCTTTGGGTCGTCCGGTAGTTCCCGATGTGTACATCAATAAGCCATCAAGCTCTGCTGATATGTCCGAGCATTTTTCCTGGGAAACTGACCCTGAAGCACCTTTTGATATTGTTGCCATCAAGATCAGTTCTGGCGCTTGATGCATGTCACTCAGGATTGGGGAGAGCATTTTTTCGCTATTATCATCCGCGATGATCAACCGGGTTTCAGAATGTTCCAGCACATAAGCAATGGTGCTTTCACCAGCAACAAGATTGATGGCAGTTGCAATGTAGCCGCCATATAAAAGTCCAAGAATTACCATCGCGGTCTGCGAACTGTTTGCTGCGGCAAAGGCTACTGTTTCGCCGGGCTTAATACCATAAGCATGAATTTGGGTAGCAATCCTATGCACCTCAGATTGGCAATGGGCAAAACTGGTTTCTTCGCCAGTTTCAGGATCTATCAGATACGTCTTATCGCCATGGCTCTTTGCATTGCTATCTACGAAATCTCGTATTGAAAGCCGGTTATTGTACCCAGGTTCGGCAAGGCTCATCTGCCTGCCTTTTCCCAATAATCACCAAACATGTCGTCTAGTGTTGGTTCGTTCACAGGTATGGTGCGAACCACTTTCGTGATGTTCATGAAATGCTGGTGGTTGAGATTATCATCAATTGAGTTTCCGCCCCAGCTGCCACATCCCATCGATAGGGAAAAAGGCATTCCATTATCAAATGAGCCGCCGGTGGCAAAGCAATGTGCCTGATTTACGATTACCCGGCAGGTCGGAATTTCAAACCCCAATACAATTGCCCTTTTGTCATCGCTTGAATGTATACCAATTGAATGCCCGGCGCCTTGATGTGCCAAGACTTCCGTTGCGATGGTTTTAGCATCCTCAAAATCTTTTGCTCGATAGACAGTCGTAACCAGGGATAGTTTCTCGCCGGATTCTGGATAATCCGGTCCAATACCGCCCGCTGGAATTAGCAGAAATTTTGAATTCTCAGGATCAGAAACTTCAATGTTAGCAACATCGATAACCCGATCAATATCACGGGCAATTATATGTCGATTAAGTTTGCCATTCTGAAACAGTGCAGACTTCAGTTTATCAGCTTGGCTTCCCTCAAGCATCCGCCCACCCGCTCGATCCAGCTCTTTTATGAATTCATCGTAAATTTCATCGACCACAACAAGTATGTTTTCAGATGAACAGGAGGTGGCGTTGTCAAAGGTTTTGGAAGCAGCGATTTTATCTGCTGCTGCTTTCAGGTCAGCAGTTTCATCAATGATGACTGTCACATTGCCCGCCCCGACGCCGATTGCCGGTGTGCCGGAAGAGTAGGCTCTGCGTACATTATCCTGGCTGCCGGTCACGACCAGCAAGTCTGTTGTTTCCATCAAGCGTTGGGTTTTAACCTTCGAAGAGGGGGCAGGCACCATTTGGACCAGATCCGGGTCAATGCCGATCTTTGAAAATTCTTCATGCACGTAGAAAAGCAGTTTTTCGCACACTGCAACCCCTTTAGGGGACGGGGACAACAGGATCGCGTTACCGCATTTCAGGGCGTTTACAATGTTGTTGATAGGCGTGGCCACCGGGTTCGTCGATGGAACAACCGCACCCACGACGCCAATTGG
This sequence comes from Pseudomonadota bacterium, assembly GCA_039814425.1. Lineage (GTDB taxonomy): Bacteria > Pseudomonadota > Alphaproteobacteria > Rhizobiales > Rhizobiaceae > JAALLB01. Next base: position 3,842 of record JBCCBE010000053.1, read on the forward strand.
GCGTGCGATTTTGGTTATCCCGGTTTCACGATTGTCTGATAATATCCCGCAGGTTTTTGCTGTACCAATATCACGCAAAAGGCCAAGGGTTTTGCGGTGGTTTTTGGTAATTTTGTCTTTAACGTTTCCAAGGCCTGTCAATTCAACGGCGAGGGTTGCTAATTCTTCGTTGCGCTTCGGTTCCATAAGTGCCCAGGCAGCAGCGCAGGCTGCCATGTCATAGCGTTCCTGATTGGCGCCGGTTTCGAATGCCTGCTGCGCTTTTCGTGCACGCATAACCAGCACGTCTACGGCTTCAGCTTCTTCATCTTGTGTAATCGGTGCAACGGACATGATGTTCTTTTTGTTTTTTCTAGTAAATGGACAGGCAGTTTATATGCCTGTCCAATGATTGGTTACAGTCCTGCGAGAAGCTCTTTTAATGAAGCTTCGCGCTTCGCCCACATGGCAATCACTTCATCACGGCTCATGATTTTGACCGGTGAACCGCCTGCTTTCATGCGCTTTGCCACGCGTTTATGAGCAAACATTTCCGGCACTTTAGCAGCAAGCATGTCAATCACTTCCTGCGGTGTGCCTTTTCTTACCATCAAACCGCGAAAGTTGACTGAAGAATTGTCAACATCAAAACCGGCTTCCATCAGGGTTGGAACATCTGGAAGAAATGCAGCATTACGTTCAATATCTGCAACAGCAAGAATTTTCACGTTGCCTGCCTCACGGGCGCGGTAAGCATCGGAAAGGTTGTTGATGCCACCTATAACGTCACCTGCAATAACTGCTTTCATTGCTGCTGCACCACCGCCCTTTGTCGGGATGTAGGCAAACTTGGCTTCGGTTGATTTTTCCAACTGCAATGCAGCGATATGGTGTCCTACGAAAAGACCGGCGCCAGAGAGTGTTACCTTTCCTGGATTGGCCTTAGCATGTTCAACCATTTCCTGAATTGTGTTGAACGGGCTGTCTTTACCCACCACGACAACCGCAGGGTCCGCTCCCCAATTCGCAATTGGTTCAAAACTGTCGGCCGAATAACTCACACCACCCTTAATGGACTGAGCAATGAAATGGGGAATGTTGTAGGCAGAGAGCATATAACCGTCGGCTTCAGCCTCCGTTGCAAACCAATTCCATCCAACACGGCCACCTGCGCCGGGTTTGTTGACGATATAAATCGGTTGACCGAGCATATCCTCATTGCCGGCAACCATTGTAACGATGCGAGCCTGAAAGTCAGTCGCACCACCTGCGCCGTAAGAAACAGCAACGCCAATTGGCCTATCCGGATACTCATCGGATAAGGCGGTTGTGGCGGTGACTGCAATGGATGCTAGGCCAATCGCCAGGGCTTTAATCAGTTTTTTCATGTGTTCTCCTCCCTTGAATAAACTGTATCAAATAAGTCAAAACCAAATGCCACGTGGTGTTTGTACTTTGAGTAAAAGTGCAAACATTCCGTAGATTATGGTCATAAAGATGAGCGTCACCCCTATTCGTTTCGCCCATCCGCGCAGATCTGAAAGGGGTGTCGGGTCGTAAAGTGTAAAAATAGTCAAAAAAGCAATTGTTGAGGCCAGGTAAAACCCCAACCCCTTTGCACCGAAATACACAAAGGCAAGCATCACGAACAATCCCGGTAGTAAATTTAGCAGTGTATTTCTGGAAATCCCGTCGCCGACTTTTGACATGCCGCTTATCGCGCGAAAAAAATTCCAGACAGCAAGGCTGCAGAAAAAGATTGAAATCAATCGGGGAAACAGGAACGCGTCTGCGGGTTGTTGGGTGAAGCTAATCCACGTAACAATTGCTGCGATGATAAGAATTGCAGTAGAAGAAACAGCGTGTTGGAGGCGGGATGCGGTCATGAGCTTGCCTCACTTGCTTTAGCCTGCGTTTTATTGTGCACCATATTGGACCAGAAGCTGTAGACAATTGAAGCAATCACTAGCACGATCAGGAAGATGTTGAGCGTACCCGTCAAGAAATAAATTGCCGGTCCGTCCTGGGCATTTGCAATCAGTGAGCCTTGAATGAAATTGGCTTCTGCTATTGGACCTAGGATCAGTCCAAGCACTAAAGGTGCTGCAGAAAAGCCAAATTTCTCCAGGAAAAACATGCTGATGCCGAGCGCTAGCATAATGTAAACATCACCCATGGATTGCTGCACAGAATAAGAACCAAAGACAGCTAGCACCAAAACGGCTGCTGCCATTATTGGCATGGGTGCACGGGCTAAACGGGCAGCCCATGCTGCTGTGTATATGCCGAAGATTACCATAAGGATCTGGCCGATAAGCATGGAATTGATAAACGTCCAGGCGACTTGCGGATGATTGTCGAACAGATCAGAACCAGGGAAAATTCCGTGGATCAGCAAACCGCCCAACAGCACCGCAGCGGTGGGACTTCCCGGAATGGAAAGGGTGAGAAGCGGGACCAGGGAAGGGCCGACCATAGCATTGTTGGCAGACTCTGCCGCGATCACACCTTCTGAATGCCCGCTACCGAATTTATCGCGTTGTGGTGAAAATTTCTTCGCCTGATCATAGGCAACCAGACCTGCAATCTGGCCACCAACACCGGGAATGAGACCTATAATGCTACCGAAAATTGTGCCGATTGAAAGCGCCCGGATGTTTTGGGAAAGTTCTTTTAAGGAAGCAAGAAAGGATTGTTTGGGGACTTCAATTGTCTCAATGGACCTATCCACCCGACCTTTTGATATCATGTCGAGAACCTGTGGAATGGCAAAAAGACCGATGAGCGCGGCGATAATATTGATCCCGCCAGTCAGTGCATCTGTGAAGATGAAACGTTGGGCACCCTGAATGTCATCATAACCAATCATCGAAAGCCAAAGGCCGATACATCCCGATAAGAGCCCTTTGACAAAAGACTTTGAATCCAGTGAGCCGATGACAGTTACGCCAAGGATCGCCAGCCAGAAAAGATGAGAAGGCCCAAATGCTAGCGCCCATTGAGCAAGCACCGGAGTTAAGAAAATCAACAGTAGCACACCCAGAACTCCGCCTACACCGGAGGACAGAAAAGATAGATGAAGTGCGCGCGCGCCTTCTCCGTTTTTTGCCATCGCATTGCCGTCCAATGCAGTTGCGATATTGGCTGGTGCGCCTGGTATTTTAAGTAATATGGCACTCACCGCACCACCAGCGACAGTGGAGGTGTAGGCAGCGCCCAGCAAGATCAGCCCCTGAGTAGGCGAAAGGTGAAATGTAAAAGGAATAAGCAGCGCCACGGCCATTGTTGGTGAGAGTCCTGGTGTTGCACCAAGGACCAGGCCGCCAATCGTGCCGCCAAGCAGTAACAGAAACGAAATCGGTTCAAAGACACCACCAAAATGGTTCAAAAATTCCATCAGCAAGTCCCTCCAACGCAAAGGCTAGCCAATGAAAACAAAAATGCAAACGTTTTCATTTTGGTATTTTTGTGCTTTTTTCATAAAATGAGAAATAAACGTATGCGCTCGCGCAAGGGAGCACCGGGAATTGTTGACGTTGCAAATCGGGCAGGGGTCTCTCCTGCAACGGTGTCACGGTATTTTAATATACCCGACATCGTACGCGGTCCGACGCGGCAAAGGATCGAAGCTGCAGCCCGGGATTTAGGATATATTCGCAACCGCATGGCTGGCGCGCTTCATACCCGTTTTTCCGGTACCTTTGGGTTGATTGTTCCTACCATCGATAATGCAATCTTTGCAGAGATGATTGAAGCTTTCTCTGCGCGATTACAAGCACTTGATCGCACGATGCTGATTGCAGCGCATGGATACAATCTTGAATTGGAAACTGCGATTGTTCGTTCCCTATTGGAACGGCGTATTGATGGTATCGCCCTAACAGGAATTGACCATGACCCTGTCGCACTGAACATGCTGGCGCAGCGCGATGTGCCGGTGATCTCGATCTGGAATCATGATGAGGCGGCTGAATTGCCTTGTGTCGGTGCAGACAATGAGGCGGCTGGAGAACAAATAGCGACTCATATTTTAGAGTTAGGCCATCGTGATGTGGCCCTCATCTTTCCCGATGCCAATGGAAACGACCGCGCGCGCGACAGGCTATCTGGTGTGTTGAAAAGGTTTAAAGCGTCTGGCTTGCAACTTCCTGAAAGCCGAAAGCTGCAATGTGCCTATGATGTTGGTGAAGTAAAACGTGTTGCCCACAGGCTACTTAAAGGCGATGCCCCTTCTGCAATTATTTGCGGTAATGACATCATCGCGCACGGCGTTATGTTTGCAGCACAAAGCATTGGAGTTGAAATTCCTAATCAGCTTTCGGTGGTGGGAATTGGTGATTTTGGTGGGTCTGAATACTTTGAGCCGGGCCTGACAACAATAAGACTGCCTGCAAAACGGATTGGAATTACAGCAGCAGAGACGCTTCTCTCAATGAGTGAAACGGGACAGATGCCAAATCCATTTCATCAGCCGATCGAGTTTCAATTGAAAGTTCGTGGTTCTACAAAACCATACATGTGAATAATGTCATAGGTGTAATGACGAGATTGGAGTACACTAAATCTTCAACACTGTATCTAAGAGTAATTATAAATGGACAAGATCAAGATAAGCTTTCGCCCAATGCACGAGTCTGACCTGGATTGCGTATCTAAATGGCTTGAGGACTTTGAAGATGTGGAACTGTTTGAACGCGGATTGCCGATACCTGTGAGCCGGGAATTCATTCAAGAAAGTTGGAAACCTTCTTTGCAATATGCTGAACAACCCCGGGCATTTTGGTTTGTCGTGGAAGATGAAAATGCAAACCCGATCGGAATGGGGGGAATACAAAGCATCAATTATCTGCATGGTGACGGTGTCATCCCAATTTTTGTCAGTCGGCCCTATCGGAGACAAGGACTGGCTGAAACAATTTTGGCATTCCTTGTCGAATTGGCATTTAGCCGATTGCGTTTGTACCGGGTATCAACCAATTACCGGGAAGACAATGAAGCTTCTAAGAAGACCCTTAAGAAGCTTGGATTTGCAGAAGAGGGTCGGATCCGTAAAGGGTGTTTTTGCGGTGGTGGGCGAAAAGATCAGATTTATGTTGGATTATTGTCAGAAGAGTGGTTTGAAAACCGGAAGCGTGTATTTGATCGCTTGTCTGGCAATGGATTTTATGTAGAAAATGGTATGAGTGTTTTGGGGCAGTAATTTTATATGAATGTGGGTACGAAAGACGGTCTCAAGAGACGCTTGGCGGCAGCTCTATTTGCTGATGTGGTGAATTACAGCCGAATGATGGGTGAAGACGAAGTCGGAACTACTCTTTCTGTTCGTGAACATATACAGATTTTCTCTGAATTGGCCGAAGTCCACTCCGGTGAGATTGTCAGCACTGCCGGGGATGGCATTTTCCTGATTTTTAATAGTGCTGTTGATGCGGTTGCCTTTGCGTTGCAAGCTAACAAACGCAGTTCAGAAAGAAATGAATTGATCCCAGAGGAAAAACAAATTGTTTTTCGTTTTGGAATAAACCTCGGTGATATCTTGTATGAAGGAAAGGACTTAACCGGGGAAAGCATCAACATTGCTGCCCGAATTGAGTCGTTTGCTCCATCTGGTCATATATGTATTTCTGGATCAGTGTATGACAGCGTCTGCAACAAGATGTCGATTGGTTACGAATACCTCGGTGCTCAAAGTTTTAAGAACATCAAGGAAGAGATCGATGTATTTCAAATCCATGAAAATCCAACCAGTGCCGCTATGACCCCCGGGCTGCGGAGGGAAAGAAAGCATCCGCCCAGCAAGCTAATGGACTCCAAAGTTGATCAGTCGATTGTAGTCTTGCCGTTCTCGTTTCAAGGCAGTGATACAACCGATAGCTGGTTTGCTGATGGGCTGACTGAAGATATTACAACCAGCTTGTCGCGGTTTCATCAGTTCTTTGTTATTTCACGGGCTTCAGCCTATGTGTTTAATGATCGTCAGATGACGCCGCAGCAAATAGCCAAACAATTGGGCGTGCGCTATGTGGTAAACGGATCTGTTCGCAAAGCCGGATCACGCCTTAGAATTACTTTGCAGCTGATTGATATCATTCGAGACCGGACTATCTGGGGTGAACAATATAATCGGCAGGTTGAAGATCTTTTTGATCTTCAAGATGAGATTACGCAGACAATTGTTTCTGCAACAGCTGCTAAGATCGAAGCTACTGAACTTGATCGATTGCGCCAACTTCCGCCATCCAGTATTGCTGCCTACGGCTATGTGCTGCAAGGCCAGCAATTTATATTTAGCTATACACAAGACGGGATAAGCCATGCCCGTGATTTGTATGATTCCGCGCTTTATTCTGATCCTAAATATGCTCGCGCGATGGCAGCAAAATCAAGAACGCTCAATTTGGATTGGCGATATAACTGGACGATGGATCCGGATTTTGCATTGGACAGCGCCTTAACGCTTGCACGGGATGCAATTGAACTTGATACCCTAGATGCTAGGGGGTTTGGCGAACTTGGTTTTGCTCACCTCTACAGAAAAGAGCATGATCCGGCCATAAATGCCTATGAACGGGCGTTAAAGTTAAATCCAAACGATGCGGATTTGATGTCTGATATGGCGGATGCCCTTGCGCATAGCGGGCGATCAGAAGAAGCAATTTCACTTTTGGAAAAGGCGATGGTGTTGAACCCATTTTATCCAGACCAGTATATCTGGCATTTGGGTGGGGCGTATTTCAATTTGAAGCAATACGAAAAAGCGATTGAAATTATCAAGCAAATGCAAAACCCTACGGAAGGAAGACGCATCCTGGCAGCAAGTTTTGGGCATCTTGGCCGAAAGGAAGAAGCACGCAATGAAGCTGATCGGGTCTTGGCAGCGCATCCGAATTTCAATGTTGATCACTGGGCCTCTGTTCAACCGGATAAATTTTCCGATGATGTTGAACACTTCGTTGAAGGCTTGAAACGTTCCGGCTTGTAGCTGCATTTGAAGACGCAAAAAAACCGCTTCCGATATTGGCAGAAGCGGTTTGTAAATTTGATTTTAAAACAGAATGTTCAGATCAGGTCCTAGTCGCTGGCGTCGCGGGCACCGCTTAGCCGTGCACCGGATAGGCGTGCACCTGAAATCCGAGCGCCAGAAACACGAGCGCCAGAAACGCGGGCACCAGATACACGTGCACCTGACATGCCGCCACCATCGCCGCCTCCCTGTAGAAGAAGTTGCTCAAAGGTGCCAGATTCTACATCCATACGGGTCGAGCGTTCATGCTGACCATAGGTCCAGGTTTTCAGAGATGCATAGAATTTGTCATCATCGTCCAATCCGGGGCCAGCTACATCTGCATCCATTGCATTTTTGCCTTCGCCACCAACGACGAAAAGTGTTGGGCCATCCATTTCATAATAGGCACCGCCATAACTAAACCCATAGATTCGAGCTACAACAGCATCGTTATCATTGTTCTTCCTGGGTTTGTTTTCAGAACTGACCAGAAGGTCTTCTACAACCTTGCCGAACAAAACTATTTCAGCATGGCTCTTGAGTGTTTCTGACATTTTTTCTCCCCTACGTGATTAAGAATAAGTACTTGCCCACAATGGCCGCGAACATATCGATCAAAGGCCTATTCGTCCAGTGGCATCATGGTTCGAACAGAATTTGCGTGACTGTCCTTAGCTAACGGTTGCATTTGCGGCCCTACGTTTACCCAACCTATATCTCGGATATCAAAATTACCGCGAATAATTTTCTGGAAACGGCCTTGAGTGTGCTGGTGATCGACTTGTTCAAATACGCGTGCAACATCAACGAAATTTAGATCATTGCGATCAAGGACGTCCCAGGTATCGGCAAGATAGGTGCCGAGTATATCGCGCGCATCGGTTAAGGCGAGCTTGAATTCCTCACTATGCTGCGAATACGATTTATCAAATAGTTCCTGCATTACCGGTGCATAATCAGGTGTGGCTAATAATTTGTCTGACAAGTCTTCCATTTGTGGCGTAATACAACCGTAATCGACCAGGCATTCATGAAACAGGTCAACAAAAATATCAAAGAATGCGCCGGTAAGCGGTTGCGAAAGCTTGTGTTCTTTCACCCACCCCTTAGCGAATTGCGAAAGGCGAACATCATTTGCTGCGATCCGGATTTGCTTATTACCGGAAAGTTCGGCCATACGGTTTACAGAGTTGAGAACATAAAGATTGCCGCGCGTGTTCTCCAACAGAAGTTCGACCAACGAATTGAAATGCAGTGAAGATACAAGGGCCACGAGATCCGCAGCACTTTCATGAAAACCGAAATACTCACCAGTAGCGTTTTCCGGATCAGGCACACCTACTTCTGAATAGATAATTGCATGGCCAACTTCATGGGCAATCACATCAAAATTTAAGCTGAACGATTTATAACCGCCATGTTTTCTATCGCCTCCCATTTCCAGAAATCCGTATCCGGAATATGCATTTTCCAGGGATGGTAGGATAGTTAGTTCTAATTTGTCATAATGCTTGGCGCTGTGCCAGGGAATAGGCCTGTCGAAATAGTCTTCCCAAATATCCAGTACAAAGCGGACTGTGCCAAACAAATGTGCCATCTCGAACTGTCGGGTGCCGGGTTCCAGATAATCAAAATGACCTTCCATATCTGGCTCTGCCGGCGGGTGTGTATCACCTTTCCACGGTGGTGCCAGTACATCCCCACCATCAGTTGGCCCGGGTGCGATGCCGTAGGGCCGGGGCTTTGCTTTTGGAAAAATGGTGTACATGCGTTCATCTGAAGGGCCCGGTTTTAAACTGCCTGCTGGGCTTGAAACAAATACTGTCTCAGGCTCGCTGAAATCTTCCAGAAAGCCGGGCTGCGGGTATAATTTAAAACGTGTTCCTGACACTCTTTTTATCCTCCACGGACGATCCTGTTTCAAAACACAAAATTATTCAAGGGATTAAAGCCTGCGGTTTGCAGTTTGGTAGTATGCTGTTTGTTAGCTGAACAGACGGTAGCCGTCACCGTTTCTTTCATCATCTGGTTCTTGTCTTGCTGTACGCTCAATCCAACGCGATGTGGTTTGGTGCCAAAATTCTGTATATTCAAACTCAAAATTGCTTTCGTATGGATCGGAGAACTCGTTCTGTGAGAGATACGTATATAGTTGCAAAGCATCCAGGCTTTTCTGGTCCACTTCGTTGTGTTGTAACCAGCTTTCAAATTGAATTACTTCCTCAGGGACAAAATCTGATTTTGGCATTTGGTCGAGAACTTCTTGCCATGTCCGATGTTTGTAAAAAATTGCCTTGGCTGTTTTCTGTATTTCCTCAGCAAGTTTATCTGAGAGGGTTTTTTCATGTTGTGCCTTTTTGCACGTTGCCCGAACATTCACCATTGCAAGGCTTATAGGGGTGTAGTTCAGTGCGTCAGGTGCATGGACTAATGCCACCTCATCATCATCGTTGATCGTGTTGGTTGCATACCATTCATATACTTGGCCCAGCCCCTTCATGCCGTAGGTGTCAAGTTCTGCCGCGCGCAGTGCACCCATGCTGGAGGCGCCGATGACATGTATCCCCTGGTCCATGGCCCATAAAATTTCCTTGTGCCATACGGATGGAACACCTTCGAAATATCCATCGATTATTCCGATAACCTTCGGGTTTTCGATCGCTGCAAGATATACATCACCCTGCTTGCATGGTGGCAAAACATGCAGGTTGCCGTCATGAACTTTGGGGAGGTTTGTGCAGGACGGACCTCCGAATATTATTTTTTCCGCGTTCACAGTTCACCTATCTGTTTTGCTCTGGGTCCTGGCGTATAGGCTGCATCATCATGCGGGGCTTCAAGGCCTGGGATAATAACCCTTGCAACGGCGATACCATATTCTTGCCTGGTCAAATCTACCCAGCCGATTTCCTCAACACTCACTTTTTTAAGTTGGTTGATCATATGCTCAAGATCATCAGAAAGGGTAGGAAAAGACTGAGAAGGAACATCGGAAATTGAAATACTTTCAGATTTTGCAGTGAAAAGCATATCAGCAAAAGCGTATTTCCCATCTAACCCTTCTGCATCATATTCTGACAGTCCAAGATCATCGCGCGCACCGCTGATATAGTTCAGACGCGTTTGGGCGGCTTCGGTTAATGCCCGTCGCAACGCAATATGATGATCCACATGACATCCGGAGCCAAGACCAATATGGCCGGTATTCGATTTGTTTTCACGCACCAGACACAGAATAGTTGCAAGCCCGGTGTCACTTGTTATGTCCCAAACTCCGCAGTCCAGATTTGATTTAGCGTATGCCTCAATGAGTTGCATACACTCTTGGTTTTCGATGGATTGTAAATTGATCCTGCGCATCGTGTTCTGGTTTGAAATACTCGCATGCCAAAGCGATAGGGCATCGCGTTCAACCACTTCTGCAATTGCATGGCAAACCGCTTCAAGTTTTGTATTACCGGAGGCCAGACCATTTGTGCTGGCTGGAAAATACCCATGTGCAGGTTGCACAGGTCTGGTATAATCCGCGTGGACCATCTCGTAGGGTATAAGAACCTCTCTCCCAGATATCAGGTCCTTGCCATTAACCCAAAGCATTGGCGTGTTGTGATCAAAGGTTTTACCCTTAACTGGTGGCAGGCGGTTTGTTTGGATGGTGGGGGACGATAGTTTTATGTCTTTCTGTTTGCCGAAAAGAACTTGCCCGGAAAAATTCTCTGCATGCCAGATTTCAATTGCCTCCATCAAGGCCGAAACCTTTGCCTGGGCTAGGGTTACGCCTTTGCCCTGGGAAACGGCAACTGATCTGGAATTAGGGCGGATGGCAAGCGTGACCGGAATACCAATGCTGTCAAGTCCGGTTACGTTTGCAAGGCGCGTAATCCCGAAGCGTTGTTTTAATGGTTCGATCTTTGCCAGGGTTTGCGCTGCGGGCAACACTCGGTGCGAGCCATATTCAAGCTGCTTTTCATTCAGGCCATCAAAACTGATTGTCATAGGGTTTTCTAACCAGATGATGGTTTTGGAAACAAGTAGAACTTACCGGCACAAATTTGCAAACTATCAAAATATGGGCTTACGGCGTTCATAGAATTCAGTTAACTGGATTCCTCTACTTGTTCGATGTAGTCGCCATACCCTTCCTGTTCCATATCATCCAGATGGATAAATCTCAGACTTGCAGAATTGATACAATACCGTAGCCCACCGCGATCTTGTGGGCCGTCGGGAAAGACATGACCTAAATGGCTGTCGCCATGCGAGGAACGTACCTCGACGCGTACCATCCCATAAGAGTTGTCATGCAACTCATTGACGTGTTTGTCTATAATTGGTTTGGTAAAGCTAGGCCAACCGCATCCGCTTTCAAATTTATCAGATGACGCAAACAGCGGTTCACCAGAAACGATGTCGACATATATGCCCGGCTCAAAGTTATTCAAAAGTTCGCCAGTTCCTGGTCGCTCGGTACCGTTTTCCTGGGTCACGCGAAATTGTTCCGGGGTCAATTTTGCAATCGCTTCACGGCTTTTTGCATAGGTCATCAACTCAATTCTCCCGAAAGATTTTTTCACAATAGAGAGATAGTATTTGCAAACGCAATTCGCCAATAAAAATTATTGGTGAGACTATCTAAAAGCGCAAATTGTTTCGATTTTGATCATTTACTTTGGATTAAAGACGATGTCGTTTCGGATGTCTGTCTTAGGCAGCAGAATGTGCATAGGGAGTTTGTTCAAGCAATAAATGTCAGCTTGCGTATACAGGGCAATCAGCCCGAGAAGTAGCAAGTTTCAATTGCCCTGCCTATGTCAACCGCGCAAGAAATGTCTCGGCCTCGTTCAGGTGTTTGGCTTTTTTGTCCGGCGACATTCGTGTCGCCGTTCGGCACATCATGGCCCAGCGTGGATTGCTGCTGAGCGTGTCCGCATGTTTGAAAATAAACCTCCAATACAATCCGTCCCACACGTCGGCCCAAGGTCCTTTACCCCAATGACTCATTTTGCGAATGTAATTCGAGCCGGAAAAATATGGTTTTGTCGTAATGAGTCCGCCGTCAGCATGCTGGCTCATAGCATAAACATTAGGCACCATCACCCAATCGTAGCTGTCTGCAAACATTTCCATAAACCAGCGATAGACTTCATCAGGGTCGATTTCGCACAAAAACATGAAACCACCAATCACCATGAGGCGCTCAATATGGTGGCAGTATCCGGTTTCAAGTACCCGCCGGATCGTGTCGTCTATGGGGTCGATTCCCGTCGTTCCATCATAGAATGCTGTGGGCATGGAGCGTTGATGCTTCCAATGATTGGTTGTGCGCATAGCGACACCAAGATCGTTGTAAGTGGCCCGCATGAATTCGCGCCAGCCAATGATTTGACGGATGAACCCCTCTACGGAGTTTATGGGAACCTCTTTGCGCCTGGCGTGTTCCAAAGTAGCGTCAAGCACTTGTTTTGGGGTTAATAGACCGGTGTTCAAGGCAGGCGTCAGGACTGAATGCCAGAGCCAGCTTTCACCCTCGACTATTGAATCTTCGTAGTCTCCGAAATAATGAAATCGCCGCTCTAGGAATTGCGTCAACCAATGCGAAGCGGCTTTGTGTGATGAGGGATAATATAGTGTCTCCAAGCTGCCAATTGCGTCAGGGAACTCGGCCAGGACGCTATCTTTTGCAGCCTGATCAATTGCATCATGGTCGGGCCAATCAATCCATGGCAGGCTATTTAGCAGTGCCTTGGGCACTTTCTTGCGATTGTCTTCGTCAAAACTCCATTTGCCTCCGTCGGGTTTATCGCCTTCCATTAATACGTCCAAGCGGCGGCGCTGGCTTTTGTAGAACTCGGCCATGAACCACCGTTTGCGCCCTTCGAACCAGATGAGGTTATCGGCCTTGCTATTGAGGAAGCCGGGAGTTGGGCGGATATCCAATGCAATTCCGGTTTCTTTTGCAGCGGCGTGCAAGCGCCTTTCAACGGTAAAATCCACCGGGTCTGCCAATACTACCTTCGTTATCCCGTCAGCGACCAGGCCATGGAATAGCCGAAGGCAGACGTCGGAGCGCATCTCATACGCAAAGACCGTTGCATTGTAGCCGTTTGAAACCAAATCCTGATGATAGTGGGCCATCGAGGCGCGATGCAGCCAGAGCTTTTGTTTGTGCATCTTGGCGGGATATCTTGCATCGCCAAAAAACAATGGATCTTCGAAAAGGACCACCTGCTTTGGCAAATCTAACAAGCCAGGGTGATCGGCAAAAAGCTGGTTTGGCAATAGGATGGTGGCTGAAGGCACTGTCTTCTCTTTTCCGGGCTTATGCGGTCAAATTCAGTTGCCTTAAAAGTGTCGGCATCTTTTTCTTCAACCTGAAAAACCTGCTTTGGTGTCGGGTCAAACATTGTATGATGGGGCAGATCGCCCGTTGCACAATTATCCTTGCGTGCTGTAACTTTGGCTAGGCCAACAAGGGAACCGAGTTCTGCAAACCATAAAATTATCGATGTGTTTTAGCATTCATGGTATTTATCTGAAACTGCGTCAACTCAGCCGCATTCCATGAAAGTTACGCATAAGATAACTGATGAAACCTAGGTGCAAATGATTGCTCTATTGTTGCATAGACAATTCGTTCGCCAGCTATTTGAATAGCTATTTGCACCCGGTTTCAAATTAAGCTGTTTCAACCTGCTGCATGAGTGACCAGCTTCTATTGGTCATTCAGTTTCGAAGGTAATCAAGTCCGACAACTCGGTTGAAGAAGGCGCCATGATCATTGGCACCTGAACATTGGGGATGGTTTCTAGATCGTATAGCTCGCTGACAGAACCTTCGATATTGAACCATTCCGCACAATTGCCTTTTGAAATATCAAGGATTTGCACGCCACACCAAGGAGAAGTATCTGAGTCTTTCAGCCGTTGTTCCAGTTTCAAACCCTCAAAGCGCTTGTATCTGGGTTTTGACAAACCAACGATTGCGTATGAACCAGCAAAAGACAGTCCGCGAAGAAAGCCAGGGCAAAAAAACCGCGGTTCAAATTTACCCATCTTTCCGCTTTCATTTAATCCGGCAGCCACACCGACTTCGCCAGTACCTGAATTCAGAACCCAAAGTTCACCTTTGAACCACCTTGGCGAGTGAGGCATGGATAGCCCTTCACACACAATCTTGTTGGTCTGTACATCTATGATCACACCACCATCAGAACGACGATCTCGCCAACCGTCGATAGCGTTTGAACGGGAAATAGCGGTTACATAAGCTGGTTGCCCATCTTTCATAGCAAGGCCGTTTAGGTGGCATCGGTCTTCGTCAATAATTTTTGAGATAAAGTCTGGCTTCCACACCGGCGTAAAACTATGGCGCGCGGCTAACGTTGCCAAACAATTAAACCGTGTATTGACGAATATCACTTCTCCATCGGCCGTGATACCGACATCATGGCTATCGAGATGCCCGGTGATATGCATTCGCCTGGGAACAAAGCAAGCGTCAAACAGCTGGTTGATACGCTGTTCCGTTGTTAAGATGTTTTCAAAACTTATAATCGCAGATTCTGCAGCGAGTGTAAGCTTTCCATCACCCTGATATGCAATCCCCATCGGGCGAGGAATTCCGGCCTGATGCAGGTGCAATGAGCCGTTTGGATTGAGGCCAAGACTGTATAAAATTCCAGATTGGTAAGAAGAAAACAAGAGGCTTACGTTTTGTTGAAACAACCATTTTTGTAAGCCTGAAGATTGATTGAATTCGGTTTCTGCTTCTTCCGGTTGAATGTTTTCGCTGTGATTGGATTGTTGGTCGGATTGCTTGCTCTCAGACATGCGATACCACTCTGTTGGTGTTTGTGCATTGTTATCAAGCGCAGATGCGCGCATCAATATATAACTGTTGGCATCACTATCGCCCAGTTACTCAAGGCGTTTTAATGCTTCTGATAAGCCATCTGCGGAGAATTTTATATTGATCGGATGGTTTTCGACATTGGTAAAACTTGCAGTCAGATTTTCTGATTGCTTTATCCCAAGAACTTGATCCTTAGTTAAGGGCAAGCGAACAATACAGCCAACAGGCAAGCAGGTTCTGAACGGCCCTGATAGTATGCTCTCATCATCACCAATCAAGTTTAACCCTTTTTCAAGTATTAAGCCAAACGGTGCAATCATCAGCATTTCATAGTGCGTGTCCACCTTGATAAAGCGGACCATCAGCAACCGTTGCCCTGTGGACTCCTTTAACAGGTTTTGCACCACCTCACAGTTACTCTCTTCAGACGAGACATCAGTGTTCTCACCTTCTTGATTGAAGCAACGTAGGGTCCAGTTACCATAGCTTTCTGTGTATGCATCAGGCTTGCTTGCCTGCTGAGCCAACGCGAACAATGAAACGGGATAATCTGACAATGCAAGAACACTAAATAGTGCGAGCCATGTTGTTAGAAAAAGGAAGAGTATCCGGCTCAAAACTTGAAAGAAAGTCCAAGACTGCCCTGGACTCCTATATTATCACCCGGATTGTTCAATCCTGTTTCCACTGTTATGTCACCAAAGAGCGATGTTTTATTGTCGCCAAGTTGAACATTACCACCCACACCCAGTTCAAAGGACCATTCGTCAATCTGTTGATTGAGAGCAGCACCGGACACATTCACCTGACCGTTGTCGTCTATGGCATAACTGATATTGGCAAGCGCATGAAGATTGCCCAGATAGCTATTTGCACCCATTACTGTTCGGTTGAAGGTCAGCCCTGCCTGTAGCTCGGTCAAGCTGTCATTGGGTGCGGATACCCGCGCCAGGTTCGGGTCAGTAAATGTGTCAAAATCGACAATGCCATGATAGATACGGGCATGAGGCGTAACAGACGTATATTCACTGAGGTGAAACGTTTGACCTGCCTCAAGTGAAAATGCCCACGCATCGCCATCATTACTGCTTGTAAGTGCCCCAAGCGTATTGGACGTCAGATTGCTTTCGAAGCTTGAGTATTTGACTTGTGCATCAACATACACATCATCGATGCTAAGCCATGAAAGGCTTGCCCCAATGCCAAAGGCTTCAGAATCTATCGATCCATTGCCAAATATGGAGCGAACTTGCGTATCAGCGTCATAATAACTGAACATCAATCCGCCAAATAAAGCACCTTCTTCCAAATCCGTGAACTGGACATCAAGACCAGTTTCTATTCCCAGATGCGTGATGTCGACCGAATTTCGTGTCGAACTGTTATCCGGATCAAAATCTTGATGCGCAGCCACAAGCCGCGTCCAAATCGCACGGGAGTCTGAACCCTCATCATTACCATAGGCCAAAGGTCCAAATCCGAACGACTGGGTGGGATCGCTTCCGCCCTCATCAAGCGTCACATTAATCCGTTGCCGAAACCAGGGCAGATTATTGAGGGCATGTAGAAGTTCGGGAAAGGCCTCAAAGATCGGAGCACCAGGCTGGAAACGTGGCTGGATAACAACCGGCGCGCCATTGCCCGGATTAACAGGAACAACCGGCTGTTCCACCATGCTGCTGATCAGGTTCCAGCTTCCGTTGGCACCCTGCTCAAGCGTATAAGCAAATGCACCCGCGACCACGGCCTGTTTGCCATCATTGGTAACAAATGTGCCATCAAGATTAAATTGCCCATCGGAATTACCATCAACCGAGATTAACTCAATTCCCATAGTGGTCACATCCCCCGTGCCACCAGCATTGTTAACCCCTACTGTATGCGTACCTGCTGTATCGCCGGTAACCTCCAGATGGTCTGTCGCTGATGGATCAGCGTTGAGTGCCGTATCAAACAACAGCGATCCGTTGCCGCTAAAATCGCCGTTGACCTTCACCCGATCACCAACTGCACCATCAGCCATGTCGATGATCCCGTTATTGGTAACATTACCGTTGATGGTGGCCATTGCGCCGCCACCCTCTGCAACAAAGCGTCCCCCCATGGACGTCATCAGATGACCGTTCAGCCCGAAGGTCATCGGTGCGATGAACGAACCGCCATTGGTCACCGACAAAAAGGTATTGGTGCCACCATCGCCGGCATCAAGTGTGGGCGCGGTAAAGGTAACCGATCCCCCGTCCACAATAATCTGTTCCCAGTTGATAAAATTTGCCAAATTGGTCGTTGCTGTGGTGTTCTGTAAAGTAATCCGGTCAATGAAACCATCAGCAGCATTTGTATCATCACCACCGTCAAATACCGTGACAGCACTAAAGTCACCCCCTGCAAGGATCGCATTGTCACTGCCATCGCCAAGGCGTATCTCACCGGTCACCTTGGAACCGGTTTGCAGGGTCACCGTTGCATCGCTTTCATCATTGGTGATGGCAACGCCTGTGCCAGAATTTACATCAGCACCGGCGGCCAGAGTGATTGCAACCGACGCATTGGTAACACCAAGTGTAGCAATGCCGGCTTGCGTAGTGCCCATGACTGCACCACTCACGGTGATGTTGGTTGGGCCGGTACCAGCATTGTTTGCATAGATGCCGTACGTATTACCCGTTACTGCTGCTGCAGAGACGGTCAAATTGGTACTCATCACATTGTTGTTTCTGGCGCGAATACCATCAGAGGTATTCCCCATCACAGTTCCAGTTGCGGTCACAGAAAGCGCACTTGTGCCTACGTTACGCGCAAAGATGCCGTAGGCACCACCGGTTACCGCTGCTGTAGAAACGGTTAGGTCGCCAGTACCGGCAGCATTATAGTTTCTGGCGTCAACACCATTATTTGTAGTGCCCGTTACAGTTCCAGTTGCGGTCACAGAAAGCGCACCTGTGCCAACGTTACGCGCAAATATGCCGTAAGCACCACCGGTTGCCGCTGCCGTAGAAACGGTTAGGTCGCCAGCACCGGCAGCATTGTAGTTTCTGGCGTCAACACCATTACTTGCAATGCCCGTTACAGTTCCAGTTGTGATCACAGACGTTGCGCCTGTGCCGGCGTTACGCATAAATATGCCTCTGATTGCACCGGTTACCGCTGCCGTAGAAACGGTTAGGTCGCCAGCACCGGCAGCATTGTAGTTTCTGGCGTCAACACCATTACTTGCAATGCCCGTTACAGTTCCAGTTGCGGTTA
>JBCCBE010000090.1:0-13916 GCA_039814425.1 Pseudomonadota bacterium
GCGCACATCCGCCACTTACAAGACCGCTTGGTCTTGATGAGATGGTACGCGGTGTTTCCGCATTTGATTTTCAATAATCTGTAAATGTCATTTAGCAGGGGTCTGTTACGGCTGTGGGCGAAATAGTACGCTAAGGAAAAAGCAGCCGTTCATGATTTGGTGGCGAGCGGCAGTTGTGAGCCCATAGTGACGTGGGCAAACACTTTTGCGACCACTATTTGCGACAGATTCTAATTGGCGAAAACTTGATGCAGGTTTTTTTCGCCAACTGCAGAGAACTCAATAACTCGCGAACCGTCTATGCGTTTTGCCCAACCTACTTTGTAGAAGTGTTCGAGAAATGCGGTGCCAAGAGAACCCGCAAGATGCGTTCTGCGAGAACTCCAATCAAGACAGGACTTGCACAGTGGGCGACGACTTTTGGAGACCGTTGCCAAATCAATGCCGAGTTTTTCAACGAAGGTCGCGCCTGAATCGGTAAGTTCTATTTCGTCGTCGCGTTCAACCAAGTGACCGCTTGCCACCATGCTGTCATAAATTTTCACACCTAAATCACCAGCCAAGTGATTGTAGCAGATACGGGCTTTCCTCAAAGCTGCGTCTTTTGGGCCAGTTTGCGTGCGTACCAAGCCACGTTTGGCAGCCAGCCCCATTAAAGATTCCAAAACACTGCCGACATCCTCGTCAGACAGAGCAAAATAACGATGCCGCCCCTGCTTTCGTTGTTTCAGCAGACCAGCATCTTCAAGTTTCTTGAGGTGTGAACTGGTGGTTTGCACCGTTACGCCAGCTTCGGACGCAAGCTCTGTTGCGGTTAATGCCTTACCGCTCATCAACGCAGTGAGAATATTGGCTCGAGCAGGGTCACCAATCAGGGAACCGAGCAGAGCTATATCTGGACCTTCTTTCATAGTTCGACCATAGTCGAAGCATTACAAGGATGCAATATGCCATTATTCGACAAAGAACGAACTATGGAGCCTAACATGATTACCTGTTTTATTCGATACCACATTGACCCGACAAAAAAGGAGCAGTTTGAGCAATATGCTCGCAACTGGGGCGAAGCCATCCCACGGTGTGGTGCTGATTTGATTGGATACTACGCACCGCATGAAGGCTCAAGCAGCCTCGCGTACGGAGTCTATAACATCGGAAGCCTCGCTGCTTATGAGGAATATAGGAAGCGGCTTTCAGCGGACCATTTAGGTAAGGAAAACTACGAGTTCGCGCAGAAAGAGAAGTTCCTTTTACGCGAAGATAGAACATTTTTGAAACTAGCTTCCGCACCACACAGCAAGTTGGTGACACCATGATTGCGGTGATTTTTGAGGTTCACCCCGCAGAAGGGAAAATGGAGAGCTATCTCGATATTGCAGCCCAAATGCGCCCGATGCTGGAGCAGATAGACGGCTTCATATCCATAGACAGGTTTCAGAGTTTGACCGAACCTACCAAGTTGCTCTCGCTATCATTCTTCCGCGATGAGGAGGCTGTAAAGAACTGGCGAACGCTCACCGCACACCGAGCGGCGCAGACAAAAGGTCGAAGCGGTATCTTTACCGACTATCGTCTGCGTGTGGCAGAAGTCTCTCGTGACTATGGAATGCACGAGCGTGACGATGCACCAGATGATAGCCGAAAAGAACACAACTCATGAACAAAAATGAAAGCAATAATCTCGTTATTGAGTTCTCACTTCTCGGTCTATTAGCCTTGCTTTGGGGTTCGTCCTATCTGTTCATCAAGGTCGCTGTTGCCGAGATTCCACCCATCACGCTGATAGCATTTCGCGTTTCGGTCGCGGCGCTATTTTTGTTGATAGTCTTATCATGGAGGAAGGAAAAATTACCCCGTGATAGCAAGACTTGGCTAATGTTACTGCTTCAATCGTTTTTCAACAGCATTGGCGCGTGGACGCTTCTGGCTTGGGGACAACAATATGTAGATAGCGGTCTTGCAAGTGTTCTCAACTCAACATCGCCAATTTTTGTTTTCCTGTTCACTGTTTTAGTGACCCGCCATGAAGCTACAAATAGTTTGAAATTGCTTGGCGCTATACTTGGATTGTTAGGCGTCTCGCTTATCGTCGGCGTTGATGTACTGGCAGGTCTTGGTCAGCAGGTTGCAGGGCAAATGGCAGCGATAACAGGTGCAATTTTATATGCTTTCGCCGCAATCTACGGGAAGCAATTTTCGCATTTGACTGCTTCCGTTACAGCCGCAGGCACCATGCTTTGGGCTTCGATTGTGTTGATACCTGTCAGCCTAGCATTGGAACAACCGTGGACGCTCTCGCCTTCTGTAACCGCAGTATTGGCCGCAACCATTCTCGCCGTATTTTGCACTGGTTGTGCACTCTTGATTTACTTTCGGTTGGTTAAAACTCTCGGTTCAATGGGCGTAGCCAGCCAAGCCTATTTGAGGGCTGGTGTTGGCGTCTTACTAGGTATGGTTTTCCTCGGTGAACAAATCACTCCAGTCATTGGTTTCGGTCTGATAGCTGCAATTCTGGGCGTTGCAGCCATCAACATGCCAATTCGTAAGAAAGTCGCATAAAGCGGTTATATGGAATTTGTGTCTGATTGCGACAATACCCAGACGGTCGGTTTGTCCCAAACTCGGTCATTGGCGTGTTTTCGTCGAATGTCCGGTGTACGAATATGGCACACCTTTTGAGAGTTTCTCCGTACTATCTATTTGATCCATACAATCTGAAATTATTGGGCATCTGGCCGATGTAACGCAAAGCGCTCCTCCTACGGACACCCCAAAACCCCTTAGCGTACTATTTCGCTCCCAGCCATAAGCGACCCCTGTTTCCGCATTTGATTTTCAATAATCTGCAAATGTCATTTAGTACGGCGGATCAGCCCCGTGGAGGTCTGAATAAATATACTACCAACCAAACCGGCACGATTACCATTGATCCAAGAATGATATTTGGAAGGGCCCAACGCACGCCTTCTTCCAGTTTCAACATAACGTTTTCAGGAGTGAAACCTAATTCTATAAGAATTTGTTCTGCTGAAAGATTAAGCTTTGTAAGCACAACGCCGGTGATCAGCGACGCGATGGCAATTTTGACGAAGGTTGAAAAAGCTTTCAGCATTCATCCATTCCAATTGACCCCAGGTTGAGAACTCAATCTAGCCTGCATTACAGTAATACTTACCTAATTTGCAAGATTTTCTACATATCGAGTTGGCTTGTCACTGCTGTTTTTTAGACTGCTGTTCTGGATTGTTACAAAAGGGTCAGTAATTGTGCCACCGATAAACAGACGCGCAGGTTGGGGGCCTGCTTCGGTGATTTCCTGAGCTCGCATCGCAAGATTACCCTGGCTTAAGTCGATGCTGCCGATGAGTTGGTATTCTTGGGTATCGGTATTTATTCGTGATCGTGAGATTGAAGCAATTCCATCATTCAAAAAGAATTTGAATTCAGATGATTGAAATTGCGTTTCGCTGTCGCTGTCCAAAGCCTGACCATTGGCTGAAGATTGGCTCGTTTCACCGCTCAAAAGCGTAGGAAGATCTATCCCCACAAGCGTTCCCTCTTTCAGGCGAACAGAAATGGAGCCGTCCAGTCCCTTTGCCTGTAAACCTGCAAAAAACTGTTTGCTTCTCAGATTGGTATCAATGTCAGCTTTTCCCTCAGCTCCCAGCACCGCCTGGGGGAAGAACTCTGATAAACTGTCAATATCAATCTGCCGTGCAGAGAATTCCAGAAATGCCTGATTAGGCTCATTGTCCCAGCGCTCGCTGATCTTTGCGATTAAACTTCCACCCAAAGTTTGAGCATTGCTGATATCGAAAGCCCATCCTGATGGATTGAGAGAGACGGATGCTGCTACTTGTTCCATTCTTGAAATGCCGGTTTCCAGTGCATTTGCTGATACGCGTAAATCTACTGAGAAATCTGTGGTACTGCTATCAATCAAACTCTCGCCAAATCCCTCGGATGTCCGGGTTATCAATTCTGAGATATCGAGCTCATCAAAAGCAAGTGTTCCCCCGATTTTAGTTTCTTCGATTTCGTTGCGTGCGAGGTTTACAAGCCCATTAGCGATACTGCCCGCGATATTTACCTGTGCATTTGAAAGCCGCATATCTTGTGAAGTGGCTTCTAGATCACCGGATATTTCCCATTCTCCCAAACTTCCGAATTGGGCAGGATTGATTTGAAAAAATTCCGAAGACCGTCGAACTGATGAAGATCCTATTTGTACATTTCCCTTTAGAAAAAGGCTTGAGAGCGTGTTTGCTGCACCTGTAAAGGCAAAGTTGATAGGTTCACTGGATAAAGATGTGCTGATCTGTGTCTCACCACCGGTTGCCAACAAAAGCGGCTCATCAATTGTTAGATTGCCGGAAACATTTTCCCCATTCCAAATTCCCACACCTGTTATTGAGCCTGTTCTACCCGTATCAGACCAATCAATTGTCCCATTGATACCACTAACGATTTCTTTGTTGCCGTTTATGTTGTCCTCGTAACGGATGACCCCGTCGACTATAATGAAAACTCCAAATTGTACTGGATTTGGGGTGATATCAGTTTCAGCTTCCTGACTTTGTGCGACCTGATCAAATGCTGTTTTCAGATTGCCTTTTTCAAACTGCCAATTTGCATTTCCATCCTCGTACACTTTCATGCTCAGTTGTGGACGTATCAGCCGATACTGGCTTATTTTCACATCACCCAGGAAAATTGGTAATGCATGAAGTTGAGCCTGAACTTTTCCAACTTGTAGAAGCGGTGCATTGGTTTCTGATGCATGCGGGTCCTGGATCATCAAATCAGTTACTTCGATTCCCAAGAACGGGCGAAATGTAATTGACGGTTCTCCGACAAAAGTTACTGTCCTACCGGTAAGACTTTCCAGATGGGCAGTAATTTGTGCGCGAATGGTGTCAGAAGACAGCAGAAAGGGAAGGGTAGCAAATAGTATACCCAGCAAAGCCACAGCACATGCTGCAATCAAAATGATACGCCTCATGCGTTTGCCCCATTTACGCAGTTTCTTGCCCGACTTTGCCAATGCAGATATTGTTTACGGCCGGTGCTAAAAAGATTACAGAAAAGCCTGAGCATATACCATATCACAGATTGCTTTTATACATTTAGCTGTGAATAGAATTTCAACAGAAGACTTGCAAGGCGGATCGAAAATATGGCTTGCGCTGGGTTTGAAAAGACTGTTGATTTGCTCCCAATAGAAATTGGTATTTGATTTACATGACTGAAACAGATCCACTTTGGAAACCAGACGAGACCCAAATCGATGCAAGCCGTCTGACTGACTTTTCACGTTTTGTGACCCAAAAGACGGGCCAGCATTTTGAAGACTATGAAGCGCTCCACAAATGGTCTTGTCAGGATGGAGGCGCTTTCTGGGATGTATTATGGGATTATTCCGGCGTTGTTGGTGAAAAAGGCGACCGTATTGTTGCTGATGAAGGTAAGATGCCCGGCGCAGCCTATTTTCCCGATGCCGAACTCAATTATGCAGAAAACTTGCTTCGTTATGGCGGGGACGATGAGGCAATTGTTTTTAGATGTGAGGATAAAGTCCAAAAACGAATGAGCCGCAATGAATTGCAGCGACTTGTTTCCAGACTACAACAGGCGTTTTCCCAGGCAGGCCTTCAGCCAGGAGACCGGGTAGCGGCGATGGTTCCCAATATGCCGGAGACAATTGCCGTTATGCTCGCGGTGACATCGCTGGGCGGGATATGGTCGTCATGCTCTCCGGACTTTGGATCAAAAGGGGTTCTGGACCGGTTTGGGCAGATTGAACCGAAGTTTTTCATTGCTTGTGATGGGTATTGGTACGGAGGAAAAGAGTTTCCCCTGCTGGAAAAAATGTTGGAAATTGTGCCGGGTCTAGACCCTAAACAAACTGTATTGTTATCCCTCACCGGTGGTGCAGAGCAACTCGCGGCTCAACTTTCAAATTCGATATCTTTAGAAGCATTTATTGCACCATTTGAAGCCGAACCGCTGCAGTTTAATCGCGTTTCCTTTTCCCATCCGCTCTATATTCTATTTTCCTCTGGAACCACTGGCGTTCCCAAATGTATCGTCCATTCGCATGGCGGCACGCTACTGAATATGTATAAAGAGCATCAGTTGCATGTTGGAATGTGGGAAAAGGATCGCGTTTATTTTTTCACCACCTGCGGCTGGATGATGTGGAATTGGCTGGTTAGCGCACTTTCTAGCGGTGCCACTCTTATGTTGTACGAAGGCTCGCCCTTCTCACCAGGCCCAGATACGATATTCGATTATGCGCAGGCAGAGAAATTCACCCTGTTTGGTACTTCTGCCAAATACATCGATGCCGTGCGGAACTCTGGCATCCGTCCGATTGAAAGCCATGACCTCTCTTCGGTGCGAATGGTTTGTTCAACTGGCTCGCCATTGGCTCCAGAAAATTTTGAGTTTGTATACTCTTGTATCAAGTCTGATGTTCATCTTGTATCGGCCTCTGGAGGCACTGACATCATGGGTTGTTTTGTCATGGGGGTTGCTTGGCTTCCGGTTTACAAAGGCGAGATACAGCGCGCATCTTTGGGAATGGATGTCCAGGTATGGGATGATGAAGGCAATCCGATGCCAGAAGGAAAAGGCGAGTTGGTTTGCGCCCATGCTTTCCCTTCAATGCCTGTGTATTTCTGGAATGATGAAGATGGCAAAAAATACCATAGTGCCTATTTTGATACTTTTGAAAATGTCTGGTGCCATGGTGATTTTGCGGAATGGACTAGAAATGCTGGGATGGTCATTCATGGTCGATCTGATGCAACGTTAAACCCAGGCGGTGTCAGAATAGGGACGGCTGAGATTTACAATCAGGTCGAACAGATGCCAGAAGTAGCAGAAGCCCTTTGTATTGGACAGAACTGGAACAATGATGTGCGGGTTGTGTTATTTGTAAAGGTGGCGGAAGGGGTTGATCTGACAGGGGATCTAATTGCTGCAATCAAGAATAAGATCAGGGCCGGTGCATCGCCGCGTCATGTCCCGGCCAAAGTTGTCGAGGTCGCAGATATACCACGCACTAAATCTGGCAAGATTACTGAGATTGCCGTACGCGACATCGTACATGGGCGCGGTGTTAAGAATCGTGAAGCACTTGCTAACCCTGAAGCACTGGACCTGTTTGTTGATATTAAAGAGCTTTTGACGGATTGATGGTTAATCAATGGTAAGCGGAATATTAACCGTAAGAGTCATGCTAAGCAAATCCGTTAAAAACTTAGCTTATCAGATAAGGATTGATTAGTATTTTATGTGCGAATGTAACGTCAACTAAGGCGGGGATGATTAAATAGGTTTTCCCGGTGTTCTAAGTTCCAAGTGCTCTTGCTTTCTCTTTAGCTCCGGTTTTCAACCGGAGCTTTTTTTTTGCCTCGATCACGTCCTGCCTTCTGCGATTAGAGGTAAAGTAAAATTACTCTGCAAGGACCCGTTGTGTTGGGAACTGAACATGAGCGATTGTGCCTTGTCCAAGTTCACTTTCAAGATCAAAGTAAGCCCGGTTTGCTTCTACCAGAGCTTTTGTCAGAGGAAGGCCTAAACCAGTACCTTGTTTGGTCCGTTCCTTGATTGAATGTACCTGTTGAAATGGTTGCATTGCGGCTTCAATTTCCAGTTGGCTCATACCTTGCCCCGTGTCACGAACACGAAGCGCAACTTCACCATTTGTTTCGTATACGGTCGAAACGATTACCTGACTGTTTGCATTTGAATATTTTATCGCATTTGAAACAAGATTTAGAATGATCTGTCGAATGCTTCTGGGATCAGCAACTACTTTGGGTACTGCGCGCGAAAGCGAGGTGCGGATTATGGTTCTATTCGCGTTTGCTTCGGGTTGAAGTAATGCGACGGTCTCAGCAACCATTTCGTTTAGATTGACGGCCTCGAAGGATAAGTCCAGTTTGCCCGCCTCGATCTTGGACAAGTCGAGCAACTCATTAACAAGATCAAGTACATGCGTCCCAGAACGTTTGATATCACGAAGATATTCTCGATACCGTTCATTACCTACCGGGCCGAACCGCTCTTCTATCATGACATCGGAAAATCCGATTATTGCGTTGAGGGGTGTGCGGATCTCATGGCTTATCTCAGCAAGAAATTCAGATTTTTGCTGGCTGACTTCTTCAGCGGTTTTGCGAGAATGTATCAGTTCCTCTTCAGCTTTTTTCCAGCTGGTGATGTCCCGAACCACAGCACATAGCTTGCCGGTAGAATCCATCCGTGAAATCGTGATGAATATCGGTATCATTCCACCATTTGCTTCACGGGCAATAGCTTCCTCACCATCATTGAGCAGACTTTCAATGCCGGGCTGGGAAACGCTTTGGAAATAGGTCTGTATTGTTTCCTGGCTTTCTGGTGCGAACAGGCTGGTAAGTGGATTGTCTACAACGTCATCAAAATCCTGACCAAACAAGGCTTCTGCTGAGGCATTAATCGATATAATACTGCCGTCTTTATCCAGCAGAATGATACCATCTGTTGTCGTGTCCAGGATGTTGTGGATTTCTGAAAGCTCAGTTAATTCAAGCACATCAGGTTGTTGTATACCCAGCATAATTGGTGGCTCAAACGACATTAGAAGTGCTCTGTCACCTGCCCAGGGAACAGTGTGCAAGATCGGGTTTACTTGAAAGCGATCGCCGGTTGCAGTTTTGACGAATTGTCCGCTTTTACTCTCCTCAGGACTGGTATCCAGCAGTGCAGCAACGCCACCCTGACGGTCCAGTTCCTCCAGAGAATTATATCCTGTGGTTTCAAGCAGTTTGCGATTAGCAAATAGGGTTTTCTGGTCATTATAGATTAAAACCGCAACAGGGAGCTTTTCCATAAGGGACGTGTCTACGGGTTTTGAATCATCACTTTCACGCGCTGTCGCTTCAAATTCCGGATCCACTTTTCTTAAATGGTCCCGCACGCTTTCAATGGCACGTTGCTCTTTTTCACTTAGACTGTCGAGGTTTTTGGGCTCTGTGGTGTTGCGGACAAACGGGACGACATTAACGAAGGCGTTGCTGTTCTCATCGTCTTCGTTTTCAATGCTTGCTTCAGAGGAAAACCCATCGACTGGTTCGCCGGTAATTACTTCCTGATTTATATCTGATTGTGGATCCGTGAATTCCTGGTTGTCCTTTGCAGTGTCTTCTTGGTGGAACGCAGTAAAATTGCCGTCTTGTGTTCCTTCTGTAAGTGGCTGCTCAATCATTTCATTTATGAATATCTTGCCAAAGCCACGAAACCCGGTGAAATTTCTGTTGGCGTCAAACATTGGAAGTGCTGCCATATCAACGGGTACGCGCATGTCTGAACCCGCGACAGGCCATAATACGGTTTTCCCTGACCAGGTGTCCTTACCGCCAAGTAAACGCGCAATATCACCGCCTTGGTCAAACTGCATTTCAGAAGAAATATCGCGCCAGTTGCGTCCGGATAAATTTGCGAAACGGTTTCCAACAACCTGTTCCAGTTCTTCAGACACGGACTGAAATACGCCGTCCTGGTCAATTGTCCAGGCAAAACGTATCAGGTCTAAAGCGGCGGCTGGTTGGTCAATCTCTTCTACCTCTTCTACGGTCCTTTTGTCAGAATCTTCTGATTGACTATGATCGCCTTGCTCATCTTCATTCAAGGTAGCTGAATTTACAGCAGAAATTTCTGCGGACGTATCATCTTCGGTTATGTTGCCGGTTTGAGTTAAGTCTTCTTGCCCATCCTCAATAGCTTCCGCGGCATCATCATTTGTTGTGACGTTTTCAAACGGGCCATCTTCCTCATTAGAGGTTTTTATATTCAGTTCCGTATCATGAATGAAAAGTCCGTAATCGATCCCACCTTCTTTATCCAATCGCGTTTCAGGTTCAGCATCAGACTGGTTTTCGTCCAACTCAGGTTCTATATCAGCTTCACTAACCGGATCAGTAGCGGTTGGAGCTAGAATTTCAGGTCTGAGTTCTGGTTCAGTTTGATCTGTTTCTGGCTCAGCTAAATCTTCTATTATGCCATGCGAAACGATCGCGGACGCTTCATCAGTTTGAATTTCGTCATCCCGCGTTTTGGCGATTACCACAAGATTTCGGCCGGGGTTATCTGTAATACGTGCCAGGCCTAAGGCTATGTTGGTGCCATTGCTCAATTGAACCGGACGCTTGATCAGCCGGTCGGTTTCCTCGGCAAGCTCTGCAAGGATTTGTTCCATGACAGATGCTTCCGGGCTTAAAAGAGTATATTCTGAATCCGAAGCGAGTATGGTGCCTTCATCATCCAAAACCGCCGATGCATCTGCAAAATTAGCAAGCGAAGCAATAGCACTTTCTGCCAGGCTTGAATCTTCGATTGAACTTTGGTGTTGCTGGCTAAGGTCAGATACTTTGTAGGCTACAAAGCCGTTTTCTGACTTAAATTTCTGTATTTCAAATTGCAGCACGTGGGTACGTAACTTGCGGGTTATGCGAACCCCACGGACAATTCTGCCGGATTTTGGCAAATCTGAAATAGCATGATTTAATTGTCTAACGAGTGAGTTGTCAGCAGACAGTTTCATCGCGAGCAGGTCGATAACAGTATTCCCGCCGAACAGTTTGGCGCCTGCTGCATTGGACCAGATAATTTCGTTTAGCGTTTCTGAGAAGACTACTACCGGTTGAACGGACAGAATATCACGCTCAAGCACCGGGTGAACGGATAGATCAAGGTAGGAATATCCATCGGACATACTCATTTACGCGATATCCTGCTTTCTTTGCTTTCTCGTTTTGCCAAGACGCCGCTGAAACTTAACAGTACGGCCAAAATCAAACTGGCATAAACTATGTATTAACAGAACGTTAATAACGCCCCGGCGTATAACGGTCCAGCCAGAAGCCTAATTATCGATCAATAGTTTTATTTCAGGGTTAATTATTCAGGATTTAGCTTGTAAGTTTTGCTTGCAAAGTTAGATCGTACGCCGTATCTCCTGCAAATTGCTGGTTTCGCATAAGCGGTTGTAGCTCAGTTGGTTAGAGTGCTAGATTGTGGCTCTAGAGGTCGGTGGTTCGAATCCACCCAACCGTACCACTTGCAATTGTAGGGCTAATGTCCGTTTTCTCAGATTAATTGCTAATTAAATACCCACGGTATGATCGAATACCTGTTGGCACGCTTTGTGCATAAAACCTATTATTTTCAATAGCCTAAAATCAGAACTAGAATTGGGAAAAGGCGGATTTTAGATCGCAATGTGATCATTTACACGTTTACCAAAACAAACAGTTCTTAGGTAAAGGGAGATTTAAATTGTGTTAATAATGTGTTAATCAGGCTTACCAGGGGTAAACTAAAATGTTGGATAATCCGAAACCTTCAATAACTGATGCAGTTGATCAACCGTCTTTGATCACAAACAGCACTGTTGATGCTTCAGATAAGATATTGATTGATAATCCGAATTTTTTGTTTTCTGCTGACTTTGAGAGAGAGTTTAACGATCTTGTTCTCACCGGTCAGGATGGAAAAGTAATAATAGTCCAGGACTATTTTCTCTCTGCTGAACCGGCAGATCTTGTCACCCCTGAAGGCGGTGAACTGAAAGGTGATGTTGTTCATGCGCTCGCAGGTCCGGATATTGCGGGGCAATATGCTCAATCAGGCGAAGTCGAGGGTGCAGTTCCGATCGGCCAGGTTGAAACACTAACTGGCGCCGCGAACGTCCAACGTACAGATGGCACAATTGAACCTCTAGGTGTTGGAACCAAGGTATTCCAAAATGACGTTTTGATATCTGAAGACGGTTCGACGCTTTCGATCACATTTATTGACGGAACCATTTTTACACTTTCTGAAAATTCGCGAATGGTTCTTAGCGAATTGGTTTATGCACCCGATTCAAACGAAAACTCCGCAGTTTTTAATCTTGTTGAAGGCACATTCGTATTTATCGCCGGTCAGGCGGCTAAAACGGGTGAAATGGAAATTAAAACACCAGTTGCCACAATGGGTATTCGCGGGACCACTGTGCAAATCGAAATTGTTACCTCCAATGGTTCGACAATTGTTAATGTCTCGCTCAACAGAGATCCCGATGGCACAGCGGGAAGTTTCACAATTACCGGACTGAACGGAGAGGTAATTGCAAATGTTGATGCGGTTGAAAGCAAATGGTTGATTGCACCTGACGGCAATAGTGCAACTGAAGTTGAAAGAACTGAAGCTGAAATTGCCGCAGACTTAACTTTGATAACGGAAGCTTATAACGCTTACGAAGACTCTCGCCAACGCGTTGATGATGGCGGTGAATTTGTAGAACCATCAGACGTTGATCCGAATGAGCCTGGAGAGGATCCTGACGCAAACGAGACAGAAGAGCTGGAAGGCGAAGATGGTTCGCTAGGCGATCAGGGCAATCTGCAAGGCCAAGGCAGTGGTCTTGAAACTGATTTCGCTGAGGAAGAGAGCGGAAGTGGATTCCAAGATGAAATTGAAGAGCTGGATGACAGGTTACCGGTAGCGGCAAACGATGAACCAGACCCGCAAACAGAAGCGCCAGAACAGGTTGTGGACGAGGAAGCCGAAAACGACGAAGTTGCAGTTGAAGTTAATATTGCGAATGTTCTAAGGCTCCCGGATCAGGCTATAAATGTTGTAGAAGATGCGCAGATAGTACTAAGTGGCTTTGTGGAGGCTGGAGCGCCTGGGGTTACGTATTCAGTAACCTTGGATGCAGGTTCTACAATCGAAATCGTTGAAGGTAGCGGGGTCATCATAAACCACGCTGCAAGTATTGAAAGTCCGCAAGACAGTGGTCAGTATGACTTCCTGGTTATTTCTGGAACTTCTGAGCAGATTGCCGCCGCGCTCAATGGCGCGATCTACAGACCATCACCAAATGATGACGATGGTGGAACTTTAACCATTGTAATCACTGATGGGGTTGGAACTGCTACATCAACACTTGTTGTTGGTATCACGCCGGTAAATGATGCGCCGATTGCTGTCGCTGATTCAGCTACAACAAACGAAGATACAGCGAAAACAATCAATGTATTGGGAAATGATATCGATGTTGATGGTGATCAGCTTTCTTTCACAACAACAAATGGCGAAGCTGACATCTCTGCAAATAATGGTGTCGTCAGCGTAAATGCTGCAAATAATATCGTTTACGTCCCGAAGGCAAACTTTAGCGGTACAGACACCATTACCTATTCTGTTACGGATGGGAATGGTCTCGTCGATACAGGGACGGTTACTGTTACCGTACGGCCAGTCAATGATGACCCTGTTGCGGTGGATGACACAGCGACAACTGACGAGGACACAGCGGTTGCAATCGATGTGTTGGCAAATGATACCGATATTGATGGCAATACCCTGTTCGTTGCAACAAATCAAAACGGGGCGCCGATTGCCAGTGCCAATAATGGCACCGTAGCACTGAATGCAAATGGACAGATAGTTTATACGCCAAACGCGAATTTTGTTGGCAATGATAATATCACTTACACTGTTACAGATAATAATGGTGGAACAGATCAAGGCTTGGTAACTGTAACCGTCAATCCGGGCATTGATGAGCCGGTAAACACGATTGCTGGTCCACAAAACTTTAATGAAGATGTTCAGGCAACGATCACCGGCATTTCTGTCGCTGATGGCGACGACAATGGCGATCAGTATACTGTCAACCTTTCGGTCAATAATGGTTTATTGAATGTGGTGACGGGTATAGCAAATGGAGTTCCCGCCGTAAATATCACCAATAATGGATCAGATAATGTTACTCTAACGGGTACCCTTGCTCAGCTTAATACCCAATGTGGGCAAATCAACTATAGTTAATCGTTTAGCAAAACAGCAGTCAGCCATCGTTCACGATGAACCGGGAGTCA
>JBCCBE010000156.1:0-3298 GCA_039814425.1 Pseudomonadota bacterium
AGAAGCTTTACCGGTTTATTTGGTTGATTTGCCGCTTTGTAACCTTGCCCGGACCACTGCCAGCACTTACCCTTACCCAACGCATAGAACAAATTTCCATGCGATATCATTGCCCCATCGGGAAGGGTGCCAATTTCATCCGGTGTAATTGTTTCTTTTTCGCCGATACGCTCAACTTGTAATTGTTTGTCCATCGCATCAGCAATGCGACTATGCGATAGAGCAAAAACGTCCCGCCAAAGGTCTGCAAAACTATTTGCCGCATTACGCCTACATTCAAAACACGGTCGGTGACCAGACGCCAAAGCAGCGGCTTCATCGGTAAAAAACAGTTCAGTATAACTGTCTCCCATCACAACCCGCTGACGGTTTTTGAATTCAGTTACGCAGCTTATCCAGCGTCTAGACGCCCATCGCCGTTTAGTTAGCATTCGGGTTTCCGGGTCATGAATTTTTCCCCCACGATTTCCCATAAGCAAGCCGCGCCATGATTCTGCAACAATCTCCCCATTAGGCAATACTCGGTTTTGTAAGCTCATACCACGCACCTGGTTCCACTAGCACATACGCGAAGGCGGTTTAGCCGCGCCGTTCTTGCCCTGATAAATAGCCTCCAGGCCCTTATCCCAATAGGGTGTTGGTCCAAAAAGCTCGGCAAAATAGTCAATAAACAAGCGAACTTTTGTAGGTAGAAAACTGCGGCTTGGATAAACCGCATAAATGCCAAGTCCTTTGCTACTTGTGAAATCTGGCAGTATTCGCCTCAGCGCGCCTGATTTTAGTTCTTCGCTGATATCCCATGTTGAGCGCAGTGCAATCCCTGATCCCGCAATCACAGTCTCGCGAACCACCTCACTAGAATTTGTCACTAAAGCTGAATTTGGCCGATATGTTATCTGTTCGCCATTGCATTCCAAGCGCCAGATACCTTGAAACTGGGGGGCGATAACCGCCTGGTTCTCAAGATCTTGCAGTGATTTGGGTGTGCCATTTCGTTCCAGATATTTAGGTGTAGCGCACAAAATGCGCTTTACTGGAGCCAAGCGCCGCGCAACAAGAGTTGAATCAGGAAGTTCGCCAATTCGGATAGCCAGGTCATAACCCTCAGAAATGATATCCACGAAAGAGTCAGACAAATCGAGATTGACTTTGAGTTCCGGATTAGCCCGCATAAATTTCACCAGATGAGGCGCGATATGCATTCTTCCAAACGAAGTTGGTGCAGTAATGCGCAACAATCCACGGGCCTTTGTTGAGCGTCTCCCAACAAAGGCCTCTGCTTCTTCAAGACCAGCAAGGATGGAAACAACCCGCTTGTAAAATCCCTCACCAGCTTCGGTAAGGGACAACTGCCGGGTAGTTCGGTTCAGCAAGCGTGTTCCAAGGCGTTCTTCGAGGCGTTGCAACCGTTTGGAAATTACCGCAGGGGATAATCCAAGATCACGCGCAGCCGCTGACATGCTGCCAAGTGCAACAGTTTTTGAAAATACTTCCAGATCATCAAAACGAGCCATGAAAGTTTTTTACACGTCCCTGGGAGTTGCGCAAAATAAAACCCGCTCAAAAGAGCGGGTTATACGTTTTCAATCAGTTTATTTGGCTGAAACCTTAGTTGCTACTAAACAGTGCAGCAAATGGGTTCATATTTTCGCTCAACGCCTTATTGAGGTTTTCGCCTGGACCAACAACCACAACCTTTGAACCAAGTTTCACCTGGTTATAAAGATGCTCAACATCGCTATTCAACATCCGGATACAACCTGATGAAAGGTTCAAGCCAATCGACCATGGCTGATTGGTACCATGGATGCGGTACAGCGTATCGCGATTGCCTTGGTAGAGATAAAGGGCGCGTGCGCCAAGTGGATTGTCAATGCCGCCAGCCTGCGTAATTGGCAATTTGATACCCTTCTTCAACTCACGTGCGCGCATTTCTGCAGGTGGAGTCCAGGTTGGCCATTCAGCTTTCCGGCGAATAGTTGCATCACCTTTCCATGTGAAGCCTTCGCGACCAACGCCAACACCATAGCGCACTGCTTTGTTCTGGCTGGTAACGTGATACAGGAACTTACCATCGGTATGAATAACGATAGTGCCTGGTTTCAAACTTGTATTGATTGCAACATTGCGGCGCTTGTATTTGGACGGAACGCGGCGATCTGTGCGAATGACATTAGGATCCACAGTTTCCCAACGGCGTTCAGTATAGTTAAAAACGCGTTCAGCTGATGCATCCTTTATAAATCCGAGTTGAGATGCGGCAACTGATCCGCCTGCTAAAAAACCAAGAAAGTGGCGACGTGAGACCATGATTCATATCCAATAGCTAATTGATTTGATCTGGAACAACCCTATGCAGCCGCAAAAGAAAAGACAAGTTGAATTTCCTTCAACTTGTCCTGTTGATGATCCAAATAAGGTCATTTTTGGATGAAAAATCACAAATATGGCTTATTTGCTTACAAATGCTAAACGCAGATGCCGGCAGTTTGTGATGAAACTCTATGTTACAATAACTTTTGCACCCATTTTAGTGCGTTCATAAAGGTCCATCACATCTTCGTTACGCATCCGAATACAACCAGATGAAACCGCCTGACCGATACTCCACGGCTGGTTTGTACCGTGAATACGATAAAGTGTGCTGCCAAGATAAAGTGCACGTGCACCCATTGGATTAGCAGGACCACCTTCCATAAATGTAGGTAAATGACGCCCTTTTGCTGCTTCGCGGGCAATCATTTCCTTTGGAGGGGTCCAGCTAGGCCACTCAGCCTTGCGCGTGATTTTCTGCGTACCTCTCCACTCAAAGCCCTCTTTGCCGACACCCACTCCATAACGGCGGGCTTTGCCATTGCCGGTAATCAAATACAGATGCCTAGTATTGGTATCGATGATAATCGTACCGGGTTTCTGGCTGCTCTCGTAATTGACGGTCTGAGGCAAGAACTGGGGATCAAGCGATCGCTGGCTTTGTTGCTTGGCAATATAATTTTGAGATGCCTGAGGCGTTGTAGCGCGGTTGTAGGCTTGCTGTTGTTTTTTGGGTTGAACCCCCTGTGGTTGAATCCGTTGCCGCTGGTTATTTTGCTTGTTGAAAACTGCAAAGATCCCAGTTGCCTGAACCGGCTGCCGCGAAGAGGGTGCGGCCCGCTGCCGAAAAACGCGCTGCTGCTGTACTTTTTTGCGATACCGTTTGTTGGTAAGCTGTCTGGAAGGCTTAGGAGCATTTTGCAATTGCAAAGCCCATGGTGAAGTAAGATCAGGCGACAGAACAATCGCCGGTGGTGTAGAATAG
>JBCCBE010000023.1:0-39866 GCA_039814425.1 Pseudomonadota bacterium
ATCGGCCAGCCGTAATTCTTTCCTGCTTGAGGAATGTTAATTTCATCACCCCCTTTTGGCCCATGTGCCAATGTCCAGATTTCACCGGTCAGATCGTTTAGTGTTGCACCTTGTGGATTACGATGGCCGATAGACCAGATTTCGGGCAATGCATCTTTGCCATCTGCGAATGGGTTATTGGCTGGAATGCTGCCATCCGTGCGAATGCGCATTACTTTGCCAGCTGCATCAAACGGGTCTTGTGCCCTGGGGCGGTTGCCGCGATCCCCGATCGTAAAAAATAGATTGCCTTTTTTATCAGGCACAATGCGTGACCCGAAATGTTGTCCGCGGTTGGTTTTCTTTCGCATAGAATAGAGTTTCTGGTAGTCTGCAAGGCGGGGCGATACCCCATCTGCACCAACCAGTCGGGCACGTGCAATTGCTGTGCCTGCATTGCCAGAGCTATCGGGGTCGGAAAACGAAAGATAAATCAGATTGTTTTCTGCGAAATTAGGGTCCAGTACCACATCGAGTAGACCACCTTGGCCTTGAGCCCAAACACGTGGTGTACCTTTTATGCTTATTTGTTTAGCGTTTTGTCGATCCACCAAAACAAGCTTGCCATCGCGCAGTGTAACAAGCAGATTTCCGTTAGGCAGCATTGCCATTGCCCAGGGGGTATCCAGATCGCCGGCGATTTTTTCGACGACAACCGGTCCTTTTTCCGTCTGGTGCTGCCATTTTTGAGCGTTTGCTATTGAAGTTGATGTCAGAAGAAGTGAGTACGAAAATAGAACGTTTAAGATTAGGAATAAGGGCTTGCGCATTGCTTCTACCTTACGATAAACTTTGACATGAGTATGGCGTACCAAATTCGGCTATTTTGAGGGAGATAGGATTCGAATGGGTGAAACCGGAAACGGCATTGCTCTTGATCCTGAAGACGTAAAAATACTGGAACGCCGTGAAGCGGTAAATTCCGGTGTGCCACTTTTTGTTGCTCATTGGCATATTTTTGTACCGACTTTGATCATTGCAATTGTTTACTCTGCCGCTTGGCTGTTTTTGGCCTATACCGGCAAATCTGGAACAGGACTGGCGCGATTGTTTATCGTCGTTATGGCAGTAGGCGTGCCGATATTAGCAGCCCATGCGTTCTTGCGATACCAAACAATACGTCTTCAAATTAATGAAGGTCATGTGTTTTGTCACCCTGGCTGGCCAAAAGAATTTCCGATTGACGTTCCATTTTCAGTTATTGAAAGTGTAGTCGTGCGAAGAGGATTTTCTGGCAGGTTATTTGGCGGTGGAACCGTCATTATAAACCTCATTTCTGGCGACAATGTTATTGTGGCCGATCTTGCAAATCCAGAAAATGCAAAAAAGATTATTGAAGACAATGCACCGACTGCCAGTTAGGGCATTTGTTTAAGTCAGGTTGTTATTTGTCTGATTATGGTTCTGAGTGCACTGCTTACGTAGACGCGATTAAGCCAACTGTCATGTAGCTTGCGCTGGCAAACGCAACCGCAAGTACCAAATTTACAATTACCAGCATCTGACCGCCAATAACTGAACGGTATTTATTTGCGCGAGTGAAATAGTTGCTATTTTTCATTAGGCTTCCCGGAAGGAGTGACTGATTCTTTCAGTATTTCTTTTTTCGGGGCAAACTTTCGGTCAAACTTTGTCCGCGTTGTGATTTGATTGTGTCAAAATCAGGACATATTGTCAGGTAACAAGAGAAGTACTAAACTCAATTTATAGAAAAATTTCGCAATGAGGCAATTTAAATTGCTGATTTATTATAAGAATTTTATTTTTTCAGCTCTGCTATTGCTCATGTTTTCAATGCAAGCGGCAATACCGGCTAAAGCGGCTCTGCTGCCTTTGAAAAATCCACCCTATTTGGTGTTTGATGTAAGTTCAGGAGAAATTCTTGCGCAAAATGATGTCTATTTGCGTTGGGCACCCGCGTCACTTGCTAAGTTGATGACCGCTTACACAGTTTTTAAAATGCTCGATTTACAGCACCTAAAGTGGAATTCGCCGGTTTTGGTCAGTGAGGAAGCCTATGCGCAACCACCATCAAGACTTGGTCTGCCAATTGGTCAAATCCTTACAATTGAAAGTGCACTCAAAATTCTGATGGTGAAATCAGCCAATGATATTTCGGTCGCACTGGCTCAATCGGTTGCGGGTAGTGAAGAACGTTTTGTCAGGCTGATGAACAGCCATGCGCGGCGGCTTGGGATGGATGATACGCAATTTACAAATCCGCATGGCCTGCATGATCCGCAACAATTCACTTCAGCAAGAGAT
Source organism: Pseudomonadota bacterium (assembly GCA_039814425.1). Classification (GTDB taxonomy): domain Bacteria; phylum Pseudomonadota; class Alphaproteobacteria; order Rhizobiales; family Rhizobiaceae; genus JAALLB01. The sequence goes on from JBCCBE010000023.1 coordinate 2,305, forward strand.
ATAGCGGTACTGGCGCGAAGAATAACTTTGGATTTTCCTCAATATTCCAATTTTTTTGATATTCCCGGCATCCGTTTCGCGAACCGTTACTTACGTAATCACAATGCGCTATTGCGATTGTTTGACGGTACGAACGGCATGAAGACCGGTTATGTCTGCGCCTCCGGTTTCAACGTTGTTGTTCGAACTAAACGGAGTAACCGTGAACTGATTGCGGTTGTGTTTGGCCAACGTTCAAGTTTCCGTCGTTCCGTATTTACGGCAAAAGCCTTGAGCGAGGCTTTTGAGCAAAAAGAAGGGTTATCGAATGCGTATCTGCCTAACCTACAAAAGCCTGATGATATGGACGGTATTCCCGAGGATATCACTCGGCTAGTTTGTCCTGGAAAATATATCGAAACAGGGCGCCCCAAAAAACGTCCACCGGAAGCGCCGCTCGCAAGTAAGTTTGATTCTATAGATACAAGAATTATAGTTTCTGATGAAACGCCCGATCAATTGCCTGATAACCCCGGGCTTCCAGAACCCCGTCCTAGCCTCAGTAGCAAAGAAATTACTATCAATTCACCGACTAAGGCCAGTCTTGCGGAAATCCCGCTTCGATCTCCCGTCAAGGATAAGCAATCTCAACGTGATAAGGAAACGAAGCCTGTAAAGGAAAAAAGTTTGCGTGAGCAAGCCAAGCTTTACCTTGCTGCAAGATCAGATTTGCGGGATCGAATTGTAATTTCCACAGGAGGAGCAATTGGCCCAAATCCAAACGGTATTAAACTAACAGATGGCAGTCGATATGAACCACCGATTCCGATACCTTTACCGAGACCTGCTCTTGATTCTGCAAACGTAGAGTAATAGACCATTTATAGCGCTTCTTTAGAGCGCACTTTCTCATAATCTCGCAAACTGGAGTTTTCCATGGGCTTTATTGCCGAATCCCTTTCCCGCGTAAAACCGTCTGCAACAATCGCCGTTTCCCAAAAGGCTCGAGAGCTGAAGAACGCAGGCATGGATGTTATTGGCCTTGGTGCAGGTGAACCGGATTTTGATACGCCTGATAATATTAAGGCTGCTGCAATTGATGCAATTAATCGTGGAGAAACGAAGTATACAGCGGTTCCAGGCATTATCGAATTGCGCGAGGCAATCTGTGCCAAGTTCAAACGTGAAAATGGGCTGGATTACGCACCAGAGCAAATTATTGCCGGCACGGGTGGCAAGCAAATTTTGTATAATGCTTTTGCGGCAACTTTGAACCCTGGGGATGAGGTTTTAATCCCTGCACCGTACTGGGTGAGCTATCCTGATATGGTGCTGCTGAACGGTGGAGAGCCAAAATTCGTTGAAGCGTCGCTTGAAAACGATTTCAAGATTACTGCCGCACAATTGGATGCTGCAATTACACCAAAAACCAAGTGGTTGATCTTCAATTCACCTTCAAACCCCTCAGGTGCTGCTTATAGTCATGACGAACTGAAAGCGCTGACCGATGTTTTGATGAAGCATGAACATGTTTGGGTGTTGACCGATGATATGTATGAGCATCTTTGTTACGGGGATTTTGAATTTGTTACGCCAGCTCAGGTCGAGCCTCGATTGTATGATCGTACTCTCACAATGAATGGCGTGTCGAAAGCCTACGCGATGACTGGCTGGCGGATCGGATACTGTGGTGGTCCAATTGAATTGATCAAGGCAATGAACCTCATTCAAGGACAATCAACTTCAGGTACTTGTTCGATCGCACAATGGGCCGCAGTGGAGGCGCTGAACGGTCCGCAAGACTTTATCAATGAGCGGCGCAAAGCTTTTGAAGATCGCCGCGATCTGGTTGTTTCCATGTTAAATCAGGCAACGGGATTGCATTGCCCTAAGCCTGAAGGCGCATTTTATGTCTATCCCTCCTGCGAGGAGCTGATCGGTAAAGAAACACCGACTGGAAAAATTATAGAATCAGATGAGGACTTTGTAACTGAATTGCTCGAAGCAGAAGGTATTGCAGTTGTGCACGGAAGTGCATTTGGGTTGGGACCAAACTTCCGGATATCCTATGCAACGTCTACGGAAGCACTGACTGAGGCTTGCAACAGAATACAGAAATTTTGCGCAAGCCTTAAGTAAAGTTTGCATTTTTGTCACGGCACTGAAGAATCTTGTATATTTCAAGGAAATTGGTGAAAACGGGCTGGTAAATTAGCTGTTTTCAGTGCAATTAAAATCAAAAATATTGGGTTGAGGCGAAAATTTGGTTCGGTTCATAAAGTTTGCTGTTGTTTCTTTAGCTTTGTTTGGGCTGACTTTGCCTGCGCAAGGTGCAGATTTGCTCAACCCCACGCCGGTTGCTCAGCAGGATAATGCGTATGAGCAGAGTATGTTCTCTGTCGATTCGATTAATTACGAGTTTAGTGTCCTTGGCGGTGCTTTTGAGCGCAATGATATCGGTACTGCATCAAATGCAATGTTTACCGCTTCACTTGCTTCGCCGATACCATTTTTTGAGCGTTTTGGCTTCCAGACCGATTTAGGTATCGGCGTATACGATGGAGACTTTACAAGCGCAGCAGCAGCACTTCATCTTTTTTACCGTGACCCCGAAACCGGTTCAGTCGGTATTTATGGTGACTGGTCCTACGTAAACCCGGAGCATGCAGGGCGGGTTGCAGGTGAATTTGCGTTTTATAACGGACGCTGGTCGCTGGATGTTTTGGCCGGGATGCAGTTTGGGCAACACGTATTAACCGAATTTATTGATGAAGTTGATTTGTCTTTTTACTTCACGGACAATTTTCGGGGTTCAGTTGGGCATCGCCTGACTTCGCGTGGTCATGTGGGCAATGTGTCCTTTGAAAGCCTGCTCAATGATCAAGGCTTTGAGGGCTGGAGCCTGTTTGGCGAAATTGAAGCTGGCGAGGATAATTATGTCGGTGGTTTCGGTGGCATACGGTATGCATTTGGCAGCCCAACCACGACGCTGATTGAAAGAGACCGTAAATCAAGTCTTAAAGTACGCATTCCGAGAAATATCTCTAGCGTGTCACAATGCGCTAGGTTGGTAAATCCTATACCTGCGACTGGTTTACGTGGAGAGGTCAGTACGCTTTGTGCCTCTGAATCAGAGATTAATAGCAGACCGAATTTTGGTATTTCCAAAGACTAAAATCGCAACAAGCCACGTTGGATGCTGCTGCCCTGAATTCCTGAATAAGCAGGAAATCAAAAACGTTCACATTCATTCCCATTTATTTGAATATAATTGGGTTGCGTACGCATGGTACAATAATACGTGTGTAATTCCATTAGAGGTAACGAGCTTATGATAATGAGACGCCGAAATATTAAACCTGAGTGGATGTTACCAGAGGGAACTGCAACATCAGAAGCCGTGTTTTTGAAACGTAGAGAATTCGTGGCAGCATTGGGACTTGGCGGTGCTTTGGCCGTCATACCGCAGAATGTGAAACGCGCCTTCGCATCACAAGAAGATCCAAGTGCTTCTCTGTATCCGGTACCGCGAAATGAGAAATACACCCTGGAACGTCCGATTACACCGGAAGCAATAAACACCAGATACAACAATTTCTATGAATTCGGTTCCCATAAGCAGATTTTCGAAGCTGCACAGGCACTTAAAATCCGTCCATGGGAGATTGCAATTGATGGCGAGGTGGAAAAGCCCTTTAAAATTGCAATAGATGACCTTTTAAAACAAATGCCGCTTGAAGAACGTCTTTATCGTCATCGCTGCGTCGAAGCTTGGTCAATGCGTGTTCCGTGGTCAGGTTTTCAACTTTCTAATTTGGTTGATCTGGCAAAGCCAACGTCGAATGCAAAATATGTTCGCTTTGAAACGTTTGAAAATGCTGAAGTAGCACCAGGTCAGAAGCAGTTTTGGTATCCATGGCCTTATGTTGAAGGAATGACAATTGATGAAGCCATGAATGAACTTACGTTTATGGTAACGGGCGCATATGGAAAACCGGTGCCTAAACAAATGGGCGCGCCCCTGCGCCTGGCATTGCCATGGAAATATGGGTTTAAGTCGATTAAATCGATCAGTAAGATCAGCTTTATGTCAGAAAGACCGGTTAGTTTTTGGGAAGAACTACTGCCAAGTGAATATGGGTTTTGGGCCAATGTTAATCCAGATGTATCACATCCAAGGTGGTCTCAGGCGACTGAGCGCGATTTGGAATCCAGTGAACGAATTCCCACCCAATTGTTTAATGGGTATGGTGCGCAGGTGGCTGACCTTTACAAAGGCATGGATCAAAAGACGCTCTATATGTGATTTTGAATTGCCATAACTGGTTGAAGAAAACTGATAAAATTTAACAAAAAAAACCGGGCCTTGTTTAGATGCCCGGTCAGTATTTAGAAAGCTGTTCACCAAAGAAGCTTTCTTAGGGTAGTGATTGGGTTGAGGTTTGTCGGGAGGAGAGAAACATACCCAATTGACCAATCAACCTCCATCATGGAACAAAAAACATATGCGACAATGGTGATTGTCTGTAGATGCACCACTTTGTACTGTTATTAGAGTAAAAACCGGCTTTGGCAAAATTGTGTTGCAAAAATGCCACTAATTATTGACTAATACGTCAAAGATTTTGGTGCTTACCATTAGATCTAAATGCGCACCGCCGCCATTCTTGAAGACTGTGATTGATTCGGTTTGGCCGCGCGCCGCATTCCCTGAACACAAATCATAAAGATCACCCCTTATATCGGTTAGCTCTATAATCCCGGCTTTCAAGGGAATCTCGATCTCACCAATGTGACCAATCGTTGTGGCTCTTGAATCAACGAAAAGCTCTGCTTTTTGGAGAAGAGAATCATCTGCTTCCCGCATGTTTGGTTTGAAGGCCCCGATCAAATCAACATGGGTTCCGGCTTTTACCCAATCACCGTTCAATATTGGATCTACTGCCATTGTTGCTGTGGTGATGATATCTGCATTATTGCATGCCTCATCCAAAGCCTCTACGGTTTGGACGCCTGGAATTTTGTCTTCAAGACTATTTGCAAGTTCTTCTGCGCGTTTATGGTTTCTATTCCAGATCATAAACCTGGATATGGTAGGAAACACCTCGTGATATGCTTCAAGAATTGATGCCGCAACTGTTCCCGCACCAACCATGAGATGGGATTTAGGTGAAGGATTTGCGAGCAATCGTGCGCCAAGAACTGAATCTGCAGCGGTTTTCCATTTCGTTACAAGGACGCCATCAATGACGGATTTCAATCCACCGTTTTCGCTGTTGAATAGTAAAACGCCACCCTGGATCGTCGGTAGTGGTGGTGACAAAGTCGTATTTTCCGGGAAAACGCTCATCGACTTTAACGCCATTCCAAGACCATTGATCCAAGCACCTCTGCTGAGAAGTGCATTTGGGGCCTGTTGTAAAAGCAAGTCGCCAATTTCTGCTTGGGGCAAGTGATGGCCCGCCTCTATGGCGTCAGCTATCAAAGTCCAGTTAAGTTGAGGATCGGCTTCTTCAAAGGAGATTATACGCATATTGTTGAAGGTCTCAATATTTCCAATGTCTGGCTTTTGAGATCAGGAAATCCCTAAATACTTTCAGTTTTGCGGTATTCTTCAATTCACTGGGGTACACGAAATAGGTGTCGAATTCCGGCACTTCGATATCTGGTAAAAGCTGGACTAAGGCATGTCGGTCTTCCACAATATAGTCGGGCAACACAGCAATCCCGGCACCTTCTTCGCAAACCCTCCTCAATGCTCGCAGATTGTTGACCTGAAAGAAAGCCTCACGTTTGCGGTTACCCTCCATGCCAGCGTGTAAAAGCCAGTTAACATGCTCAAGATATACCGGAACGTTCTCGCCATAAGAAATGATCCGGTGATTGACCAGTTCTCCAAGGTTTGACGGCTGACCGAACTTGTTGACATAACCAGGCGCTGCAAACACGTGAAGATGCACCGTAAACAGTCTTCGCTGGATCAAGTCAGGGTTCTTGGGTTGGCGAAGGCGTATTGCACAATCTGCTTCTCGGGTCATCAGATCGATTTCTTCATCGGCAAGGATAAGTTCCAGCTTTACATCTGGGTATAAATCCAGAAATTCATGTATTCTGGTAGTTAACCAACCTGTGCCCAATCCAACGGTGGTCGTGACTTTCAACTTACCTTCCGGCCGCTCTGTTGAGTCCATAAGTTTGGCCTGCACAGAGTCAAGCTTTAGCAGTACATCATGGGCGGTTGCGTAAAGAGTTTCGCCTTCTTCAGTCATCACAAGGCCACGGGCATGGCGTTGAAACAACGATACTTTCAGGTCGTATTCCAGACCACTTACCTGTCGTGAAATTGCTGACTGACTTAGGTTTAACTTGTCAGCAGCATGGGTAAAGCTGCCTGCTTCGGCAACTGCGTGGAAAATCCGCAGTTTATCCCAATCCATTTTCCCCTCCGCAGGCTATCTATTCTGCAGCTTCGCTTACCTGTTCAAGTTCTGCAAGGAACTTTTCTGCCTCCAATGCGGCCATACAGCCCATGCCAGCAGCGGTAACAGCCTGGCGGTAAGTATCATCTGTAATATCGCCAGCTGCATATACGCCTGGGATATCTGTTGCGGTGGAGTCCGGTGCAGTCCACAGGTAGCCCGAGTCTTTTTTGCGCAACTTTCCTTCAAAGAGTTCGGTTTGCGGGGCATGTCCGATGGCGATAAAAATACCATCCAGAGCCATATCGGTTATTTCATCCGTGTTCTTGTTTTTGATCCGGATGCCGGTCGCTGAAGGGGGGATTTTTTCTTCACCTGTGATTTCTACGACTTCACTGTCCCAGATGATGTTGATGTTTTCCTTTGCAAAAATGCGTTCCTGTAAAATCCGCTCACCGCGAAAAGAATCGCGGCGGTGAATCATCGTGACCGTTTCTGCTAGATTTGAAAGATACAGTGCTTCTTCCAGTGCGGTATTGCCGCCGCCTACAACGGCAACATGTTTGTTACGGTAAAAAAAGCCGTCGCAGGTCGCGCATGCCGACACACCAAATCCCATAAAGGTTTGCTCTGACGGCAAGCCCAGCCACTTTGCCTTAGCACCGGTGCAGATTACGAGCGTATCGCCTGTATATACCTGGCCGGAATCCGCGACTACATGAAACGGGCGTCTATCGAGATCAACTTCAATGATATGGTCGTTTTTGATCTCGGTGCCAACATTCTTTGCCTGTTCAAGCATTTGTTCCATCATCCATGGCCCTTGGACTGGATCCGCATAACCTGGATAATTCTCAACATCGGTTGTGATCATCAATTGCCCACCTTGCTCAACGCCGGTTACGAGAATTGGTTTTAGCATAGCGCGCGCACCATAGATGGCAGCTGTGTAGCCTGCTGGTCCGGAACCGATAATAAGCATTTTTGTATGGATAGGTGTCATTGCAGCTAACCTGATTGTTATGTGTCAAGTGAGATAACAATCCATGCCATTGCATTACAAGAGGCAAAGGAAATTGTCACACAGGTTTGAGCAATCCGCGATCTGCTCAAAATTGAATGTTCACGTTTGCCTCAGTCATAAAACGGTGCTAGTCCCACTTCAAATCATCACACAATTTATATCCATGTCACACGTCAATATTGTTTGTATCAAATGGGGAACAAAGTTTCCGCCATATTATGTCAATCGTCTTTATGCAGGCGTTGCTCGTTCAATGAGTAGACCGTTTCGGTTTATCTGTTTTACAGAACATTCCGAAGGCATTAGAAATGAAGTAGAGATATTGCCTCTACCGAAAGTTCCATTTGAACAGGAAATGGTAACGGCTATGACCAGCGGTAAGCGGCGTGGTGCATGGCGTAAGGTTTCCATGATGAAGCCCGCTGAGGCTGGCCTGGAAGGGCCAACCCTCGTAATGGACCTTGATGTTGTGGTTGCAGGTCCGCTGGATGACTTATTTGATTATGCACCTGGCAAGATTTGTATGGGGCGTGAGTGGCGTTATCGCTATCATCCTCTGCAGCCAGTTGGCGGACATGGTTCGGTCTACAAGTTCGAACCTGGAGTTCATGATTTTCTGTATACAGACTTTGAGAATGATACCTCCGGCTCGCTATCATATAAGGGCGAACAAAAATATATCTCTCTAACAGCTCACAAACGTGGCCTGCTGGAATATTATCCAAAGGCGTGGATATGTTCTTTCAAACGCCAGGCTATTCCAAAAGTCCCATTTAATCTGATAACGGAGCCGCGACTGCCTGAGGGGTGCCGCGTAATGTGCTTTCATGGCAATCCGAAAATGGAAGAAGCATTGGTTGGGGATGGCAGCAAATTACGGTATCGGACAAAGCCAGCGAAATGGCTACGGCAGTTGTGGCTTGATAAAGACGAGCAGGACTGGATGCCTTAGACCGCCTTACTCGTTTGTTGTGTCATTGCTACTAAGCTGAAATTTCAAAGACTTGCGGGAAAGCTTCTCTTACAGAAAAATTCTTTTCTAATCCCAGCCCATCAGCTGTAATTTCCAGTTTTTCCAGGATCTCTTGTGTCGTAGTTCCCGGCCATTTTTGCGTTGCGTACTGAACTTCTTTCTCCGAGCGTTTTTTGCGATCTGCCAAAAACAATCTTAGTTTAATTGATAAAGGCAAGGCAGAGGGAATCGGCTGAGTTACGTCAAAAGAAAAAGTGTCGATATCATCCAGAATTGTTTCTGACACGAGGGCGCCTGATATATTCGCAAAGAATTTTTCACCTGCCTTTACGTTTTCTGAGCCCTCGGTCTTGTTTTGAAGTTCCCGTGAAATCCAGTCCAGGAGTTCGTTCTGTGAATGATGGATACGACTAAATGCCTGCATCACATCCGTGTCATGATGTGCATCGGGATGCGGTGCATACATGGATTGTGCTTTACCGAGAATTGCTGCCTCTATCCCCGTTGTGCAGCCATGATGAAACATAGCTTCAGAGGCCAAAATCCATGGTGTGGCTTCGCCTTCGCCGGAAATAACTATATTGTCAAAATTCGCAAACTGCTCGACCCAGAATGAAGGTTCTTCTGAAGGATGCGGCCTTATGACTAATTTGTGGTTCGGGAAAGACCGGGCAACTTTTGGAATGATATCTATGAAAGCATCGAGATTTTTCCGCCCTTCCTGGAAGATTTTTGCGGTTCGCTGATCAACGGCCGCATAGGCAGTTTTCTGGCCTCGTATTTGCTTTTGAACAAATGCATCCCCGCGCGCATGAATGATGCCACCAAAATTCGAGTTAAACAGGATAAACGGACCGTGCTCCTGCGATATTTCCCTACGTCTTTCTTGGTAAAATCCCTGTAATGGCTTTCGCCACACATCTGTCCTAAGCAGACCTGAGGTTAAAAACCGGTCCTGGTGGTTGGAATAACGTACAGATGCTGCGTTGTTCAATTCATCCGAGATGCAGTACCAGCGCTTACACGCTTCCAGTGTTTCTTCAGCAAGCCTTACGGAAAGAAACTGTTCTGGCGAGCCATAAAACCCGGTACTTTCCTCATCATGCACGACAAGATTGTAACCCAATTTCGAAAACCGTTGTGGTTTTCCATGACGCGCTATTCCCAGACTTTTATCAAACAACACACCTTTTGGCAGGCAAGGAGCCAATCTGCGGATCATTGTATCTTTGCCCAGAATTACACGGTAATTTCTTTTGGTTGCCAACGCGGAGATTACTATGCGTGACAAAAACTCTCGGTGTTTGACTTCCACTGGAATGATCAACCATCGAGGCATTTGTTAAGCCGCAAGTTTCGTAATGATTGTTTTTGCAAGATCTTGCGAATTTTTCTTCGGATTAAAATTTGGAACAAGTTGCGAATATATCGGATCGCATACCCCTTGGTGTAAATACTGGCTAAGATGCATCGCTGCTTCTTTCAAGGTCTTGCGATCAAACTCAAAATCTGTAATTTCAAGCCAGTCAAAGTCTGGATCAATAGGAAAAGCACCCGGTAGATTTTTCCAAAATGCGTCTCCAAAAACAATTGCTGCTTTACCCATTCTCAGCGCTTCCCATCCCGCAGTTCCAGATATCGTTGCGACCGCAATACTATTCCGGATCAGATCAAAACTGGATGTATGACGGGACATGAATTTTGTATTTGGTACTTTGCTAATACGCTCAAAAAATGCCTCGCTTCTTAAGCGCCCTATCTGTTTGGGGTTTTCTTTAACGTAGATTGCCACATTATTTGGAATTTTACTGCGTAACGTTTCCAGTGTCAGAGCCTGATCAGCATATCTCCCCCCAAGAATGTCTGTTGTCATTTCTGGCTGCAAGTGCAAGGGGAAGTACACAAACGGTTCATTTATCGCTTTATCTTTGAAGAACTCTTCTGAAAATGTAAGATAACGTTCATCCTCTACAGCACGTTGCCATCGGTTCATGTTTCGCTGGAAATTCCGTCTTCTCACGCGGCTAGTGAGCCCTGTCATCCCCAACGCAACAATAGTTCTTGCACGCAATTTGTGGCCGACAACTTTCAATTTACGTACAATATTTGGGTTTACGTTGCTCATGTAAAACGGAGGGTTTTCCGGTTCAGAGATGTCGATATCAAACCTTTCCGATTTTGGCGATGTCTGAAAGGTTCCAAGATCACTCCAGTGTTCAACCAACCAGCTCTTAGATTCTATCGGGCTCTGGAGGAATACCAGCGTGTTAATATTTAACATCTTAGCAAGGCTGTATTGAACAAGTGCCATGCCTTGATGTGGGACATTGGAATAGATCAAAGTGTCGATTTTATAGTGTGTAAGCCAGTAATAGGCATGATCAAATGCTAGGGCAAAAAGATGATCATAGTCACTCCAGTTATGCACTAGTTCTCGAGACCAATCCCATCGATCAGTGCAACGGATAAAGTCTTGAAAGCAGAGTTCCCGGACCCCTTCCATTAAAGAAAATCGGTCGCTGGATAAAATGTACTTGTTGAATTTGTAGCGTTTCCAATCGTGAAAATTGATTAGATAAGGTTGGTTTTGATAACCTTCGCTTTTATCAAGCGGATTAGCATAAATATGCGAAATGATATTCAATCCCGCATTTTCAAACCCTTTGCAGGTCCACCGATCAAATCCCACTAAACCTATACGTTTGCCATTCATTTATCGGACAAACCTTTTTCTAGCAACTCAGATTGTAACCGCTCAACAAGGTCGAAATCTTCCTGATTGTCGATATCGAGTGCACGACTGCGTGCTATGTTATAGGCCAAACAATTCTTCATGATCATTTTCTTTTGTTTGCTGAACGCATCGGTCGAAAAAAAATAAAATGCCCCTGCGTCATGTACTAAATTTGGTAAGTCTTGTGAACGTGTCAACTCATATTCTGTCCAATTAAAGTGAATTGACCCGTCGGGTGATTGTTTGAAGGCTCGCAAAGGATGAAAATCAAATTCTGTTGTGGAGACCACGCAGTCAGTTTTTGACTGTTTTAATAGTTCGTATGCAGCGATCAAATCGGTTATTTGGATCATGGGTGCCGTTGCATACATGCAGCAGGCATAACTGCATTTTTCTAACTTATTCAGTGCATCATGCATAACGTCTGCTGTAGTGGCAAAATCATCTGCAAGTTCGCTATCGCGCATAAACGGAACGTTTGCGCCATATTCTTGAGCAACTGAGGATATATCCTCATTATCAGTTGAAACAATCACCCGCGAAAAAATATCTGATTGCAATGCAGTTTCGATGGACCAGGCAATTAGCGGCTTGCCATTCATCAATTTGATATTCTTTTTGGGGATTCGTTTGCTTCCGCCTCGCGCCGGAATGATGCAAACGGGTTTTTCATTCATGATTCTACTTTCAATTGCTGAATTCCCAAGTTTTCATTTTATACCTAAACTTCAAGTAAAAAGCGCAATCTGCTAATCAACTCTGTGATAAGATCCCGTGATCCGGGTTAATTACACATTACTAATTAGTCTTGTTGCTAAGCTCTCTATTAGTTTAGATAGTTCAGCATCATTATAAATGCGACCGAAAGTCGAAAAATTTATAGGTTCCAATAACATATGCTGCAAGTTGCTTTCAGGCTAGATGCCACCGCTGAGACCGGAATTGGTCATCTTATGCGCTGTCTGGCCCTGGCTAACATTCTGCGAGAACGAAGTGTTTGTGTACGTTTTATTTGTTGCCAGGAGAGTAGTGACTATTTTGGGGTTATTCATGATCTGGGATTCCCATTGGAAATTGTCGAGGGAACTTTAAGCTCAACAAATTCTATAAGTGGACAAGAAGACGATGCAAGACTCACGTTTGAAACTGTGGGCGAAACTAATTTGAATTGGGTTATCCTGGATCATTATGGCCTGGATGCGGCATGGCAGACTGAATTCTCAAGACTAAAACCACAAACCAGAATTTTGGTCATTGATGATCTGGCTAACCGAAATCATGTTTGTGATGTCCTTATCGATTCCGGCATGGGTCGGTTGCAAAAAGATTATTTTGGATTGGTCCCCGAGTATTCTCAGATCATTACGGGCGTTCAATATATCTTGCTGCGACAGGAATTTAGGGAAACCCGGATCAAAAATGAAAATATCAGCGAGAAACAGGTTTCCGTTCCCCGGATTTTGATATCATTCGGTGGAGGGACAGTAGGTAAAGCGGTCGATATTACCCTGTCGGCGTTAGAAAACCTGTCCGCGCGCTTTCAATTTGAAGCTTCATTGATTGGCAGGAGTACCGATGCTCAGATCCATAAGGCATCTCAGGTTGGCATTGCCTATACGCCACATAGCGATGAAATGGCTAAAGAGATTGCTGACAGCGATATAGTGATCGGTGCTGCTGGTGGAAGTGCCTGGGAGCGGTGCTGCTTAGGAAGGGCATCCATATTCGTTGCGATGGCAGATAATCAGAAAGCCAATTTTTTGGCCTTATCTGAAGCCAAGGCAGGGCTTGGTGTTAAAATCGATAGAGCTGAAATTCAGGGCGCTGTCGAACAATTGCTTGTCGATCAAACGCTGCGTGAAGAATTTGCCCGCAATGCCTGGCATCTCTGCGATGGTTTGGGGGCAGAACGGGCCGCTTCTGTGTTGATTGGTGCGTCCCTATCACTGAAACCTGCCGTTGAAGCTGATGCTAAAATTGTCTTTGACGCTAGATATGAAAATGATGGAGCGCGCTACTATCGCAACAATTCTATTCCGGCCATCGATGCGCATATTGATTGGTTTAAATCAGCGCTTGGCCGAACGGATCTCCGATTGCTGATCGTTGAATTGGCAGGGGAGCAAGTCGCGCATGTTCGATTTGATATTGATATTGAAAATCAGAATCGGATTGAGATTGGTATTGCCTTAGCGCCGTCCTATCGTGGCAGCGGGTTAGGTTTTGAAATACTGGGAAAAGCAGTGAAGCTTGCCAATTCTCAGGGGTTTCGAACGATTGATGCGGATGTGCACGAGGAAAATCATGCGTCACGGAAAGTGTTTGAAAAGGCTGGTTTCCTGCTAGAGGGTGAACAGGATGGGCAATTCCTGCACTATGTCTTAAGGCTCTGACTTTAAACCGCGTTAAGGTTTAATCGGCAATGTGGTCTTTACTCAACGGAGTGCCATAAGAAACTGCAGTTTTGGCTTTTTTGCCAATCAGGTCTTTGAAATATTCTGGCGGCAGGCCGAGGCCAGGCCGGATACAGCGAATATTCTCTTTAGTGAAAGTCTCGCCCTCTTTAATTTCGGCGACTGAGTACACTGAGCGTCTGAAAACACGATTTGAATCCTGAACAGATGGGGACAGTCGTTTCCCATCACCTAGAGCCTGCCACGCACCTTTTGTATAATCGCAGAGGTCTTTTAACTGCGGTGGCTCCATTGAGAAATCTGCATCAGCCCCACCTTCCGATCGGTCGAGGGTGAAGTGTTTTTCAATCACGCAGGCACCCAATGCAACCGCAGTGATTGCGGCGATATTGTCAAGCGTATGGTCTGAAAGACCAACCAAAACATCGAAAGTGTTTTTCAACTGCAGCATAAGTTTCAGGTTTGCTTGATCAAGTGGTGTTGGATAGCCACTGATGCAATGGAGTAGAATAATCTCTCCGTTGCCTGCGTTGCGTGCAGCATTTAGGGAGTTTTCAATTTCCTCAAGGGTTGCAAGACCGGTAGACATAATCATCGGTTTGCCGGTCGATGCAACACGCTCAACAAGGGGAATGTCCGTCATTTCAAAAGAAGCGATCTTGTAGAGCGGAACATTCAGGCTCTCCAGGAGATCAACGGCAGTATCATCGAACGGTGTACTGAAACATGAAATCCCCAAATCAGCAGCGTGCAAAAATAATTCTTCATGCCATTCATACGGCGTGTGGGCGTCATTGTATAAGTCCCACAGGGTATACCCATCCCACAAACCGCCCTTGATCTTAAATTCTGGCCGGTCGCTTTTAATCGTAATCGTATCAGGTGTGTAGGTCTGAAGTTTAACTGCGTCTGCACCATTTTCTGCAGCCGAAGCCATGATTCGTTTGGCTTTTTCTATTGAACCGTTATGATTGGCGGAGACTTCCGCGATAACGTACGGCTTGCATCCATCGCCAACTTTTTTTCCATCAAGAGTTATCTGCCGTGTCATATCGCGTTGTCTTTCTAGGACTAATATTGTTATCAGATATTATGTTTGACCTTAGCTATTGTGAAGCAGCTGATTTGTCATTTCTTTTTTACCCGAGAGAATTGCATCTGCCTATAAATTGGCCAATTAGTGACCTATAGAATAAATTTAAGTTTGGGCCTAATAGGCCGATGATATGAAATCAGTTTGCAGGTAGTAATGGCCAGTAAGTTTCTTCCCTACGGAAAACAGGACATCACCGATAGTGATGTGAATGCAGTTGTTGAGGCGTTGCGGTCAGATTTTTTGACTACCGGCCCACGGGTTCAGGAATTCGAAGAAGCGTTTTCGCAGTATGTTGGCGCTCCTCATTGTATCGCGGTTTCCAACGGAACTGCTGCACTTCATTTGGCCTGTATGGCGTTAGATATTTCAAAGAATGACTGCGTATTGGTTCCAACAATGTCATTTGCTGCATCAACCAATGGCGCTGCGTACTGTGGTGCAGATATAGAATTTATGGATTGCGATCCGGATTCTGGTCTCGTTACTCCTGAAACATTTAAGGCAGCACATGCGCGGGCTGTTGAGCGCGGCAAGCAGCCAAGGCTTGCGGTCATCGTTCATCTTAATGGTGAACATGCAGATATGCAGTCTATTTCCAAAATTGCAGAAGCCCATAAGATTTCTATAATTGAAGATGCCTGTCATGCACTTGGGACAGTGTTTAAAGATGAAAACGATCAGGACACGATGGTAGGTGCCTGCCGATACAGCATTATGGCAACCTACTCAACGCATCCGGTTAAAACGATCACGACCGGAGAAGGCGGGGTGATTCTCACTCAGGACACACAGATTGCAAAACGGTTACGGCTTTTGCGCAATCATGGACTAGAGCGCGATCCAAACAGTTTTGAATATGACACTCTGGCTTTTGACAGTAAAGGCGAGCCAAATCTCTGGTACTATGAATTACAGGAACTTGGATATAATTACCGCCTTACCGATATCGCTTCTGCTCTGGGCACAAGTCAGATGAAGCGAATGCCGCAGATTGCAAGCCGTCGCCGGGAACTTAAGGCGATATATGATGAGTTGCTGGCAAAGAGCAATTTGCCGGTTCGACCGATTAAGACACCGGAAGGTGTAGACCCCGTTCGCCACCTTTACCCGGTTTTGATTGATTTTGATACGATTGGCATCGAGCGTAACCAGTTTTGCAAGGCACTGAGAGAACGCGGGATTGGATCTCAGGTGCATTACATACCGACGCATATTCAACCGTTTTATCGCAAGCAATTTCCAGTTCTGTCCCTACCAGGCTCCCAGGAATATTACCGCCGGATAATTTCGCTACCATTATTTCCGCTGATGAAAGATGATGATCCAAAGCGCGTGATTGACGCGATTTCTGCAGTTCTAGCTTAAGCAGTAAGGCTGTTTTTGGGGCGAGCCCCTAAACGTGAAAATCTGGATACAGATTTTCTTTCAACAACGTGCGGATATCTTCAACCGAGAGGAATTGCTCATTGTTTGCGCTATTGTAGTGCATGCCCGCTTCAACGCCTTTGGCACCGGTTCTAGCGCAATACTCCTCAATCGGAATAGTGTCACTGACGCTTAGAATTGCGTATCCGGTTTCAAACTCAACCGTGTGAACACTGTCGCTGCTGGTGATCATTTCTTCATGCAGCTTTTCACCGGGGCGGATACCAATAATTTTTTGTTCGCAATCTGGACCAATTGCCGTTGCCACATCAGTTAAAAGATAGCTTGGAATTTTGGGTACAAAAATTTCTCCACCAAGCGTTTTTTTAAATGCGTCAATGACAAAATCAACGCCCTCGTTTAATGTAATGTTGAAGCGGGTCATATCAGGATCAGTAATAGGAAGCACGCCTGATTTACGTTTATTCATAAAGAAGGGAATAACCGAACCTCTGCTTCCCATCACATTGCCGTAACGTACAATACCAAGTCTTAGATCGCGTTTTCCTCTGATATTGTTGGCTGCAGAAACCAATTTGTCTGCTGCAAGTTTAGTTGCACCATACAGGTTTATTGGGGCAGCAGCCTTATCGGTTGAAAGTGCGATAACTCTGCGAACATCTGAATCCAGGCAAGCTTCAATCAGGTTCTGTGTACCCATTATATTGGTTTTGACAAACTCAAATGGATTATACTCTGCAGCAGGCACTTGTTTTAAGGCTGCGGCATGTACTACGGCTTCTATCCCTTCCAAAGCCCGTTTGAGGCGGTCTTGCTCGCGGATATCACCAATAAAAAACCGGATGCGTTTTTGTTTATCTCCGGTAAATTCTTGTTCCATCTCAAACTGTTTCAGTTCGTCACGGGAGAAAACTACCAAGCGTTCAATGTTTGGATATTCATCCAAAACACGGTGGATAAATGCTTTGCCAAACGAACCGGTTCCACCGGTTACAAGCAGACTTTGAACATCGTTAAGTGACATGGAGGTCCGATTGAGATTAAATAAATTTCACAGATAGAATTTCATAAGAGCGTGCGCCACCGGGAGCAACCACTTCAACGCTGTCACCTTCGCTCTTTCCGATCAAGGCTCGTGATATCGGAGATGAAATCGAAATCTTGCCCTGTTTCACATCGGCTTCCTGATCGCCGACAATCTGATAGGTGCTTTCCTCGTCTGTGTCTTCGTCTGCAAGGTGAACTGTTGCGCCAAATTTAATCGAGTCGCCAGACAGTTTTGATACATCAATTATCTCAGATCGGGACAAAAGGTCTTCAAGCTCAGAAATTCGGCCTTCGTTCAGGCTCTGCTGCTCTTTGGCTGCATGATATTCCGCGTTTTCGGAAAGGTCGCCATGCGCGCGCGCCTCTGAAATAGCCTGAATGATAGACGGACGGTCTTCTGCCTGTCTTCGGTTTAATTCTGTTTCGAGTGCGGAGTGACCCGCCGCTGTCATGGGAACTTTTTCCATGCTGTCTTCCTGATTTTTCCATCCAAAATCACGCCTAAAGCAGAATTCAGACAGAAAGAAAATGGCCCCAGAAACCGTTTGTTTCGGAGCCGCAAACATTGCAAGATCAATATATAGATTGATTTTTGAAATTTACCAGAAAATAGTGATAACTAATACTCCGGTGTTTTTGGTGATTTGGTAGCACAATTTAGGATAGGATCGATCCGATATGAAGGACGATGATGCGGGCCTTAAAGGCCATGTTACGATAGATAGTCCGATCCGTTTCTATGACCCGCTGCCGAAACAGGTGGATGTGGTTATTATTGGGGCAGGCGTGGTTGGTACGTTTGCTGCGCTTTATTTGGCCAGAACCGGTTTGCAGGTTTTCCTATGTGAAAAGGGCCGGATTGCTTGTGAACAGTCCTCTCGAAATTGGGGATGGATCCGCCAACATGGTCGTGATCGGGCGGAATTGCCGATTATGATGGAAGCCTCTCGTCTTTGGGAGGAAGCTGACAAACAGACCAATGGTAAAACTGGATTTAGGCGTGAAGGGGTTTGCTACCTTGCCAGTAGTCAGGAAAAACTGGCCCGGCGGGAAAGCTGGCTGGAAATTGCCCGTGACCATCAACTTGATACGCGGATGATTTCAAAAAAAGAAGTTGATGCACTGATTGATCGATCCGGTGGAAGTGGTGAAGGCCATCAATGGATTGGGGCAAGCTATACGCCCAATGATGCGCGTGCAGAACCTTGGCAAGCGATACCTGCAATTGCTGAACTTGCTCAAACAGAGAGCG
Source organism: Pseudomonadota bacterium (assembly GCA_039814425.1). Classification (GTDB taxonomy): domain Bacteria; phylum Pseudomonadota; class Alphaproteobacteria; order Rhizobiales; family Rhizobiaceae; genus JAALLB01. The sequence goes on from JBCCBE010000023.1 coordinate 20,629, forward strand.
TTGGTATCCGCGAAAACTGTGCTGTCCGCGGACTGGATATTCAAGCTGGCAAAGTTGCTGGCATTTTCACTGAAGACGGATTGGTCCGTTGTGAACGTGTCGTTGTTGCCGCTGGTGCCTGGTCCGGGCTGTTCTTGCGCCGTCATGGCGTCAAAATCCCGCAACTAAGTGTTCGCTCAACTGTATGCCAAACTGAAAAATTACCTGAGGTTTTTACTGGAAATGCTGCCGATGAAAAGCTTGCCTTTCGCCGCCGCAATGATGGTGGGTATAGTCTTGCAGGTGGTGCTCGCCACGATTTTTATATTGGGCCAGATGCGTTTCGGTATTTCTTGAAATACCTGCCAGTGGCAAGCGAACATTTACCTGATACCGCATTTCGCATTAATGCGCCGAAAGGATTTCCCGATGGCTGGAAAACATCACGTACCTGGTCTTTTGATGAAAAAACCCCGTTTGAGGAAACCCGAGTGCTGGAGCCAGAACCTAATCTGAAACAGGTAGAAGTCATTCGTAATAACTTTGCCGAGCGGTTCCCGCAGATTGGTAAGCCAACAATAAAGAAAGCCTGGGCAGGGATGATCGACTGCATGCCTGATGTGGTCCCAATTGTGGATAGGGTTGGGCAAATTCCGGGTCTCATTGTTGCCACTGGGATGAGCGGTCATGGATTTGGTATTGGACCCGGATTTGGCAAGATTATCGCAAATATGGTGCAGGAAAAACCAGTTGGACACGCCATTGAACGGTTCCGCTTTTCGCGGTTCTTCGATGGGAGCAAATTGGAGCCAGGGCCAAGTATCTAGATTTTAGAACGAATTTGGAAATTTACTGCACGGTGGAGCAATGCGTTCTTACCGATTTACTTTTTGTCCAAACATCATAGTACAAAAATACCAATCAAGATTTGTCGATTTACCAGATGGAGCATAGGTTAGTATTTCCGGAAACAGAATGAATTTGACGTTACGTAAGAATTACCCTATGACCACTAATGATGTCATACATATTTGGGGGCTCTAGGATGAAAAAATTATCGGCAGAAGCGTTTGGAACGTTTTGGCTCGTATTCGGTGGATGCGGAAGTGCAGTACTTGCTGCGGGATTTCCAGAAGTAGGTATCGGGCTGTTGGGTGTTTCACTAGCGTTTGGTTTAACGGTTCTAACAATGGCATATGCAGTTGGAGGAATTTCCGGCGGGCATTTTAATCCGGCTGTTTCAGTGGGTTTGGCGGTTGCAGGAAAGTTTGGATGGAAAGACGTCCCAGGTTATATCGGTGCGCAACTGGTTGGCGGTATACTGGGTGCATTGGTACTTTATCTGATTGTTTCTGGAAAAGCAGATTTCTCCGGTGTGGGTGGCTTTGCATCCAACGGTTATGGTGAGCATTCTCCTGGCGGATATTCGTTTGTTTCTGTGTTGATTGCGGAAGTTGTTTTGACCGGCATGTTCCTGATCATAATCCTTGGTGCGGTCAGTTCATCTGTTCCTGCAGGATTTGCACCGATTTCAATTGGTCTTGGATTGACATTGATCCATTTGATTTCAATTCCAGTGTCCAACACATCGGTTAATCCTGCCAGATCGACTGCGGTTGCTCTGTTTGCAGATGGTTGGGCGTTACAACAGCTATGGATTTTCTGGCTGGCACCCATTGCCGGAGCAGCACTCGGCGCTTTTGTTTGGAAATTGCTTTTGTCTTCAGACGATTGATATTCGCAAAACAAGAAGGTGTAATTAAGCCGGAAGTTCTCCGGCTTTTTTAATTTAAGTAGCTCTGGAGCGGATGAACATCCATCTCGCGTTTGCTGAGTGCTTCCATCGCTTCAGACATGGCTACAGCGGCTGAAATTGTAGTTGTGTATGCGGTTCGTGTTTTCAAAGCAGCCTGACGCAGCGAACGGGAGTCGGAGACGGCCTTGGCACCTTCGGTCGTGTTTATAACCAATTGTATCTGCTGGTTATGAATAGCATCCTCAATATGGGGCCTTCCTTCCAATACCTTGTTGATACGCTCACATACCAGACCATTTTCAGTTAAAAAGCGCTGGGTTCCGCTTGTTGCAATTAGGTTAAAGCCAATTTTTGCAAAGGTTTTTGCAGCTGGTAGAATGTTTTCCTTATCCTGATCTCTTACTGAGATGAAAATGGTGCCTTCTCTTGGCAGTACTGTACCTGCGCCCAAAATCGCTTTTGCATATGCCATGGCGAAATCGGTATCCAGCCCCATTACTTCGCCAGTAGACCGCATTTCAGGCCCAAGCAGAATGTCCACGCCCGGGAAACGTGCAAATGGGAAAACTGCTTCTTTTACTGCAATATGGTTGAGGTTCTGAGCTTCACGCCATATGCCATACGCATCTATCGCCTGATCCAGTTTTTCACCTGCCATGATCCTGCTTGCGATCTTCGCAATCGGCGCACCAATCGTCTTTGCGACAAAGGGAACCGTTCTTGATGCCCTTGGATTAACTTCAAGAACGTAAACCTTTTCATCCTTGATCGCGTATTGGATATTCATCAAACCCGAAACCTCCAAAGCAATGGCCATCTCTTTGGACTGTCGCGCCAGTTCGGTAATCACATGCTGTGGTAGAGAGTGGGTGGGTAGGGAACAGGCAGAATCACCGGAATGAATACCAGCCTCTTCAATATGTTCCATGATGCCACAGACTTTAACGTTCTCCCCATCACAGATACAGTCTACATCTACCTCAATAGCGCCTGAAAGGTATGAGTCTATCAATACAGGCGTATCACCAGAAACAACCACAGCCTCATTGATGTAGCGTTCAAATCCGGTGTCACTGCGCACGATCTCCATTGCGCGACCGCCGAGCACATAAGATGGGCGGATCACGACCGGATAGCCGATTTCCTTTACAATGGTACGCGCTTCTTCCACGGAACGTGCTATCCCATTGCGTGGTTGAAGAAGATTGAGATCCTGCAGCAATTTCTGAAAGCGGTCGCGGTCTTCCGCCAAATCAATCTTGTCTGGAGATGTACCCAGAATTGGCACGCCCTGGTCTTTCAGCTTTTGTGCGAGGTTGAGAGGTGTTTGCCCTCCAAACTGCACGATTACGCCTTTAAGCGTGCCGGCTTCCTGCTCGGTTCGGATGATTTCGAGCACGTCTTCATTGGTAAGCGGTTCGAAGTACAGCCGATCAGACGTGTCATAATCTGTTGATACGGTTTCCGGGTTGCAATTGACCATGATGGTTTCAAAGCCAGCGTCCTCCAATGCGAAGGCTGCATGACAACAGCAATAATCAAACTCAATGCCTTGGCCAATACGGTTTGGACCACCCCCGAGGATCATCACCTTGTCGCGTGAAGAAACCTTTGCCTCATTGCGAATACTTCCGGCAAAAGGAACTTCATAGGTCGAGTACATATAGGCTGTTGGCGATTCAAACTCGGCTGCACAGGTATCAATACGCTTGTAGACCGGATGGATATCCAACGTCTGTCGCAACTGGGTAACTGTATTTTCGGTGGTTTCGCTCAGTTCAGCCAATCGAAGGTCGGAAAAGCCTTGAGCCTTCAATTTACGAAGATTTTGAGCATCTTGCGGGAGACCATGCTCACGGATACGGTTTTCGCTTTCGATAATCATACCGAATTGTTCAATGAACCAGGGATCAAATTTTGAATATTGGTGGACAGCATCTGGGGTCCAACCTTCCCGCAGTGCTTGAGCAACAACACGAAGGCGATCCGGCGTTGCGGTGCCCAGAGCAGCACGAATTGCGTTTTTGTCATCACCCTCGCCAAGGCCCGGGATTGCAATTTCATCAAGCCCACCCAAGCCAGTTTCCAGACCACGAAGCGCTTTTTGTAATGATTCGCCGAATGTCCGGCCAATCGCCATTACCTCGCCAACTGATTTCATTGAGGTTGAAAGGATCGGTTCACTGCCTGGAAATTTTTCAAATGCAAAACGGGGGATCTTGGTTACAACATAGTCAATTGATGGTTCGAAGGATGCAGGTGTCGCGCCGCCTGTGATGTCGTTGTCCAATTCATCAAGGGTGTAACCAATTGCTAGACGCGCTGCGACCTTGGCAATAGGGAAGCCGGTAGCCTTTGAAGCAAGGGCAGAAGAACGTGAAACACGCGGGTTCATCTCTATAACCACGAGTCGCCCATCTTCAGGATTAACCGCAAACTGCACATTCGAGCCGCCGGTCTCTACACCGATCTCGCGCAGGACTGCAATCGAAGCATCCCGCATCATCTGGTATTCTTTATCAGTAAGCGTGAGGGCAGGGGCAACCGTAATTGAATCGCCAGTATGAACCCCCATCGGATCAACGTTTTCAATCGAGCATACGATTATGCAATTGTCCGCCTTGTCGCGAACCACTTCCATCTCAAACTCTTTCCAGCCGAGGATGGATTCTTCCACCAAAACCTCATTGGTTGGAGACGCATCCACGCCACCAATCACAAGTTTGTACAGTTCATCCAGGGTGTAAGCGATGCCGCCACCCTGACCCCCTAGCGTAAACGAGGGGCGAACAATAGCTGGAAGCCCGGTTGTTTTTGTTGCATCCAGCGCCTGTATTTGAGCAGTCAAACGATGCTCTTCCAAGCGCAAGGTCTCTCCAGCCCGCCATTGTGAATCAAATTCTGAAGTTTGGTCAGCTTTTTTGGCTTTGGCTAAACCCTCTTTATATTCGCGTTCGAAGCGACTTTTCAGATCACTGGTATTAACGAATGCAGAGCGGGGCGTTGAAAGGCCGATCTTCTTCATTGCCTCTCGGAAGAGCTCCCGGTCTTCAGCCTTGTCAATCGCTTCCGCTTTTGCACCAATCATCTCGACATCAAATTTATCTAGTACACCCATTTTACGCAGTGAAAGGGCACAGTTTAGAGCAGTTTGCCCGCCCATGGTCGGGAGCAAGGCGTCCGGGCGTTCTTTTTCAATAATCTTTGCAACTATTTCCGGCGTGATTGGCTCGATATAGGTGGCATCAGCCAAATCCGGATCGGTCATGATCGTTGCAGGGTTGGAATTGACGAGAATAATTCGGTAACCTTCGGCTTTAAGGGCTTTACAGGCCTGGGTTCCGGAATAGTCGAATTCGCAGGCTTGTCCGATTACAATCGGGCCTGCTCCAATGATTAGAATGGAAGAAATATCGGTTCTAGCGGGCATGCAGTTTCTTTGTCCTGGGTACGCGAAAAGTTTCGCCTTGATAGAGACGTTAAATGGAGTCGTAAAATGTTGCGGCTAGAGGGTTCGTTTAGAACAGGAATATGAAAAGGGGAAGAGGGCTTTTGCAGAATTCTCAACAATTGTAATTTTATTCACGCTTTATTGTGGGATAAGCAATCCGCAACCGTAAGATTTATCAGGAAATGCGATTTATCGCATTATTTGTGACATGATCGCAAATTAAAGAGATGCATAATCAAACATCTTATTTTACAAAGATTCACAAACAATGGAGCTCTTTCATGAAACTATTTTCGCGTATTTGCCTGTTAGCATTTAGCGTTTTGTTTGCCGCCACTTTGGCCCATGCGCATAAATTTAAGGTTGGAAGTTTACACATTACTCAACCTGAGATGACTGCGCCACTTCCCGGTGCAAAAGTTACAGCGGGCTATCTGGTGATTGTGAATAAGGGTCAGGAAGCTGATCGGTTGGTGGCTGTAAAGGCAGATTTTGCAGGTAAATCTGAAATCCATACAATGGAAATGAATGACGGTGTAATGAAAATGCGTCCGGTTGACGGTGGGTTGGAAATTCCTGCCGGGGCAAGTGTCGTGCTTGAAAAAGGCGGCCTGCATTTAATGTTTATGAAGCTGCAAAATGATATAGATGCCGGTCAATTGAAACCCGTCACGCTTGTGTTTGAAAAAGCCGGAGAGATTTCAATTGAGATGAATGTTACCAAGCCAGGCAAAAAGGATCATGGCGATCATGGTTCCTCAGATCATAGCAATCACACCCACTGATTGCCGATCTGGAGCCTTTGGATCAAACAGCTTAAGCCGGTTCCTTTGTTCCGGCTGTTTTCCCATGCTTTTATTTTGAGTAAGAGTGTAACCTCGCTCTGGATTGCGTAGACTAAAACGCCTAAAGTGCAGTTATAGTTACGTAGATTAAGGGGAGAGGCATCTATGCGTTGGAAAGGGCGAGCCAGAAGCTCCAATGTAAATGATGAACGCGGCAGAAGCGGTGGAGGAATAGGGTTTCCCGGCGGCATGACGCGTGGCGGTGGTATGAGAATCCCAATGGGAAGATCGCGAGGCGGTGGGGGCATGGGCATCGGTACGCTTATTATCATCGGCGTCGTGCTTTGGTTCTTGGGCATCAATCCATTAAAACTTCTCGGCGGTGGGCTGGGCGGCGACCTGGGCGGGGGCTTTGCTCCTCAAACACCATCGCCGCAAACACAGCAGCGTACCCAACCGGCACAAGATGATGAAATGAAAGCATTCGTGGAAACCATCCTTGGTTCAACTGAAGAGACATGGACAAAGATTTTCAACGATTATGGTAAGTCCTATCCCAAACCGAAATTAAATCTCTTTTCAGGTCAGGTGCGCTCCGCATGCGGCCTAGCGTCTTCTGCATCCGGCCCATTTTATTGTCCGGGTGATTCTGAAGTCTATATTGATCTTTCCTTTTACCGGCAACTGGAACAGGAGTTTCAGGCAGGTGGTGATTTTGCCCAAGCTTATGTGTTGGCACATGAAGTAGGACATCATGTGCAAAATGTGATTGGCGTCTTGCCGCAATTTAACAAGATGCGCCGTTCCATGGGGAAAGTTGAAGCAAACAAAATGTCTGTAAAAGTTGAATTGCAGGCAGACTGCTTTGCTGGAATCTGGGGCCATTTTGTTGAGCGTGAAGGCTGGCTTGAGCGTGGTGATCTTGAAGAGGCGCTGGTTGCCGCAACTCAGATTGGCGATGATACCATCCAAAAACGAACTCAGGGTTATGTGGTACCCGAGAGTTTTAATCACGGTACTTCCGAGCAACGTCGCTTCTGGTTTCGTCGTGGATTTGAGGCTGGTCGGATAGAATCCTGTGATACCTTCAAGGCAAAGAAATTATAAGATTGCGAAGTTACGGAGGTTACTATGGGTATGATGTCAAAATCTTGGCTTCTGGTCTGTGCGGGGCTAGGATTTGTTACTGCGGGGCAGGCGCCAGAGTTTGCACAGCAATATAAGCAACGCCTGAACGGCGGCATTGAAGAGCTTGGTGGGGTTGTAAAACGCTTTGATCAGGACGCAAGTGAACAGGGACTAGACCGCGATGGGGCTATAGAAGCCTTAAATAATTCCAGTGAGGCATTGCCTCGTAGTCGCGGCAAATCCATGAAGATTGCGGTTGATCGTTATGATAATTTGCTGGGTCAACAGGCTGCCATGCAAAACGCAGAAAACGGAATGCTTCCGGTACATCTGATACGCTATCCTGATACAAAATTGGTTCAGGGAACTTATGAAGATTATAAGCCCGCAGTCCCGGTTACTGCAGATGGGGCGATATGGGGTGGTATCGGTGCATTGCTGCTTGCAATTATCGGGCGATTTCCGGTTTCGGTAAATCGAGCAAGACGCAAGCGAAAGCAAATCAAAGTTGAAGAGCAAAAGGGGCTGGAAGAGTTAAGATCAAACAGCCCCAACATATCTGTATGAGGTCAAAGAGCCATAATCTGTGGAGTTTTGCATAAGGATGCCACGCAGACGATTTCCTGATCTTGCTCAGCGATAATATGACGAACAGGTTGTTTATTCGGTTTACCCTCAGGTCGCGTGGCAATTGCTAATAATGCCTTGCCCATAACGCTGAAATTACGGTTTGAAATTTTAGATTTGATTGTCATAGTTTACCCTTTTTCCCATCTCAGCTTTGGGAATTTTTTGTTCAGACTAAGCTTCACTATTGATAGTTACGGCTTTTGTCAGAAAAAGTTTCATCTGACGGAAAATGACAGCAAAAGTCTTTGATCCACAATTGGGCTTATGGTGCGCAGACTTCAATACACAAATGAACACAAGTTCGACATTATTCGACATTAACAAACGCGAGTTCGGTAAAATGTTAAACGCTACTACCAGTAGTTAGGCGATATCCTAGCGCTCACTAAGCAATGGTTCTTGATTTCTCTCACGCATAAGGTTCACAAAACGCTGGAACAGGTAATGGCTGTCTTGTGGGCCAGGAGAAGCTTCTGGATGGTGCTGGACAGAAAAAACCGGTTTGTCCGCCACAGATAATCCGCAGTTTGTTCCGTCGAAAAGAGAGACATGGGTTTGGATTACGCCTTCGGGAAGACTTTCTGCATCAACTGCGAAACCATGGTTCATCGATACGATTTCCACCTTACCGGTGGTGTGGTCTTTAACAGGATGATTTGCGCCATGATGGCCCTGATGCATTTTCATAGTCTCTGCACCCAAAGCAAGGGCGAGCATTTGATGACCAAGACAAATTCCAAATACCGGGATATCGGTCTTCAGAACATCACGGATCATAGGAACAGAATACTCGCCAGTCGCGGCGGGATCACCGGGGCCATTTGAAAGAAAAATGCCATCCGGTTTGTGTTCCAGAACCGCGTCCGCGCTAGTGGTAGCCGGAACAATGGTTATCTTGCAGCCAAGTCCTGCAAGCAGGCGCAGGATATTCCGCTTAACACCAAAATCGATGGCAACGACATGAAAATCTGATTGAGTTGCATTTGCATACCCTTCATCCCAAACCCATGGTTCTTCCTGCCAGGGTGTTTCTTGACCGTGGCCAACTGTTTTTGCCAGGTCCAGTCCTTCAAGACCGCTCCAGTTGGCAGCCTGTTCTTTTAGTTTTTCAAAATCAAACACGCCGTTCTCGTTATGGGCAATCACACAATTGGTCAGACCCTTTTCCCTGATAAGATTGGTCAAAGCGCGTGTATCGATCTGGCTTATCGCGATGATGTTGCGTGCTTTCAACCATTCATTGAGATGGCTTGCAGAACGGTAATTTGATGGATTTGTAATGTCAGCCTTGAATACTGCGCCCGCAGCGGTGGTAACGGTTGCAGGATCAAGCGTTTCTGTATCTTCTTCGTTCGTTCCAACGTTACCTATATGAGGAAAGGTGAAGGTTATGATCTGACCCGCATAGGAGGGATCAGTCAAGATTTCCTGATATCCGGTGATAGCAGTATTAAAGCAAAGCTCAGCCTGCACGGTGCCTGTGGCGCCACAGCCATTTCCTTCGATAATAGTACCGTCGGCAAAAACAACCACAGCGGTTGGTTTTTCAATAATCCAAGGGGAAGTTTCATTCGTCATTTGCGCGCTCCATTAGACTCGCAGCGAATATGACGATGCGACTTGTACTCTAGCAATGTTCGACTGAAATACTTACATAAACCCGCTGGCATCAATAATCAACCGATTGGAAAATTTAATAAACTGATGAAAATCAGTATGTTACCTTATTTTTCCACGATTGATTGATTGCTGAAGCAATTGTATTCTTCCCAGAACAAACAGGTGATGTATGCGGAATCGAATTTCTCAGGCACTAAAAAGTGCCATGAAGGAAAAGGCACAACGCCGAACAGCAACGCTTCGACTGGTTAGTGCTGCGATCAATGATCGTGATATAGCGCTTCGTGGCAAGGGCAAGGACAAGGCAGACGAAGAGGAAATTCTCGACATTCTGGCCAAAATGGTCAAGCAGCGCGAAGAATCTTCCAAGATGTATCGAGAAGGTGGCCGTGCAGACTTGGAACAACAAGAACTCGAAGAGATGGATATCATTCGGGAGTTTCTTCCTGCTCAGCTCTCTGCTGAAGAAGCTGAAACGGCGGTTGATAGTGCTATCGATGAAACTGAGGCAAAATCCCTGCGCGATATGGGCAAGGTCATGGGTATCCTAAAAGAACGGTATCGTGGCCAATTGGATATGGGCGTTGTTGGCCCTATGGTGAAATCCAAACTTGGGGCGTAGGGGAGGCGCCTTAATATCCAATTACTACAATATTATGGGGGTGAAAGAGAGCAATGAGCCGGACGTTTGCCGTTGGTCTTGTCCTATTCGCCGCGATCCTTATGAGCTTTATCGGCCTTACGTTAAGGCTGATCGAACAAGCTGACGGATTTCAAATTCTTGTCTATCGGTCTCTTTCTCTCTCACTCGTAGTCTTGCTTTTAGCTTGTCTTCGTAGGAAAGCCGGACCAATTGACATAATAAGAAGTCTTGATCGCTTGGATCTTTTGATCGGACTATTATTGAGTTTTATCTTCACTTCCTATGTTTTGGCTTTGCTGAATACAAGCATTGCGAGTGCCTTGTTTTTGCTGTCTTCCGCCCCAATTTTCGCGGCAGGTCTTGCTTGGATATTTATTGGTGAACGCCCGACACAAGTTACCTGGATTGCCCTTAGTATGGCAATTGCCGGGGTGTTAATAATGGTGCAAGACGGGTTTTCAACTGGCGGCACGCTTGGCAATGTTTTTGCTATCCTTTCAGCTTTCTGTTTTGCATCTTTGTTGGTTGTCATTCGATGGACCGGAAGAGAAGACACGCTTGGAGGCATATTTTTAGGCGGGATATTTGCAACGATACTAAACATTGCTATTCTTCTTTTCATTGGAAAGGGGATTGTCCTTACCCAATGGGATTTAATAATCAGTCTGTTTATGGGTGCAATTTTAACCGGGTTAGGAGTAGCCTGTGTAACTTGGGCTGCAAGCCGTCTTCCGTCATCTGAAGTCAGTACTCTGATATTGCTGGAAAGCGTATTAGGACCAATTTGGGTCTGGATTTTTCTTGGTGAGAAAACAACATCCAGTGTCTTGTTCGGTGGGGCAATCGTGTTAGGTGCAGTAACTATGCTAACCCTAAGCAGAGGGGATGTGAGTTTCGACAAAACTCCGGTTGAAAAAATTGGCAGGGACTAAACCAAAACTCTTCAAATTTGGATGAATGAAAATGAGAAACTTGATACTACTGATTGTGATGATTTTATTGCCAGGTTCTGCTGTGGCGCAGAGTATTGACTGGAACACGAAAATCATTGACTCCGACTCTCGCAGTTATCGTTCCGAGGATACAACTACCTATGCGGCGCAAGGATTGCCGGGGGTGCGAAAAAACCCAGTTGCCAATCCAGGTAATTCAGATACCGGCTGCGCTGGAGCCCGCGGATTGAGATTTAACCAGCGAGGAGATTTGATCAGTACACTTAATTGCAAACGTGGTAATACAAGAATCTTTTCGATGGACCCGAGCGACCCTAACCGCTTCAGATAGAGCGGGCATATAAGTTATACAAATAAATCGACAGAACGCGATTGGCTGATTTATTACTTTACTGGCATACGTTTCCAATTGTGGTTAGGTTAGATTTATGCGCTTTCCGGACTCTTTCCTAGATGACATTCGTAACCGGCTTCCAATCTCGGAAGTGATTGGTCAACGGGTATCGTTTGACAAGAAAAAGACCAATGCAGCCCGTGGTGACTATTGGGCTTGTTGTCCGTTTCATGGCGAGAAAACGCCAAGCTTTCATTGTGAGGACCGGAAAGGACGATATTATTGTTTCGGATGCGGTGTTTCTGGTGATCATTTCCGGTTTCTTACGGAACTTGATGGGTTGAGCTTTCATGAAGCGGTAGAACGTCTTGCCGCCCAGGCTGGACTTCCTATGCCGGTGATGGATGCGAAGACACAAGAGCGCGAAGAAAAACGCAAATCTCTGTTTGATGTGATGGCGCTTGCGGCACAGTTTTTCCAGGAACAATTGCATAGTGGTGGTGGAGCTAAGGCAAGAGCATATTTGAGAGATAGAGGTCTTTCACCAGCCATCCAGCAGGAATTTGGTCTTGGGTTTGCACCGGAAAGTAGAAATGCTCTGAAACAGTTTCTTGCCGAAAAAGGGGTGGAAGCCAAGCAGATGGAAGACTGTGGACTGCTCGTCCACGGAGAGGACATTGCTGTTTCTTTTGATCGGTTTAGGGATCGGATCATGTTTCCGATTGAGGATGATCGCGGGCGGGTCATTGCCTTTGGTGGGCGTGCGTTGAAGGCGGACGCGATGGCGAAATATCTCAACTCGCCTGAAACGGAACTGTTTCATAAATCCGATGTGCTTTATAATTTTGGTAGAGCGCGCCGTTCCAAGCAAAATGCCAGTAATTTAATTGTGGTTGAAGGTTATATGGACGTTATTGCCCTTCATGCAGTGGGGATTGAAAATGCTGTGGCGCCGCTTGGCACAGCACTTACCGAAAACCATATTGGCCTGTTATGGCGCGCGGCAAATGAACCGGTATTATGCTTTGACGGGGATCAGGCGGGTGTGCGTGCTGCAAATCGCGCAACAGACCTGATTTTGCCGCGTATTCAGACTGGTAAGAGTGTTAAATATTGCCTTTTGCCGGAAGGTTATGACCCGGATGATTATGTTAAAGAGAAAGGTGCCAAAGCCTTTTTAGACCATGTCACCAATTCAGTTCCCCTAAGTGAATATGTGCTAGTGCGCCGCATGAGCGGCGTCATGATGGAAACGCCCGAACAAAAAGCGCTGATTGAAAAACAGATATTTGCAGATCTTGCCCAGATCAAAGACCCGGTATTGGCGAAATACTTTAATACCCATGCACGTTTCAGGTTGATTGAGGGTTTTGGGTTAGGGCGCCGGAACCAGCAGAAGAAAGGTGCTTCCAAGCCAGGGGCGATAGCCGTTCAGGGACAAATGGTGGTAAAGGACCCGGTCAAACGATGTCACCGGATTATCTTAGGCCTTTGCGTTGAGTACCCATACCTCTTTGCGGACTACATTGAAGAAATTGCCGATGTTAATTTTGAGCTGGATGGCGAACTTAATTTTGTCTCGGAATTGTATCGGTTGTTCATCGAAGATGCGGATATTCTGGCGTCAAAAGTTTATGATCGGATTAATCCGACCTTTTTCGAAACCCTTGAAAAATATCATGGTAACGAAGTAACCGAACTTGCGGAATATATTGAAAAACATGGGTCATTGCCTTGGTCGTTAAAGCGCGGGCACAAACTTATTGAATTGTTCCCGATGCTGCAATCTGATCCGCCGCCGTTTCTTGTGCGCGAAACGCTTGAATTGCATCTGTTGGAAGAAAACCGGGAAGATATGCAATCCCACGTTGATCGATTTAACTATGACAATAGTCCGGAAATGGGATTGCAGGTATTGGAAGAATTTACCGAGGTAAAATCTTCCTATGAGCACAAGCTTAAGCGTGTTGATAGCCTGTATCAATTGCACGCTGGGCGCGATCACTTAGTGGATGAAGATTTTCGCTTCGATAATTCGCTTCTTTATGACATGGGCAGACAACAGGAAGTTGCCTAAGCTGCAAAGCTGAATGTAAGACGCGCTTTCGATGAACCGCGGAAAATGTTGCAGATGAAATTGCAAGCAATTTACGAGAATATGTCGATCGACTTGCTGTAAAGAGCTCGATTTAAGAAAAAATCTTGGAAATTTTTGTATCCATCAAAAGAATCCTCATTTTTCGTATTGTAGATTTGAAATGGATGCTTAAATAAGCATCATTAGCAGACCATTGGCTGGCCAAAACAGCGCCAGAATAATCTTTTTTCGCTGCTACCAAAAATAGTTTGTTCTATTGGGCCCTTGGCTTCAAAGAATAATGGTTTCTGTCTTCGTTTGAAATACTACGAAGTTGCAGCGTCTATTTTTCTTGCCTTGACCTACATTTTACAGGCTGGAATCAGTAAATTTGCATGCAGGAGACTGAATGTTCAGGAATTGGCGGCCCGGCGAATTCTCAGGAATATTTAATAACCGGTTAACTCTATCAGTCTAGCCGATAGGGATCGGCATTTTTCAAGTCTGATTCGGTTAGAAGCCCATTTTTGGGCAGGTGCATAGAGATTAGGAATTTCGCAAAGCCGTTAGGCGGTTTTGATGGAGAGATAAGCCATATGGCTACGACAACAAAAACACGTAAAAAAGACGTCGCTAAAGAGCAGGAAAAAGGTTCAGATTCCCAGGATCGGCCAGTCCTTGATCTAAGTGATGCCGCTGTAAAGAAAATGATCAAAACCGCGAAAAAGCGCGGTTATGTGACCACAGAAGAATTAAACGCGGTTCTTCCCTCAGAAGAAGTTTCTTCGGAACAAATTGAAGATGTAATGGCGATGCTTTCTGACATGGGTATCAATGTTGCAGATGAAGATGAAATAGAAGAAGAGTCTGAAGGCGGCGAACTGGTTGAATCAGCCGGTAAGGCGGTAACAACTGCGAAAAAACGCGAACCGACCGATCGTACAGATGACCCGGTTCGAATGTATTTGCGGGAGATGGGTACAGTTGAGCTGTTATCCCGCGAAGGTGAAATCGCGATTGCAAAGCGTATCGAGGCCGGCCGCGAGACCATGATTGCCGGGCTTTGTGAAAACCCGCTTACATTCCAGGCTCTGATCATCTGGCGAGACGAACTTAACGACGGTAATATTCTTCTGCGCGATATTATTGACCTGGAAGCAACTTATGCCGGTCCCGAGGCCAAGCAGGCTCCGGTTGTGGCAGTGCCTCAGGAAGAGCAGAAGCCCGCTGAGGAAGAAAAAAAGCCAGAAAAGCAAATTGACCCGCTGACTGGCGAAGAGATCCAGACCGAGGGTGAAGAGGAAGAAGAGGACGATGATGAAGACATGGAGGCAAGTTTGTCGCTTGCAGCCATGGAAGCGGAACTGAAACCACAGGTTTTTGAAACGCTCAATTTCATCGCTTCTGAATACAAGAAGCTGCGCCGCTTGCAGGATCAGTTGGTCGAAAAAGCGCTTGGCAACAAGAAACTCTCACCAGCACAGGAAAAACGCTATAAGGAATTGCAGGATGCAATTGTTAAAGCGGTTAAATCTCTGTCGCTCAATAACAACCGGATCGAAGCGCTAATTGAGCAGCTTTATTCAATCAACAAGAACCTGTTGAGCCTTGAAGGTCGGTTGTTGCGGCTGGCTGAATCTTACGGTGTGCCGCGTGAGGTATTCTTGGAAGAATATATGGGCTCCGAGCTTGATCCCAACTGGATCCGCCGGATCGCTAACAAGACGACCCATGGTTGGAAAGAATTTAATAAGTCTGAAAACAAGCAGATCAAGGATATTCGCGGGGAAATTCACTCGCTTGCTGGGGAAACCGGTCTCCAGCCAACCGAATTCCGTCGTATTGTACACAAGGTGCAAAAAGGCCAGCGCGAAGCCCGCCAGGCCAAGAAGGAAATGGTGGAAGCAAATCTGCGTCTGGTGATTTCGATTGCCAAGAAATACACCAATCGCGGGCTACAGTTTCTAGATCTCATTCAGGAAGGCAATATTGGCCTTATGAAAGCGGTTGATAAGTTTGAATACCGCCGCGGGTACCAGTTTTCTACCTATGCGACGTGGTGGATCCGTCAGGCGATCACCCGTTCGATTGCTGATCAGGCTCGTACCATCCGCATTCCGGTTCATATGATTGAGACAATCAACAAGATTGTTCGAACATCGCGCCAGATGCTGCATGAGATTGGCAGAGAGCCGACCCCGGAAGAACTTTCTGAAAAGCTCGCTATGCCGCTTGAAAAAGTGCGTAAGGTCTTGAAGATCGCCAAAGAACCGATCTCGCTTGAGACCCCTATCGGAGACGAGGAAGACAGCCATCTTGGTGATTTCATCGAAGATAAAAATGCAATATTGCCGATTGATGCGGCTATTCAGGCAAATCTTCGCGAGACCACGACCCGAGTTCTGGCTTCCCTCACACCGCGGGAGGAGCGGGTGCTTCGGATGCGCTTTGGTATTGGCATGAATACTGATCATACGCTTGAAGAAGTTGGTCAGCAGTTCAGTGTGACACGCGAGCGGATCAGACAGATTGAAGCAAAGGCGCTTCGCAAGCTGAAACATCCTAGCCGGAGCCGCAAGCTGAGGTCCTTCCTCGATAGTTAGGAAAATCGCAAATCTCTGATTAATTTCAAACCCTGCCATACAGATTGTATTGGCGGGGTTTTTTAATCCAACGGGGACTTGAAGATCGCCTAAATACCTATCGGTGATCTTGCACTTTATTGCATGCGACCTGGAAAGTGTGTTGATAAAGGTAATAACGCTCATTCCGCCCGCGCCTGAGTGTCTTGCGCAACACTTTGAAGCGTGCGGGGTCACAAGAAACCAGTAATCCTGTTAAAGTTCCAATCCGATAAAGGCTACAAATTTGATGTGACCCTTTTTTATGCTACGGTCGCACAAGCTTTAATGGATGGTGCTGATGTCTTTTTTCTCAAAACTCTTTGGAGGCGGCAATAGTAAGCAAGCCGCGCCGGCAGCAGAGATCGAGTATGAGGGCTATTCAATTCTCTCAACACCGATGGATGAAGGTGGGCAATATCGCGTCTGTGCGCTGATCCGCAAGGAGGTTGGCGGCGAAGAATGCGAGCACAGGCTTATCCGCGCGGATATGTGTTCAAGCGTGCAGGAAGCATCTGATCTTGCCGTCCAGAAATCCCGCCAGCTGATTGATCAGCGCGGTGAGAAGATTTTCGATTAATCCCGTTTTTGCTTTACAGCCCGCCTAATGGCCGCTGGCGATGCGCCCTATTCGGATGTCATAATCAACCGCTATGCTGTAATGCGGGTCGTCCTCGCTATCAATTATCAGCTGCCCTGCCTTGCGAAGTAAGGTGTGGCAATCAGGCGAGAGGTGCCGCAATTGAATTCGCTTGCCCGAGTTTTCATATTTTTCAGCTACAACCTCAATTGCTTTCAAGGCTGATTGATCTACGACGCGTGAGCTTTTGAAATCCAGAATGACATGATTTTCCGTATCGTTCTTTGGATCAAACAGGGCCGTAAAACTTGTTGCGGAACCGAAAAATAATGGCCCCTCAACTTCATACACTTTTGCGCCTGCCTCTGTATTACTTAGACGGGAAACTGCCTGGATGCGGCTTGCGGCATTCCACGCATAAACCAATGCAGATAGGATGACGCCGACGATAACCGCGATTGCCAGATCCTGCCAAACTGTCACCGCGGTTACTACTAAAATGACGATTACATCTGCTATTGGAACGCGCGTGATCAGGCGGATTGAACTCCAAGCAAAGGTTCCAACCACAACCATGAACATTACACCAACCAGGGCGGCGAGCGGAATTTCTTCAACCAATGAAGAGCCAAACAGTATGAAGCCGAGCAGGCACAGGGCTGCGAATATTCCCGATAGGCGCATGCGCCCGCCTGACTTGATGTTGATCATCGACTGACCGATCATCGCACATCCGCCCATACCACCGAAAAATCCGGTGACCACATTCGCTCCGCCCTGAGCCATGCATTCCTTGGAAGCGCCGCCCTTTTGGCCGGTAATATCTCCCACAAGATTGAGTGTTAACAGGCTCTCGATTAAACCGATGGCTGCCAAAATTAGCGCATAAGGCAAAATGATGCGCAAGGTTTCCAGATCAAAAGGCACCATAGGTATGCTGAAAATTGGCAACCCGCCTTCAATCGATGCCAGATCGCCCACGCGGGAGGCGGGAAGATCAAAGAAGATGACGAGCAATGCCACAGTTAAAATCGCGACCAGCGGAGCAGGCACAACATTTGTAAGCTTCGGCATTGCCCAGATGATTGCAATGGTCACGCCAACAAGCGCGAGCATCCACATAAGTTCGCTTCCCTGTATCCAGGTTTTCACACCTTCAGGAGAGGTGGTGGTGAACTGACTGAGTTGGGACAGAAAAATAACGATCGCCAGACCGTTCACAAAGCCGAGCATGACGGGATGGGGCACCATGCGGATGAATTTTCCGAGGCGGAAAATGCCGGCAGCAATCTGAATAATCCCCATAAGGATTACGGTTGCAAAGAGATATTGAACGCCGTGCTGTGCAACAAGGCTAACCATGACGACGGCAAGGGCACCGGTTGCACCGGAGATCATGCCGGGGCGGCCCCCGAATATTGCAGTAATCAGCCCGACAATAAACGCTGCGTAGAGGCCCACTAGCGGGTGTACGCCAGCAACGAAAGCAAAGGCAATGGCCTCCGGCACCAGTGCAAGGGCAACGGTCAATCCAGACATTAATTCGCGCGAAATCTGCGTAGCGTTAATCTCTGGTCGGTTTTTAATAGAGGGTACAGCCAACACCTTGGTGAAGGCATGCAACGACGTGCGTATCATGAAAATCCTTAAACGGCAGCCAGGGGTTGGCGCCTTTGGTTGACCCAGCGTTAGAGGTTAAATGGACCAAGCGCAAGGCATGATTTGCAAGGGGCTGCAATTGAGTTTGCGAAAGTTAGGAATGATTAGATCATACGTTGGTTTGCGATACGCCAAGTCAATCTAATAGTCGCGCATTGAACCAAACATGGTGGATTTCCAAACATAGCGATTGAGAATACTAGGAATTTTTGCCAGACTCTTCCCAAACGGAAAGCGGCATGGAAACCTCTGAGATCAAAGACAGAAAAAGCCTGGAAGCATGGCTGGAGGACAAACCTCCCGAATGGGCACAGGCGATTGCGGCAAGAATAGCATTGCGCGTTGCTCCTGTGGGGCTTTCTGTTGCCGCTTTGCCGGAGGAGAGGTTGGCGCGAGAACACAGACATACCTTGTGTCTCTTGACATTCCGTGCAAGCTTCATATCAGCGGTTTGAATCAAACAGCCCGGAAAATGCACTGGCGTTCTTCGGCGAAGATGGCTTGTCTGATGATCAGGTTCTGGCCCGTGCGCTGATGAATACGCCCCTATGGTCGGGCATGGCACCGCCTGACGCCATGCCCTCATGGGCGCAAGACGCATTTGACCAGTTTGCCAATTCCGACCTGGCGCAGGAGACGAGTTTCGGCCTCATCACTGACTGGTATCGCCAGCTTGTACCGATGGTGCCCGGCGAACCCCGCAGCGCCTTCGGTGAAAAGGCAGACATTCTCATCGCCACGCAACCGGATAATTTCTGGAAGGGCGATCCTGTCAAGGTAATGGACCGCGTGGCGGAATTGGCAGGGTGGGAGCGTGATGCGGATGATGATGAAGTCGAACTAACAATTGCTGATTTCATTTTGGAAACTCTAGAAAATAAATCCGTTCCGGTTTCGATTTCCGAGTTTGAAGAACTATTCAAAGATGCAGGCTACTCAATCCCGAGTTCTTCTATTCGTGGACGCCTCAATGAACTAACCAGCAAAGGTGAAATTCAACGGGTTGATAGAGGCTTATATGC
>JBCCBE010000003.1:0-75114 GCA_039814425.1 Pseudomonadota bacterium
ACTTGAGCTTCTCATCGATACCAATGAGATCGATCTCGACGACACGTTGATCGTCATCAACACCGAGTTCGGTCGGACACCCAATGTAGGCCTCGGCGTGTTCTGGGATTGCTTCGATTTTTCGAAGATGGGTAGATACGGCTGGATAATCGTCAAAATTCAATCCAGTGCTTGCAGCTGTATTCAAACACCAATGTAGGTAAATATCTATTATCGACCAATCTTCTCCGTACCACCAATTGTTCCGCTTAAAACGATCCTCAAGTCTTGGAAGTAATTTTGAAATTTTCAATTCACCATCAGCTTTCACTGATTTCTTATCCCCAGACGTGAATCGCTTGGGGGATCTTATCTGGCGAACCATTGGATGGACAGTTGATGCAATCCAGATTAAGTCTGATAACTGCTGAGTTTCCTGAGCAAGGGTTTCAGTTGATGGAAGTAAACCAGCACTTGGCTGCAATCTATGAAGGTATGTCAGGATGGCTGCGTTTTGTGTTATGATTTCACCATCGACTAGGAGCGCTGGCACCTTACCATCGGGATTTACCGCGAGATATTCTGGGGAGTTTTGTTGATCCTTGGTAATATCGATAATTATACTTTTATACTCGATGCCCATTTTTATCATGGCGGTGACGGTTACACGCGAGCAGGCTCGTGGGTAGTGGTATAACGTTAAGGATGGCATTAGACGGTTTCCTCCTTAGGGCCACCATTTTCAATGAGGCTGTCCATAATAGATCGCACTCTATTTTGAACTTCAGTGTCATTTGCAAGAGGTGGATTATTAGTTACGTTTCCGTTTGAGATGAAAACTGCGGTTTGTCCATTTTTTACCGCTAGATCAACACCACGAACCAGTTTTTGAGCCTGCTTAGTGGCGTCACCAAATATTAAAGGCACAAGAAGCCTTACGAACCAAGGCATACCTTGATTGCCATTTGTCATTTGAGTTTTTGTTGCCCCAGGATCGAGAGAGTAGATACAGATGTTGTCAGCTAAAAGCTCATCTTTTAAAAAACAGGCCATAATATTGAGAACGGCTTTTGTCTTTGCATAGGCATCCATAAGACCGCCAATGGTATCAGGCTTAACTAGTTTAGTGGTGTCGAGTGTCTTCACATTATTCACTGCGGACGTCGAAAAATTGACTATGAACGCTGGGTTTTGGGGAGATCCAGCTGCTTTAAGCTGAGGCCTCAAGGCTTTAATAAGCATATAGGGAGCAAGGGCATTTAAGGCGAAATGCCCCTCAATGCTTTGCGGACTGAGAATGCGCTTATCAGTTAATATTCCAGCGATATTATATAGTGCCCTGATTTTTGGATGAGCGGCGGCAATACTTTTTGTTGTTTTTCGAACATCCTCCATATCCATTAAATTGGCCGTGTAGCCAACGAATGTTTGATTGGGGAATGACTCAGTCAAGAATGTGATTTGCTGATCAGCCTGTTCTTTATCTCGATTGACAAGGATAAGATTCCAGCCATTTTGCGCGAGAATTTGACAGACCTCATTTCCTAGTCCTCCCGTTGATCCAGTTAATAATGCTGTTTTCATATCTATGTTTCCAGTTGATTTAAGCGCATATTCTAATGATTACTTGTGACAAGGCGGTAATATTTTTCATAAAGCGGCTCAGTCCATCAGGGGTAATCCCGAGAAACTGCGGAGCATCCTTTTTGCACTGCCGAACGCAACACGCCAGGCTCACGCTTTTGCAAAAATGTGTAAGACTCGTAGGTAGGACTAAGCGATTTGACGTGAATGATGCCCGCATCAAAGAGCAGTGATTGAAAAATTTTCATACGCATGTATTCGCCGATTGCGACACAGCATAGATATTCGGCACACCATCTTTTCATCGATTTTAAAACACCGTTCTCGTGTTGAGTTTTGGTAGCAGCTGCAACGCGAGTTCGTCGTATTAAGGCGATGAATAAGCCTGCCAATATTGAAACTGGATCGCCCATTATGAAACGTTGCACTTTTTGTCTTTCTAGCATCGTTACTGGGGTGAATTGTCTACATTTATTCATAGCGCTCGAACGGCCTAATTGTTGCGATTCACAAACACAATTTACACAAGGCATCCGATATCAATACCATCCCAAATGCGCACATGATGCGCAATTCTGGGTGTATTCTACTTAATATTGCGCGTGCAACACTGATTGGGAACGAGTTCTTATATTTTACTAAGGAGCGAAAAAATGATTTCGAAAGTGAGTATAATTTCGGTCCTTGTCGGAGCGTTGTCGTTACAATTGGAAAGTAGCGAAGCGTCAGCAAGTGCAAATCAATCAACTAATGCTGTGGGAACGCCTAAAAGCGCAAGTGTTCTGGAGTTTGGATCAGATAACACACTGTTCGTTGCCGATAGCGTCTCTGGTAAAATCTTCGCTTACAATACGTCAGATTCCGGTCCGGTGCAGAGCGAAGAAATGGCATACAACCTTCTCAGCATCGAAGCAGTTGTGGCACAATCAGTTTCAGCTGATCCAGGAAGCCTCATCTACAATGATCTTGCCGTTCACCCGGTGACCCGCGAAGCTTATGTGTCATTGGACTTCACGGTCGACGGTATTGATCAAGCCGCCGTCGTTACAATTTCTCAAGAGGGAGGCGTGAAGCGTCTGGATTTTGCAGAACGGACGGAAGGCGTCTTTACGTTAAAAGATAAAGCGGATAACACCGTGACTTTCTGGCGCGATATTCCAGCACCTACGCTTACTATTACTGACCTGGATTTTGCTGATGGTGAACTGTTCGTATCGGGTATCTCAACTGGAGAATTTGCATCGACTTTGCGTCGGGTTCCATTCCCATTTGATGCACCTTCGACGTCCACTTCTATCGAAATATTTCATGCGGGCCATGCTCAGATGGAAACCCGCGCGCCGATTCGTGCAATGACCGTTCTTGATATCAACGGCGTTCAAACAGTCGTCGCGGCTTATACCTGCACGCCGCTCGTAACGATAGACGCGTCTGTGTTGCAGGACGGATGGAGGTTCGCTATAGCTCAGGGACGCTCTGCCGGTTATGTGTGCCGGATCGCCTGATTGGAGAGAACGCAATATCGCGCAAATGGTTGTTTTACCTCGACCATTCTCGGCAAAAATCATTGTGCACTTAGACAAAGAAGTATCTCCAGACGCTTTTACATCCAGAAGGCGACCAATACGGCTTATTTTAATAAATTTTGATATTACCATTGTTCAAACTAACTACGAAAATTAAGTCTAAGTCCATGATATTCTACAATGCCGATTGTAGTGAAGCTAGAAGTCAATTATACGTATCTTGTTGCGTTACGCGATACAAGTGTGATATGATGGTGTATGAAGATCAGGAACATACGCCATAAGGGCTTGCGGAGCCTCGTTGAGAAAAACTCCGCCAAAGGCTTGCAGGCAGATTATGTCGCCAAGATCACCGATATCATGATTTTCCTGATTGAGATTGATGATGTCAGCGAAGTTTTCGATCTTCACAAATACAAGCCGCATTTACTGAGCGGTGACCGTGCAGGCGTTTACAGTCTGCATGTCACCAAAAATTGGCGAATTACTTTCAAACACGATGCGGATGAAAACGAACTTTATGACCTAGATTATGAGGATTATCACTGAGCACTTCAGTGAACGAAAGGAGCGATGTTATGGCTATTAAAATAGGATTGAAAACGCCCCATCCGGGCGGCTTTCTCAAGCGATCCGTGCTGCCCGATGATATCTCGATTACCAATCTGGCAAAAGCGCTGGGTGTGGGGCGGCCTGCACTGTCTAATTTGCTGAATGAGAAAGCGTCACTTTCGCCTGAAATGGCGCTGAGAATTGAGAAGGCATTTGGGGTCAAGATGGATACGCTATTGCGCATACAGGCGCGTTATGACGCCGATTTAATGCGTGAGCGCGAAGGAGATATCCACGTGGAGAAATTTATTCCTGCTTAGAGGCTCAGTTACATTTCTTGACGACTTTTTTGTCAAATGGGTTGAAATCAGGCCGCTTTCCATCGTCGAGGAATATCTTGGGCTTTGCTCGAGATTCAATGCAATCGCGAGTTAATTTTGTCCAGCCCCCTTGTCATGGGCCATTTCTGGATAGAGTTTCTGGTACGGGCGGTTTCATGTTCAGAGCTTGATGTAGGCGGATGTGATTGTATTGTTTTAGCCACTGATTAATGACCGTTTGAGCTTGTTTGGTTGTGGTGAACCACTCCGCGTTGAGCATCTCTCGACGCAATGTTCCGTTGAAGCGCTCGTTGTATCCGTTTTCCCAGGGTGAGCCTGGGTAGATTTGGATCGGCTTGATACCAACCCTGATGAGCCATTCTTGCGATGCTGCCGCGATGAACTCCAGCCCGTTGTCGCGAACATGCCAATAGTAAAGGTTATGCAGTGGAAGCAGTATTCCCGGATACCATCACAGGCGGCGGAGATTTTATGAAACGCCCCGGCATGGTGGCGCTTTTATCTTATTTGGATGCACAGCCTCACGAAAACTATGTGGTCATCTTTGATGACCTAAAACGCTTTGCCCGTGACACGCGCTTCCATCTTGATCTGCGCGATGCCTTTAAAGCGCGTGGTGCTTCCATTGAATGTTTGAACTTCAAGTTTGATGACACGCCTGAAGGTGAGTTCATTGAAACCATTATGGCGGCACAAGGTGCTTTGGAGCGCAAGCAGAACGGACGGCAGGTTGCCCAGAAGATGAAAGCCCGTATGCAATCAGGTTTTTGGATACACAATGCCCCTGCAGGTTATAAATACATCAAAGAAAAAGGCAGGGGTAAACTTCTTGTACGCGATGAACCCTTGGCTTCTATCGTCACAGAGGGCTTTGAGGCATTCGCTGCAGGTCGTCTGGAAACACAGGCAGAAGTCAGACGCTTTTTTGAAAACTATCCCGACTTTCCCCGAAACCGTAAAGGCGTGGTCACCCAACAGCGTATCAGTGATATTCTGACCAACCCGCTTTATACGGGTTATATCTGCTCAAAGACTTATGGGATTGATTGGCTTAAAGGCCACCATCCACCCCTCATCACTATCAAAACCTTCGATCAGGTGCAGGCACGTCGCCAAGGTGTTGCAAAAGCCCCCATGTGCAAGAACATCGGCAATGACTTTGCTCTACGTGGCTTTGTCACCTGCGGTGATTGTGGCGTACCTCTGCGCTCCTCTTGAACCAAGGGGCGCAATGAGTATTACGCCTATTATGTCTTTCAGACCAAGAAATGTGCTTCCTATGGCAAATCCACGCCCCGTGACAAGCTGGAATGCGATGTGGGTGCAATCATCAAAGACATTGAACCAAGCCAGACCCTGTCTGATTTGGCTAAGGTCATGTTCAAAAGTGCATGGGATCAACGCATTCAACAGGCAGCGCATCTTCTAAAATCCGCGAAGGCGCAAATCAACAAAATCGAAAAGCAGACAGAGCCATTATTGGAACGCATCATTGAAGCAACCAACCCCCGTGTAATTCAAACCTATGAGGGGAAGATCGCTGATCTTGAACGCAACAAACTCAAACTGGAGGAACAAATGGCAATCAGGGCAATTCCAACGGATAATTATCAAGAAAAACTAGAACCGGCCCTTCAATTCCTCGCAAACCCTTGGAAACTATGGGAAACTGGCCATATCAACCTACGCCGTGCAGTCCTCAGGCTGGCCTTCAGGGAGCGCATCGCATACCACCAAAAACAGGGTGCTAGAACCGCCAAAATAGCCTTACCATTCAAGGTCTTACAGGGGGATTCAATGCATGGATTCCAATTTGGTGCCCAGAAGAGGACTCGAACCTCCACACCCTTGCGAGTACCAGCACCTGAAGCTGGCGCGTCTACCAATTCCGCCATCTGGGCAATGATCGGGGTCAATAAATTGCTGGAATGTCCTTGTCAATTCAAAAGAATGTAACAATTAATGGCCTTGGAATAGATATAGGTTATTGCGCAAGTAAGGCCAAAAAGCGCCGATCGCTCTCAACCAATTCCAGCAGAAGAAAAATTAACCGTCAAAATACAATTGAAACCAATTGCCATCTTTTCTTAGAAGCAGACTAAGGGTAAACACTAGCTACAAGATTAAACAGGATCAGCCAGATGGTTCTTTCCAATTTGCCAAAACTAATAACTATATTCGGTGGCTCGGGATTTGTCGGCCGTCACCTCGTCCGCGTTCTTGCAGAACGTGGATACCGCGTTCGAGTAGCCGTCCGCAGGCCAGATTTGGCAGGATTCCTAAAGCCGCTTGGCAATGTTGGTCAAATCCAGCTGGTCCAGGCAAATCTTCGTTATCGCAGTTCGGTGGATGCGGCTGTGCGAGGTTCAGACGTTGTGGTGAACTTGGTTGGCATTCTACAGGAATCGGGCCGCCAGAAATTTGAAGCTGTACAGGAATTCGGCGCGCGTGCTGTTGCAGAAGCTACACGCAAAGAAGGCGCGAGGCTTATTCATATAAGCGCTATCGGTGCTGACGTCGATTCGGCATCGGGATATGGAAACACAAAGGGTAAAGGTGAGGCAGCCGCACTTGACACCCTTAAAAGTACAATTGTGATACGACCGTCCATCATCTTTGGGCCAGAAGATGACTTCTTCAATCGTTTCGGCGCAATGAGCCGCTTTTCACCATTTTTGCCCCTGATTGGTGGTGGGAAGACAAAGTTTCAGCCGGTTTATGTTGGCGATGTGGCAGAAGCGATTGCCAACGGGGTAGATGGTAATTTGAAAACTGGTAAAACCTATGAGTTGGGCGGTCCGGAGGTGGTTACCTTCCGCGAATGCCTTGAACGACTTTTGCAGGAAGTTGGTCGCAAAAGAATTTTACTCAACCTTCCATGGTTTGCTGCAAGTGCAATGGGAAAACTAGTCGGCTGGCTTCCTGGTGCGCCGATAACAGCTGATCAGGTTGAGATGTTAAAAACCGATAATGTGGTTTCGGATGCGGCGCTTGGCTCTAACTTTACATTGCAAGGCATGGGAATAGAACCAACGCCTATGGCATCCATCTTGCCGTCTTATCTAGTCCAGTATAGACCCCAGGGACAGTTTACCAAGATCAGTAATACAGAAACGTGATTGAAGCTTTTCTGCCGGATGCAGTCTCTCTTTATTCGGCGCTGGCCCTTGTCGCTGCAAGCTTCTTTACCTCAGGTTTAACCGCTGCTGCCGGTGTTGGCGGTGGTCTAATGATGTTGGCGCTGATGAGCTATCTTATACCGATTGCCGTCATCATCCCTGTTCACGGATTGGTGCAGCTGGGATCAAACGCCAGTCGAACCTACATTCAACGTGAGCATGTTTCCTGGCCGACGGTTTTATACTTTGCGCTAGGCGGTATATTCGGCGCGGGTCTGGGCATATTATTTGTCTCGGAAATTTCCGAAACCCTGTTTCAACTGTTGATGGGTATTTTCATCGGCACCATTGTCTGGATAAAAATACCAGCCTTGAAAAATGCCGGCAAAGGCCTGCTTGCAACCTGCGGCCTGGTTACAACTTTTATTTCCATGTTTGCTGGCGCAACAGGCCCACTGGTAGCTGTATTTTTAAACAATCTGTTTGATAAACATCGCCAGATGGTTGCGACCCACGGCGCAATGATGACCATACAACATAGCGTGAAAATAGTGGCGTTTGGATTTGCAGGATTTGTTTTTTGGGAATGGTTGCCGTTGATCGGTGCAATAATTTTGATGGGGATTGTCGGCACAAAGGTCGGAACCTTCATGATGGATTATGTGCCGGAAAAAGCACTTAAGCTTACTTTCAAAATCGTTATTACCGCAATCGCGATTGATCTGATCCGACGCGGAATATTCTCGTAAGCGCACTCAACGCGTCAGGCATTCAACTGCAGGCTATAGCCTGGCACCCAATCATAGATCAGGGCAAAGAGCACGAGCGCAAGGGCAAGGCGATAAACCATGAAGATGAAAAAGCTCATCCGTTTTACCATGGCCATTAAAAGCGCAATGGCTGCTAAAGCTGCAAAAAAAGTCAGCACCGCTGCCCAAATTGCATCTGATGAAATTGCTATCCCGGAATCAATTGCGTCCAGAGTTACAAATGCGCCTGCACCTGCAATTGCCGGAATCCCCAGAAGAAATGAAAAACGCGCCGCCTCCGGCCGATCAAACCCCAGAAAACGTGCAGCAGTCATGGTTATGCCAGAGCGAGATGTGCCGGGAATTAGTGCAATTGCCTGCGCCAGACCAATAATCAGCGCGGGCGGTAGTTTCATATCTTCCATACGCTTTAAGCGAGGCCCCACAACATCTGCCACATAAAGCAAAATCCCAAATATAACTGCGTTCCAGGCAATCACTTCAACACTGCGGAGTTGATCTCCTATACCCGATTTCTTCAAATAAAGACCGAAAATCACAGCAGGAATTGTAGCAAGCAGAATGTACAATGCCATTCGGCTATTGTCATTCATTCGCAAGCGTAACAGATCGATCCCACCTCCGATCAACTTGATGCAATCACGCCAGAAATAGGCAATCACGGCAAATAAGGATCCAACATGGACCATAACGTCTGTTATCTGGCCTTGGTCTGGCCAACCGGTGAAAGCGGGTATCAGAACCAAATGGCCAGATGAAGAAACCGGCAGGAATTCTGTAATACCCTGTACTATTGCAAGTACAATAATCTGTTCCGGGGTCAAATATGCCTCCTCATTTCACGTCATTAAGTGCATAACCTATGCTTGCGAAGTATCAGGCTCACCATTATGTTTCGTTAACAAATTTATCATTATGACCGTTTTTTGAGGTTCTTATCCCCCTATGCACACACTTTATCATCATTCAATGAATCCGGGCTCTCGTTATGTGCGTTTGCTGTTGGGCGAATATGGGCAGAAGGTGGCATTTCTTGACGAAAAGGTCTGGGAGCGGCGGCCGGAATTCTTGGCGCTTAATCCAGCTGGAACGGTTCCACTGCTACAGCTTGAAGAGGGCGAATGTGTTTGTGGCGCTGTTGTAATTGGTGAATTTCTCGACGAAACCTGTGGGGCAATGATGCGCGATAAACGGTTGATGCCGGAAAAGGCTGCGAACCGAAGCGAAACCCGTCGCCTGATTGAATGGTTCATCCACAAATTTGATCACGAGGTTACCCGCTATATGCTTCAGGAGCGCATCTATAAACAACTGATGCGTACCGAAGAAGGCGGAGGACCACCAGAGGCTTCGGTCATTCGTGCGGCGCGCAATAACCTTAAAGGTCATATGAAATACCTCAATGCGCTGGCTGGATCTCGTGACTGGATGGCCGGGCGTTCAATTTCCGCTGCTGATATGGCCGCAGCGGCGGCTATTTCTGTTCTGGATTATCTTGGCGAAATTTCATGGGAAGAGCAGCCTGCTGCCAAGGACTGGTATAGCAGACTAAAATCGCGGCCATCCTTCCGTCCATTGCTGGATGAAAAGATGCTGGGACTACCTCCCTCTTCCCATTACGGCGATCTGGATTTTTAATTTGACTGATCAGGCAATGCGGTTGAAATCCCAACTAATCTCACGTGCGAGGACAATTGGCTTTGACCTTTGCCGGGTCACATCAGCTCATTTACCACAGACCAAAGGTGACAAACTGGATATTGCAATTCAGAATCATTGGCATGCTTCAATGGACTGGATGGTTACGACTGCACAAAGACGAAAGTCACCGGATGCAATGTGGCCACAGGCCCGCTCAGCAGTATTATTGGGGCTAAATTACGGGCCGGATATAGACCCGCTGCAAACCCTTTGCCAGAAAGATAAAGCAACGCTTTCTGTTTACGCACGCAACCGCGACTATCACAACATAATCAAGGGAAAACTTAAAACCCTGGCAGGCTGGCTTGCTTCAAAAACGAAACAGGATGTGAAAGTTTTTGTCGATACAGCCCCCTTGATGGAAAAGCCCTTGGCTGAGCAGGCAGGCCTAGGTTGGCAGGGAAAACATACCAATCTCGTGTCTCGCGAATTTGGCTCCTGGTTATTTCTTGGCAGTATCCTGACAACCGCAGAGCTTGAATTGGATAAGGGTGAAATTGATCATTGCGGATCATGTCGCGCTTGTCTTGATATCTGCCCTACGGATGCTTTTCCCGGCCCTTATCAATTGGATGCAAGACGCTGCATTTCCTACCTAACGATTGAACACAAAGGGCCTGTCCCAATAGAATTTCGCAAAGCAATGGGTAACCGGATTTATGGATGTGATGATTGTTTGGCGGTTTGTCCTTGGAATAAGTATGCGCAGGTTACCAGCGAGGTAAAACTAGCTGCTCGGGATGAATTACGGAAACCAGATTTACGCAAACTTGCACAGCTTAGCGATGAAGCATTCCGCTCTTTCTTCTCAGCATCCCCGATCAAGCGGATTGGTAGGGATCATTTTTTACGTAATGTCCTGATTGCGATGGGAAATTCGGAAAACCCCGCTTTATTAAGGCACGTGCAGCCCCATTTAAAAGACCCCAACGCAATCGTAAGAGGGGCAGCCGTCTGGGCTTTGGCCCAATTGGCTGAGCCAACTCAATTGGCAAATCTTCAAGCAACGCATATGCAAAACGAGCAGGACCAACAGGTCCGCGAAGAATGGCAGATGGTATGAATGAAAAAAGACTTCTGATCTTTGGCATGGGGTTTTCAGCTGTTGCAATTGGCCGCCGGTCGCAATCCGAATTCACATCGATCATGGGAACCAGTCGCAGCAGTGAAAAAATCGCTGCTCTGCAAGCTGAGGGATTTAACGCAAGCCTGTTTGATGGTGAAGCACTAACTACAGAGCTTGCTGAGTACATGCAGGAAGTTACCCACGTTGTGGTTTCCATTGCACCAGGAGAAGCTGACCCGGTGTTAGCTTGCTTGCCAAAGCCGTTGCGAGAACTGTGCCCTAGACTGCAATGGGTTGGCTATCTTTCAACGGTTGGTGTTTACGGCAATCATGACGGGCAATGGGTGAATGAGAAAA
Source organism: Pseudomonadota bacterium (assembly GCA_039814425.1). Taxonomy (GTDB): domain Bacteria; phylum Pseudomonadota; class Alphaproteobacteria; order Rhizobiales; family Rhizobiaceae; genus JAALLB01. The sequence continues at coordinate 10,996 of JBCCBE010000003.1, forward strand.
CCGAAACAAAGCCGGTTTCAAAACGCTCTATTCAGCGGGTAATTGCGGAAGCCGCTTGGCAGACAGAATGCGACCGGGCCGAATGCCCGCTTGCGATATTTCGTCTTTCGGGGATTTACGGACCTGGGAGAAATGCATTCACGACCATCGAAAAAGGACGCTCACGGCGTCTTATCAAACCAGGCCAAGTGTTTAATCGCATTCATCGCGATGATATCGCCGAGGCTGTTTTTCTCGCGCTCCGAGATACGGTTCCAGGCATCTTTAATATCACGGATAATGAGCCTGCCCCGCCGCAGGACGTCATTACCTATGCGCATGAATTGATGGGTACTGATCCTCCTGCGGAAATAGATTTTGAAACGGCAGATATCTCACCGATGGCGCGCAGCTTTTATGGCGAGAACAAGCGCGTTTCCAATGCCAAGTCAAAGCGGGTATTGGGCATGGAGTATAAATGGCCGGATTATCATACATCTCTTAAACGCATGTGGCAGGAAAAGCTCTGGGCATGATGGATGAAGACTTAACAGTTAAAGCCTAACTTGCCTCTTGGCTTGGATCAAAAGCAGTTAAGCAAGCCATGCTGCTATTGATAAGCGTACTCTAACCTTCAATCTCTAGTTCCGGTTCGAACCGTACCGGAAAATTTACGGAGCGGGCGATGAAGCAATACTTGTGGATTTCATCGTGCAGGCTTATCGCCTTCTCCCGGTCACTATCTGGCGTAATCGTAATGCTCGGCCTTAACACTGCCTCGACAAAATGACCCTTTCCGGAGGGTTCGCTATTGCCTATTCCGACTGGATTGTCTTCATAGGCCAGGACGGTAACGTCAGCTTGTGAACACAGATGCAAGTACCAAAGCATGTGACAGGAAGAAAGTGCTGCGATGAGGATGTCTTCAGGATTATATTTTGACGGATCGCCCCCTAGCATTGGATCGTTTGAACAACTCAAGACTTCTTTGCCATCCAGGCACATATCCCAGGTGCGCTGATAGGCAGTGTAGCTTGACGTCCCCATTCCCTGATTGCCGGTCCAACGAATACGGGATGGAAATTCATGTTTTTTAGCCATTGTTTACTCTAATCTTCACAACCATGTGAATCGACTCAACATTGAAAACTAGTCCGGAAAACACAAGGTTACAAGATAACCCAAACAGCCGTTATTTACTGGCATTACTGTTTGAGTTGTGACCTTCCAAAAGGCACTTTTATTGCCGGGCTGCTAAACCTCCCCCTCTATACCATATAGTAGCCTGGCAATTTTCTTTTCCTAATTTACATCTATGCTTTCCTGCATTGTCGACCTATCGTATCGTGAAGACAATCAGTCTTAAAAGGATACACCTATGTCCACACTTGATGCAGTACTTGCTTCTATCGATAATAATCTTGATGCTGCAATCGAACGATTGTTCTCCCTTTTGCGAATTGAAAGCATTTCTACCGATCCAGAATATGCTGCACAATGTAAAGCAGCAGCGGAGTTTTTGGTCGCTGATCTCAAATTAATCGGGTTTGATGCCCGCATGTGCGAAACACCGGGCCATCCAATGGTTGTGGCGCATCATGAGGGTCCGGAAGGTGCGCCGCATTTTCTATTTTATGGTCACTATGACGTGCAGCCGGTTGATCCATTAGATCTTTGGAATGACGCTCCCTTTGACCCAAAAATTGTTGAAATGCCTGATGGTTCAAAACAAATGATCGGACGCGGGACATCGGACGATAAAGGCCAGTTAATGACATTTGTAGAAGCCTGCCGCGCCTGGAAAGTTGAGAGCGGTAGTCTACCATGTAAAGTCACAATCTTCTTCGAGGGAGAAGAAGAATCAGGTTCCCCTTCACTGGTTCCATTCCTCAAAGAATTTGCCGAAGAATTGAAGGCAGATATGGCACTTGTTTGCGATACCGGCATGTGGGATCGCAATACACCTGCCATCACGACAGGATTGCGCGGCTTGCTTGGCGAAGAAATTACGATACAGGCGGCAAGCCGTGATTTGCATTCTGGCATGTATGGATCTGCTGCTGCCAATCCTATACGAGTTCTTTCGCGCGTTCTTGCCGGGCTACATGATGAAGACGGCCGTGTAACATTACCAGGCTTTTATAATGGCGTTCCGGAGACGCCTGATGCTATCAAGACGATGTGGGATGATTTAGGATTTGAGGCGGAAGAATTTCTGGGCGAAATCGGATTGTCTGTTCCGGCAGGTGAAAACGGGAGATCCGTTGCAGAACAAGTATGGGTACGACCTACCTGCGAATTTAACGGCATAACCGGAGGATATACCGGCGAGGGATTTAAAACCGTCATACCGGCAATCGCGTCATCTAAAGTTTCATTCCGTCTGGTAGGAACACAAGATCCCGAAGCCATCCGCACAGCCTTTAGAGATTACGTTACCAATGCAATCCCAGAAGATTGTTCTGTTGAGTTTGAAGACCATGGTTCAAGCGCAGCGGTTCATCTGGGATATGATATGCCTGAAATGAAGAAGGCTGCAAAAGCACTGCATGAAGAATGGGGAGCAGAGACAGCACTTACTGCAATGGGTGGCTCGATCCCGGTTGTAGGCTACTTTCAGGATGTGCTTGGTATTCAATCATTGCTAATCGGCTTTGGGCAGGATGATGACAGAATTCATTCTCCGAATGAAAAATACGAGCTGAAAAGCTTCCATAAAGGTGCGCGTTCCTGGGCTCGTATTCTCAAAGCGCTGGCACAGGGATAATCTCTGCCAAATCCGTTCGACGTTAAACAGGCAAGTTTATTCTGCCGGCTGGACTGCAATCGCAGCTTTGGCCTGCCTGCCTTTTCGGTCAATCCACGCCCATCTTGGACGCAGGAACAAGAAACTAAGCCAGCCGGTAATACGGGTAAATTCAAAAGCGATTACCGAACTTGCGACACTTACCATCAGAACGGTTAAAGACATCGTACCAAGATCCAAACCCGGTGCAAATCGGAACAGTATTTCCCGGGTAACAATCATCGGCAAGAAGAATGCCAGATAAATCACGATAGAGTTTTGCCCGAGATAACGAAGAGCCGACGTAAATTTAAGCTTTGAAAGGATTGCACATAGGCAAATCACTGCTACCGCACCCGCAGAACCCAAGGTTAGGGATACGAACGGTATCTGGGAAAGGCTCATGGGATCAGGTTTTGCAAATGACGCATACAGATCACTTGTCCATTGCGGCAGCGGTGCCAGCGTGAACCAGCCATTTATAACAGCCCAAACCGTCAGGTAGGCAGATGCAAGTCCAACATTATCCTTTGCCCATCCCGCCAATCTGAAAATCGGTACCGCGAGAGCATAGCCTGCAAAGAAATACACATAGCGCGCAGCAAATTCATCAATGAGTACAGAATTGGTCTGAACCGGTGCAATCTCCATCCCTGCAGCTACACATAGAACCAATAACCAGTGAACATTTGTAAGAAGTCGCGTCACCAGAAACATCACCGGAAGCATGTAGATAAACCATAACGTGCCATACGGTTCGATTAAGGCTACACCGAATTTACCGATAATTTCGGCAGGCCCAAGACCGTCTGAAACCCAACCGATGGAACGGAAAGCAAACTGTATTACGAGCCAAAGAATATAAAAATAAAAGAAGTGGACGACTTTTCTGTCAAAGTAACGCAGCCATGATCGACCAATCACCAGCCCCAGAAACAGGCCAGACAATAAGAAGAAGTCTGGCATGCGAAAAGGCTGAGCGAATGTGACAATGGTGTTCATCCACCCGGTCGTACCCTCACTTACCAGCCCCGATTCAAAGGCGTGTTTTTCAACCCCTAGCGTTGAGTGCATCATGACGACAAACAAAATGCAAAAGCCTTTTGCATAGTCGACCCAATCGACCCTTGATTGTGAATTAAATGTTTCGGGTTTTAGTGCCAGATCTGCCATAATTTACCTGTTGGTTTAGAGCAAAATTCAGTAAACCACAGCTTGCCTAAGACAAGCTTAATCAAGTGGTTCAAAGTGTATATTGAAACGGGTAGCAAATCGTGTGCCAGCGCTTTTACGTCTGACTTCAACAAATTGTGATAAATATCGTCAGACTTAACGACCCATTAAATTGCCTCAATTATTGTGTAATCGATAATAATGAAGCGGTTTTGATACAATCGAGCAAGCAGACTAATTTCATGACAAGCAAACGTAGCAAAGAGGCTCGCATCGAGCCGACATTTGACGTGCCGCAGGGCAATAAGTCAGGCGGGTTCCGCGTGACTTCAGCTGATCGGTCAGTCGCCAGTGGCAAAAAGCCTGCCATGAAAAAGCCCGCTGCAAAATCTTCTGCCCGGCGAAAAAGTAAGAAAAAACCAACCAGGCGTAATCGTGGCGGCGGGTTTGGTCGTTTTATCGGAAAGTCTATTTACTGGAGCCTGGTTCTGGGTATCTGGCTTGGTATCGGCGTTGCCGGTCTGGTCGGCTATTATGCGGTAAAACTGCCTCAATCCGCCAGCTGGAATGTTCCTGAGCGTCCGCCCAATGCAAGAATTGTTTCGCTTGACGGCGAATTAATTGCAAACCGCGGTCTAACGGGTGGTGCTGCTATGCGCCTCAACGAGATGTCCCCGTATATTCCGATGGCGGTTATCGCCATCGAAGACCGGCGTTACAAATATCACTTTGGCTTTGACCCAATCGGGTTTACTCGGGCTATGGTGCGCAATTTGTCCGCTGGACGGTTGGTTCAGGGCGGGTCTACGCTTACTCAACAACTTGCAAAAAATCTGTTTCTCGAACCAGAGCGTACTTTGGAGCGAAAAGCCCAGGAGCTGATACTCGCGGTTTGGCTTGAAACAAAATATTCGAAAGATGAAATACTCGAACTCTATTTGAACCGGGTCTATTTCGGTTCTGGCGCTTATGGTGTTGATGCTGCCTCAAGGCGATATTTTTCGAAATCTGCACGTGATGTAAATCTTGCAGAAGCTGCCATTCTTGCAGGCCTGTTAAAAGCTCCATCAAAACTCTCACCCGCTCGCAATCCGGAACTGGCGAAAGAGCGCTCCAAGATCGTACTTTCCGCCATGCTACGAGACGATTTTATTACAAAAGACCAAGCCTCAGCGGCCAAGAACATGAAACCAGGCAAAGCCAAACACTATTGGAGTGGCTCAGAGCACTATGTTGCTGATTTCGTGATGAAGCGCCTGCCGGCCCTGATCGGTGAACTGCGCGAGGATGTGGTTGTAGATACTACAATCAATTTTTCGCTTCAGCGCGAGGCTGGTGAAGTAATTGAAGCTACGCTTGCCAAAGAGGGAACAAAACGTAAGGTCAGCCAGGGGGCGCTTATTTCCATGACGCCAAATGGCGCTATCCGGGCAATGGTTGGAGGCAGGGAATATGCCGATAGCCAGTACAATCGGGTGACCGAATCCAAGCGCCAGCCCGGCTCCGCATTCAAGCCGATTGTCTACCTAGCAGCACTGGAGGCAGGCCGTACTCCCAGCTCGGTTCGTCAGGATGCACCGGTGAAGATTGGAAACTGGACGCCTGTAAATTATGACCGGAAATATCGCGGTCCCGTATCACTTGATATTGCTCTGTCAAAATCTCTCAATACAATTGCTGCGCAAATGGTGATGGAAGTAGGCCCAAAGAATGTTGTTCAAACGGCCCATCGTCTTGGCGTGCGTTCCAAGCTAAACGCCAATGCATCTATTGCGCTTGGCACGTCCGAGGTAACGCTGCTGGAGCTTGCCAGTGCCTATGCCCCTTTTGCAAATGGGGGGCGTCTTGCAGAACCCTATATTATTCGTCAGATAAAAGACCTGGACGGAAACATTCTTTATAGCCGCAAGACTTATGAGGATCCGCTGGTTGTGCGCGCGCGTGAACTTGGCATGATAAACGCAATGCTTTCCAATGTTATTCGTAAGGGAACCGGTAAGGCTGCAAGCCTTGGAGACCGAGAAGCTGCCGGGAAAACCGGCACAACCCAAAATTCCCGTGATGCCCTTTTCGTTGGATATACCGCTAATCTTATAACCGGCATCTGGTATGGCAATGATGATAACAGCGCGACCAAGAAAGTAACTGGCGGTTCTCTTCCTGCTCAAAGCTGGAAGACATTCATGAATGCAGCACATAAGGACATACCGCTTGCATCCCTGCCCGGTTTTTACGAACAGACAATCGCAAGCATTCCAACCGTCAAAGCGCGTTCCAGAACGGCAACCGGAACAGCAAATCAACCGGCTACACCAAGCTTGCAAAATAGAGAGCAACGTCAGCGGCAAGTTAACGCTGAACCTCGCCGCCGTTCACTGTCTGATATTGATGGGGTGCCGCGGCCGCCATCCAACGTTGGTCAACAGCAGCAACAGCAACGACCAAGAACTATTCTTGATCTGCTATTTGGAGGTAGAGGCTAAGGGTTTGGCACAAAAGCCAAACCGTTGACCGTTCTACGCAGTTTGGATGTCTGGCAATACAGCCAACAATTGCGCTATTTCCTGCTCGGTATTGTAGTGGCACAAAGAAATCCGGACACAGTCATCTAGCCCTAGCGGTTCCAGAACATTGCCGCTGTAATGATCCGCCTTCCTGGTATGCGTTCTGATACCTAGCTGGTTCAAACGCTCCACCACCTCCTCAGAGGGGACACCGTCTACAACGATGGAAACCATTCCCTCCCGGGCAGGGTTATCTGATCCGGCTAAAATTGTTACGTTTTCCATATCCTTCAGGCCTGGAAGATTTCCCGTTCCGTTTATCAGCGTATTTGTCAGATGCGTTTCATAGCCGTGAATTGCCGCTCCTGCGGCTTTCAAGCGTTCCCGCGGATCACTCGCATCAGAAACTTCCCCACCCAGCCAGTCAAAGTAGCTGACCACGTCGGTAACAGTTGCGTAAGAGCCTGCGTCTCGCGTGCCGAATTCCCAGCCGGATGCCGGTGCATCTATAAGCATATCGTGAGGGGCAACACTCAGCCGGTCAGATATCCATGCTATTCCATAGCCGTGACGGGAAAACACTTTGTATGGTGAAATTGCATAGCCATCTACATTGTAAGCGTCCAAATCTATTTGCCCATGCGCTGCATGTTGAATGCCATCAACAATGATGAAACAATCGGGCGAGACAGATCGGATTGCCTTCGATATAGCAGCCACATCCATTCCTATGCCCGTTACGGGTGAACCGTGTAGAATTGTAGCTACAGCCACATCAGGCGTCATCATCGCAGCATACTCTTCTGCGGTGACCATGCCGGTTTCATTCCTGTGCTGAACATTTACATATTCCAGACCAGCAATTTCAGTCCAACGTCGCGCAGCACTTCGACTTGCCGGGTGTTCAATCGATGAACCAATAACTTTTGATCCGCTAGTAGCATTGAGACAGGCTGTGCGGATCATCCTAAACAAAAGTTCTGTGCCGCTTTCTCCAGCAAAAAACTGTCCCGAACCTGCGTTCATAAACAGAGCAAGATCGCTTTTTGCTTTATTGATTACATCCATTGTTCCCTGCCCTGCCGGATTAGCTCTTCCCGGATTATCAGGAAGCGCTGCATAAAAGCCGGAAGTTTCCACAACAGAGTTGAGTGTTAGCGCACCGCCAGCATTTTCGAAAAAGATCCGTTCTCCCTGAAAAGGGCAGCTATCCACGTGAGCAAATCTGTTTCGGATTTCCCGTATCAATTCTGGATTGTTCTTAATCATGAAAATTCCTGTCTAAATAAGATGCCGGATTGGTGGAGTTTACCCAGGCAAATAAAAGCCATAACGCACGTCCTGGATTTGCAATCCTAAGTAATTTTCTGCATCAAATTTGCTTCTTGCAAACACAAAACGCCGGACGACAGCCCGGCGTTCTGACACTACATTTCAACGATGATTAATCAGCTGCAGGGATCCGGAGCATCTGACCTGGATAGATTAAATCTGGGTCTGTTAGCATGGGCTTGTTCGCATCAAAAATATCATTGTATTTCGAACCATTGCCGTAATGTTTTTTGGCAATCGCCCAAAGCGTATCACCCTTTTTAACCTCGTGAAGCACGACGTCCTTTGGCGCACTATCACTTGCGTCGGCTACTTTAATTTCCGAGGCCTCAACCTTTGAAACACCAAGTGTGTTGCCCACCGCAATAATCGCTTTTTCGAAAATCGATTGATCCGCAACCTCACCCTTGATAATTGCCTTGTCACCATCAATTTCAACTTGAAGATTTTCAGTCCCTAGCGCATGACTGTCGAGTTCTTTCTTCAGTTCATCTGCACTTGGTGGCGTTTCTTCATCACCAATTCCCAGTTTTTTCCCGACTGATTTTACAAAGTCAAATATGCCCATTTCGGCCTCCCTTAGATAAGTCTGAGGAAAGGTTTACATTATGACAAGCTGGACGCAAAGCAAAATGCTTGCTGCCTGAGCAAAAATTACGAAGGATTTGAAATTTTCCGCGCGGGAAACTGAACAGCGGTTCAACTCGCCAGAGGAGCAGCGTTGCGCACATCAGATCCGACATGTTCTTCGAAACGAGCAAAGTTTTCGGTAAACATCGTCACCAGCTTTGCAGCCTGGGCATCATAGGCTTTGCCATCTTCCCAAGTATCACGCGGGTTTAAAATCTTTGCGTCAACACCAGCAAGTGCTGTTGGAACCAAGAAGCCAAAATTTTCATCTTTTCTGAAATCAGCTGTTACAAGAGAGCCGTCAAGTGCTGCTGTCAATAAGGCACGTGTTGCCTTAATAGGCATGCGTTCACCAATACCGTAAGCGCCGCCCGTCCAGCCAGTGTTAACCAGCCAACAATCCACATTGTGCTCTGCTATAAGCTCGCGCAGAAGATTACCGTATACCGATGGGTGGCGCGGCATAAAGGGTGCACCAAAACAGGTTGAGAACGTTGCTTGCGTGCCTTCAAGTCCCTTTTCAGTTCCGGCAACTTTGGCAGTATACCCGGAAAGGAAGTGATACATCGCCTGTGCTGATGTCAATTTTGCAATTGGAGGCAAAATGCCAAAGGCGTCTGCTGTCAGCATAATGATGTTCTTTGGGTGCGGTGCTGTACCGGTTGCGGATGCATTCGGAATGTACTCAATCGGATACGCACAACGCGAATTCTCTGTCAGCGAACCATCATCGAAATCCGGGACGTGGTTTTCATCCAGCACAACATTTTCCAAAACCGTACCGAACATTTGAGTGGTTTCATAAATTTCCGGTTCGGATTCTTTAGACAGACGGATCGTTTTTGCATAACACCCGCCTTCAAAATTAAAGATACCACTTTTATTCCAACCATGCTCATCATCGCCAAGAAGCGTCCGGTTAGGGTCGGCAGAAAGAGTAGTCTTGCCAGTCCCGGAAAGTCCAAAAAAGACCGCGCTATTTCCTTCTTCATCGTGATTTGCCGAACAATGCATCGGCATAACGTCTTTTTCCGGTAGTACAAAATTCAAGTAGGAGAAAACAGACTTCTTCATTTCACCTGCATAGGAAGTGTTGCAAATCAGAACCAGCTTGTTCGTGAAATCACAGGCGATCACTGTTTCACTACGGCATCCATGACGCTCCGGATCCGCTTTGAAACCCGGTAAATTGATAATTGTGAACTCTGGTGAAAAGCCCGCTAGCTCACTGCGATCCGGGCGAATAAGCATTGTGCGGATAAATAATGAATGCCAGGCCTCTGTTGTGAACACACGGACATTTAAGCGTGTTGCAGGATCGGCACCGCCATAAAGATCCTGGACAAAGAACTCCTGTTCCCCTGCATATGCCATCATATCTGCCTGCAATGTTGCAAAATGTTCCGGCGACATTGATTTCGTATTATCCCACCATACTGTGTCTTTAGTTGCAGCATTGCGCACAATAAACCGGTCTTCTGCGGAACGACCAGTATGCTGCCCGGTTTCAGCACAAATTGCCCCTTTATCGGTCAACTTTGCCTCTTGGCGCTGCATCGAAGCTTCGTATAGTTGCGGTGGTAAAAAGTTGGGATAGAGACTTGGTGATCCTTTTAGGCCAAGCTCGTGCAATTGGGTTAGCATATTGTCAGTCATTGTCATCTCACCGCCGCGGATATTGATCTTGATAATCTGGCGAGCCGGACCCATTGCGCAAACAATCGACATCCAGTCCCACCTGAAAGTGGATGAGTTTTATCCATTGAAAACTAAAAATACCACTAATAACTTAGTCGAACGTCAGATATGGTTGAGATTGTGTTGATAACAATAGCAACAATTATAAAAGCCGGGATTAAAAAAAAGGCGTAAAAACAAGCAACCTGTGCCACAATTTGCACAATTTTTTGAAGCCTAAGCGTGACCAGTTTATACGCTAATTCAACTGGAGAAGCTAATAATGCCTACGATAGCACTTGTGGATGACGACCGAAACATACTGACTTCGGTTTCAATTGCATTGGAGTCTGAGGGCTATAAGGTGGAAACCTATACTGATGGAAGTTCTGCGCTCGAAGGATTGAGCAATAACAGGCCTGATCTGGCGATTTTCGATATTAAAATGCCTCGCATGGACGGCATGGAGCTTCTGCGACGTTTACGTCAAACCTCCGACCTTCCAGTGATCTTTCTGACATCAAAAGATGATGAAATCGATGAGTTGTTCGGGCTGAAAATGGGTGCTGATGACTTCATCAAGAAACCATTTTCGCAACGACTACTTGTAGAGCGGGTCAAAGCGGTTTTAAGACGGATTAGTGCTACGTCCGAGAATAATGCAAAATCTTCAGAGCCTGGTGCAAATTTGCTGGAACGCGGCAAACTTGTCATGGATAAGGAACGCCACAACTGCACATGGGATAGCAAACCGGTTACACTAACGGTTACTGAATTCCTTATCCTACATGCGCTTGCGCTTCGCCCCGGCGTGGTAAAAAGCCGGGATTCTCTTATGGATGCTGCCTACGAAGATCAGGTTTATGTTGATGACCGGACCATCGACAGCCACATCAAACGCTTACGCAAAAAGTTCAAAGTAGAAGACGACAGCTTTGATATGATCGAAACTCTTTACGGCGTGGGATATCGTTTCAAAGAAGCCTAGGGTCAATACCATTGAGTTTTGACCCAAGGTTACTATGCTGCCAGTCAACCGGTAGCGAATAACATGATTGATCGAATATCAGATAGCAGGGACGATACAGTCCCAGAAAACATCAGCAATGATGATGCTGATATGGATAATCGGGAACACGCTAACAGTTCGCAAACCAAACCTGATAAATCAAATTCTGATAGTCAAAAGCCGACCAACTCCGGCCCAGGTGCAGGGAATTCAGCGATTGCTTCTGTTTTCGGGGCTATACGGAATATCTTTTTTAATTCCCTGACAAAGCGGATCATATTTTTAAATATGACCGCTCTGGCGGCATTGCTGGCGACCATCCTGTACATGAACCAGTTTCGCCAGGGATTGATTGATGCAAAGATTGAAAGTCTTCTCACCCAGGGTAGAATAATAGCAGGTGCAATAGCCGGTTCCATCACTGCAAACGACGAGTTGTTTATTATCGACCCGGAAGAGTTTGTCTCACCCGGTACAAATAATTCTTTTGATCAACGCTTGGATCCTGCTGATAATCTGCGTTATCCGATAAATCCAGAACGCATTGCGCCGGTTCTGCGATCTCTTGTTTCTCCGACAAAGACGCGCGCACGGATTTATGATCCCGATGGTATCTTGATACTGGATTCTAGGCATCTTTACGCAGGCGGTGATATTTTACGCCAGCCCGGGAAGAATAGCGACAGCACGGATTTCAGCTGGGTACGCTTTATCGGGAATACTTTAAACAAGCTGCTTAGTCAGGATGATCTGCCTCTCCACAAGGAAATAGTAGGCCCCGGAACACTTTATCCTGAGGTCCAATCAGCTCTTACAGGAGCGCCCAGACCAGTGGTGCGGCAGACGAAAAAAGGCGAGCTTACCGTTTCTGTAGCACTGCCGATCCAACGTTACCGGATTGTCAGCGGCGTTATCTTACTCTCTACAGAAGGGGATGATATCGACAAGATTGTGCGAGAAGAACGTATCGAAATTCTACGTATATTTTTAGTCGCAGCCATTGTCATGCTTATACTCTCAATTCTTTTGGCTGGAACTATTGCAAGTCCACTACAGCGGCTATCAGATGCTGCCATCCGTGTGAAACGAGGTGTTAAATCACGGGTGGAAATCCCAGATTTTTCAAATCGTAAGGATGAAATCGGCCACCTTGCAGGCTCTATAAGTGAAATGACGGACGCGCTCTATCAACGCATCGAGGCGATTGAAAGATTTGCAGCTGATGTCAGCCATGAATTGAAAAATCCGCTGACTTCTCTGCGAAGTGCGGTTGAAACTTTGCCATTGGTAAAAAATGAGGGTTCTCGAGACCGGCTATTGGAAGTCATCCAGCACGATGTAAAGCGCCTTGATCGATTGATTACCGACATTTCCGACGCTTCCCGGCTTGATGCGGATTTGGCGCGCGACCACATTGAAACTCTGGATTTTGAAGCTTTGGTGCGCCACGTGGTCAACGCAAGCCAGGAAATTGCAGCCCGAGAGAAAAATGCAAAGATCGAACTTGAGGTCATCAGAAAAGGTGCCGTTCGAAAAGGCTTCCCCGTCTCTGGCCACGATATGCGTTTGGGGCAGGTACTGAACAATTTATTGGACAATGCAGTTTCGTTTATTCCCCATGACAGCGGAATAGTGAGCGTTGTGCTTAAACGTGATGCCCGTCAAATTTATCTTACTGTGAAAGATAATGGTCCTGGCATAGAAGCAGAGAATTTCGACCGAGTATTTGAGCGGTTTTATACTGACCGGGCAGATCGTGATGGATTTGGCCAGAATTCGGGCCTTGGGCTTTCGATCAGTCGCCAGATTGTTGAAGCACATGGTGGCAAAATCAGCGTTGAAAACCTTACTGATGGTTCCTCCGGGGCGATTTTCACGGTTTCCATCCCCGCAGAAACCAAAAAGATTTAATGCCCGCCCAGAACCATCATTGCAGTGTTTTACAGATTGATGGGCGCGGCGTACTGTTGGAAGGCAAGTCTGGATTGGGGAAATCGTCACTTCTTCTTTCTTTGTTGGAGAAAGCAAAAGTTGACGGTTATTCTGCCTCACTGGTTGCAGATGATCAGGCATTGCTGGATATCCGTCATGATCGACTTGTCGCGCAGGTTCCACCCACAATCATCGGGAAAGTCGAGGTGTTCGGTTACGGCTTGACCACCCTACCTAACCTGCCCGAAACCGCAATTGACTTAGTTGTTGAACTGGTCAAACCATCTCAGATCAATCGTATGCCGGATGCAAACAAAGTTGATCGATTGGGCATAGAGGTACCGGTTTTAAAAGTTCCAGCGTTGCAAGAAACCTGGGCCTGTAGAATGATTTTCACCTGGCTAAATGACAATTTTGCTTGATTGTTGAATGAAAAATTCGTTTCACTCCGAATAACACGACCTTTAAACGGGGTCATAGCCCAGAGCATATGAGGTATTTATGATCGGAATTGTGGTTGTCACCCATGGGCGTCTTGCTGAGGAATTTCGCAAGGCTTTGGAGCATGTCGTTGGAACTCAGGATCAATTCGAAACCGTATGTATTGAATCTGATGACGATATGGAAGCCAAGCGTGGAGAAATAGCTAAATCCATAAAATCAGCGGAAACGGGAAATGGCGTTATAATTTTGACAGACCTGTTTGGTGGAACGCCAAGCAATATGGCTATATCGTTTATGCAGGAGATGAATGTGGAAGTGATTGCTGGCATCAATCTTCCAATGTTGGTGAAGCTTTCAAGCATCCGCGCCAGTGGTGATCTTGATTCAGTGGCAACCATGGCACAAGAAGTGGGTCGCAAATACATTCATGTCGCCAGCAAAGTGCTCGAAGGTCGCGAGTAATTTGTCCGCAGAAACGATCCGCATCCTCAAAATTTCGAACAAACGTGGTCTTCACGCCAGGGCATCTGCTAAATTTGTCGAGTGTGCTGCAAAGTATGATGCCGAAATACGGGTCAGTAAAGACGGACACATTGTCGGTGGTACTTCAATTATGGGGTTGATGATGCTTGCGGCTGGATTGGGGAGCGATATTCATATTTCTGCAACGGGTATTCAGGCTGCAGAAGCAATCGATGCAATAGCAGATCTGATTGATAACAAGTTTGGCGAATCTGAATAAATATCGGGAATCTATACAGATCCCATAAGCTGCGTCATTTTTCATATAAAGAATTCCTTATATGATATTGCGTAAATGAAATTTTCCTGCTATTGCCGCGCAAATTAGTTAAACACCAAGTTATTTTGGTGCCAATTAAATCCCAAAGGAATCGTTATGTCAGAATTCACCGATTACATCGTGAAAGATATCAATCTTGCCGATTATGGGCGCAAGGAACTTGCAATTGCGGAAACCGAAATGCCAGGCCTTATGGCTTGTCGCGAAGAATTTGGTGAAGAAAAGCCTCTTAAGGGAGCTAAAATTGCCGGTTCGCTTCATATGACAATCCAGACTGGTGTTTTGATTGAAACACTCGTTGCACTCGGCGCGGACGTGCGTTGGGCTTCTTGTAATATTTTCTCAACTCAGGATCATGCAGCTTCTGCGATTGCAGCTGCTGGCGTCCCTGTTTTTGCTGTAAAAGGTGAATCCCTTGAAGAATATTGGGATTATGCAGACAAGATTTTTCACTTCGCTCCTGAAGGTGATGAAGAGCTTGGCATCTGCAATATGATCTTAGATGATGGTGGCGACGCAACCATGTATATCCTGCTTGGCGCTCGTGTTGAAAACGGAGAGACTGATCTGATTGAAAATCCGCAGTCTGAAGAAGAAATCTACTTCATGGCGCAAATTAAAAAGCGTCTTGCAGCGTCACCAGGCTGGTTTACTCGCCAGCGCGATGCAATCCAGGGCGTATCTGAAGAAACTACAACCGGCGTGCACCGTCTCTATCAATTGGTTGAGAAGGGCTTGTTGCCTTTCCCAGCGATCAATGTGAACGATTCAGTCACCAAGTCAAAGTTTGATAATAAATACGGCTGTAAGGAATCACTTGTAGATGGTATCCGCCGTGCAACCGACACCATGATGGCTGGTAAAACCGCAGTTGTTTGCGGATACGGCGATGTTGGCAAAGGTTCAGCTGCTTCTTTACGTGGCGCCGGTGCTCGCGTGAAAGTCACAGAAGTTGATCCGATTTGCGCCCTACAAGCTGCAATGGACGGATTTGAAGTTACGACTTTGGAAGACAGCCTGAGCAATGCAGATATCTTCATTACAACAACTGGCAACAAAGACGTTATCCGCATCGAACATATGCGCGGGATGAAAGATATGGCGATTGTTGGAAACATCGGCCACTTTGACAATGAAATTCAGGTTGCAAGCCTTAAGAACCATAAATGGACTAACATTAAAGATCAGGTTGATATGATCGAGATGCCTTCAGGCAATCGTATGATCCTTCTTTCTGAAGGTCGTTTGTTAAACCTGGGTAATGCTACCGGCCACCCTTCTTTCGTGATGTCAGCATCGTTTACTAATCAGGTGCTTGCTCAAATCGAATTGTGGAGCAAGGGAGAAAACTACAAGAACGACGTGTATGTTCTGCCCAAGCATCTTGATGAAAAAGTTGCACGTCTTCACTTGGATAAAATCGGTGTGAAGCTGACGGAACTTTCAGAAGATCAAGCCGACTATATCGGTGTTCAGACGGATGGTCCGTTCAAACCGGAACATTATCGCTACTAAGGTTCTCATTTCGGCTTGGGTCACAGACTTGGGCTGGTAGAACTTTATTAACCTTTATGAATAATACGTTTAACTGTCAGTGTTTCGCACTGGCAGTTTTTTTATGCGTACGTCTTCCTGCAGATTCGCAAATTGAGTAAAGTCAAACGAATCACTTTTATTCTGAATTCATCAGAATTTGCAGGCGGGTAGTCTAAAGGTTCAAGCGGCAATAGGACCAAAGACATGCCACAACAGACTTTTTAGTAAGTCGGTGGACAATTTGGCCGTCAAAAAAGGGTTCTATGGTGCAAGGCAACAGCGCAGGAATTATAAAACGGATTTCGCTTGCATGCCGCAATTCATCTGCCGGTCTCTCATCTTGCTGCAAAGCTTTGTCAGGTCTGTTTACCGCATTTGCCTTTTCTATAGACAATGCAGTAGCAAATGAAGGTGTTCCGTTTCCCTCTTCTTCCAGCCTGCTTCCAAATTCGCTGAGCTCAAACGACATTTTGATGGTTTCGATATTTGGCGGTGCGATGAGCTTTGCATTGCTCTCTGCATTCTGGCTCATTCGAGAGCGTGTAAGAGTAACTTCTACCAATCAAAACCTTAAATCAGCACTGGCAGATCTTCGTGTTTCGAATGACCGAAACGCAGCACTTGTGACGACAAGCGATCAACGGATTATTGTTTGGAATGGTGAAGAGGAAAACCCAAGCGTCCTTGGCAATCTGCCACCGTCAACCGGTGCACCAGAAAACAAGGAACAATTTTTAAACTTTAGAAATTGGGTCGACCCGGACCATTTCTCTGTGTTTGATTCTCAGGTGAGAAATCTTCGCATAAATGCGACCACTTTCGATGCGTTACTGCGTTCAAAAGGTGGCGGATTGCTGGAGGTAACCGGCCGTACATCTGGCAATCACGCCTATATAAAAATGCGCGATCTAGTCGGGTTACGCGAAGAACATGCACAGTTACAAAGCGATTTTGAAAAGCTGAGCAACAGCTTTCAGAAGATAGAATCTTTGCTGGACAAATTACCAATGCCATTCTGGTTGAAAGATCAAAACGGCAAGCTAGTCTGGGTAAATCATTCCTACGCAGGCGCATTGGAAATTGAAAATTCCAAAGATGTTGTAAAATCCAACCTGGATCTGTTTGATACTGACGAACGTGCCAAGATACAGAAAAACCTAGACGAAGACGCTTTGTTTCAAAAACTTATCCCTGCAACTGTTGCAGGAGATCGCAAGAAGCTTGAAGTCTTCAGCATCGCATCTGAAAGCGGTAGTGCAGGCATGGCCATCGACAAAAGCGATGTTGATGATGCAGTGCGCACATTGGAAGAGTCGAATGAAAGCCACTCGCGCATGCTGGATCAGCTTGCTACAGCGGTTGCAATTTTTGACCGTTCCCAAAAGCTGATTTTCTACAATAGCGGCTTTCAACACCTATGGAAATTGGAAGCCCCCTTTCTCGATAGCCGGCCGTCAAATGAAGAAGTGCTGAACGCAATGCGTGAAGGCAAATTATTGCCTGAACATCCTGATTGGCGAAAATGGCTTGATGGCCAAATGACAATCTACACCGCAATTGAACCAACTGAAGAGTGGTGGCATCTGCTTGATGGCCAAACAATTCGTGTTGTCTCAAGTCCACGAAACCAAGGGGGAAGCACCTGGATTTTTGAAAATGTGACCGAACGATTGGCTTTGGAGAGCAACCTTAATGCATTGATGCGCGTTCAGGGCGAAACACTTGACCACCTCAATGAGGCGGTTGCTGTGTTTGGCTCCAATGGGCAACTGAAGCTGTTTAACCCTGCTCTTGAAGCTTTGTGGCAGGGAATCGGCATTACGGTACAGGAAGATTTACACATCGCCTCCATCATCGAATCCTGGCAGCCGATTACCAATAATCGGGGAGATTTAGAGGCGATTCTCGGACGCATTACCGGGTTTGACGACATCCGGGATGAAATTGAAGGCCGTATGAAACTGGAAGACGGAAGAACATTGCAATATTCTCTCGTGCCCCTTCCAGAAGGGCAATCCATGCTGACGCTTGCTGATATTACTGCAAATGTGGATTTCGAAAAGGCTTTGCGTGAGCGCGCAGAAGCGCTCGAAGCCTCCGATCAGCTCAAAAGCAAATTCATTCAACATGTATCTTATGAATTGCGAGCACCGCTTACCAATATTGCAGGCTTTGGTGAGTTGCTTACAAGTGGTGTTACCGGTGCAATGAATGAAAAACAAAGCGAATATGTTTCTCATATTAATCTCTCTGCATCAGTCTTGAGGGCGATTGTGGATGATATTCTTGATCTTGCTTCAATCGATGCCGGCACTATGGTCTTGGAATATGAGCCGATTGATTTTGCAGCGATCGCAAACCAAGCGTTTGAAGATTTGGAAGATGCAATCAACGCCCGGCATCTCAAAACCTTTGTGAATATCGATGAAAGTAGCCAGACGATAATTGCAGATTCGATCCGTCTTCCTCAAGTAATTCGCAACCTATTGTCGAACGCTATTAATTTTTCACCAGACCATGGCGCCATCATCCTTTCAGCGGAACGTAAAGATGAATATCACGAAATCCGGATTGAAGATCAGGGGCCCGGTATTCCAGAAAATGAACTCAGAATTATTTTCGAACGGTTTGAAACCCGTGCTGCAGACGGAAACCAGCGTGGAGCCGGATTGGGCCTTTCAATTGTACGCAGCTTTGTAACAATGCATGGCGGAGAAGTGATGGTCGAGAAAACTTCTGACGCCGGGACCTGTTTCCTGTGCCGTATCCCGGTAAAACCGCACTCATCAAATCAAACCGATAGTGAACCAGATGGTGTGGCGAGTGCTGCCTGATAGCATTAGGATAACAACCCAGTCTGAAGATCAAACTGCCCAGCTTGGGGCCGATATTGCCCTTATTTTACGTGCCGGTGATTTCATAGCACTTTCCGGTGATCTGGGTGCGGGCAAATCCTCGTTGTCGCGAAGCATAATTCGTTATCTTGCACAAAACTCTGTTCTAGAGGTGCCAAGCCCCAGTTACACTTTGTGCAACACCTATGAAACTTCTCCAAAAATTGCGCATTTTGATCTCTACCGTTTAACCGATTCCCAGGAAATTGATGAACTTGGATGGGAAGACGCACTGCAAGAAGGTAGCATTTTAATGGAATGGGCCGAGCTTGGTTTTGAGAGCTTGCCCGATAATGCTGTTCAAATTGCAATTAAAATTTCCGGTGAAAACGAGCGTCAGTTTGCATTTGAAGGAAACCCAGACCTATTAAAACGCATCAAAAGGTCGTTGGAAATTCGCTCCTTTCTTAATGAAAATGGTTGGGAGAATGCAAAGCGCAAAAACCTCACGGGAGACGCTTCCACCCGCAGTTATGAAACAATCGGCACTTCAGGCGATGCGCTTTTATTGATGAATGCGCCTGCCATGACCGACGGACCACCGATCAAACACGGAAAGCCATATTCGAAAATTGTACATCTTGCTGAAGATGTTAAGGCGTTCGTAGCAATTGATCAGCTGTTGTGTGAAATGGGTTTTCGGGCACCTGAAATTCCTGCGATGAATTTATCCAGCGGTTTGTTACTAATTGAAAATCTTGGCGCTGATCTAATTATCGATGCCGATCAACAACCGATCCCGGATCGCTACAGAGGATCAATTGAATTTCTAAACGCGCTCCATGCGTGCACATTGCCTGATCAGGTTCAATTGGTAACCGGCGAAAACCATATCATTCCGGCATACGACAAAGAAGCCATTTTAACTGAAGTGGAATTGCTATTGGACTGGTACGCACCGGACCAGTCCAATGAACCGATAAGCCAACAGGCAAAGCAGGATTTTGAAGTAATCTGGCAAGACCTATTCAAAATCGTTGAAGATCAACCCAAAACCCTGGTTCTCAGGGATTTTCATTCGCCCAATATAATCTGGCGCGAAGGGGCAAAAGGGCTTGATCGGATCGGTCTGATTGACTTTCAGGATGCCGTGGTTGGACCTACAGCCTATGACGTTGCTTCTTTGGCCCAAGATGCACGCGTAGATGTTTCCGAACGGCTCGAGAGCGAACTTATCAATTACTACATTGAACTAGGAAATTTAGATTATGCAGGTTTTGATGAGGAAGCATTCAGAACCGGCTATGCGATTATGGCGGCCCAGCGGGCAACCAAGGTTCTGGGCATTTTTGTGCGGCTTGATTTACGGGATGGAAAACCAAACTATCGAAAAAATATTCCCAGAATCGAGGAATATCTGCGCCGCTCCCTACAACATCCGGTGCTTTCGGATTATCAAAAATGGCTGAAAAGTGTAATCGAACTGTAACACTCATTGTGTCATAACAGAGTGAAATAAATCGAATCAGTTTGTTTATGCCAATTTATTTGCGATTTTTGTTAGAATTGGATGATTAGGAGAACGAAAATGACGCAAGACAGTGTTTTGCTGGATTTTCCCGTTTTAGATACTCCGGCAAAAGCGATGATCCTTGCTGCTGGCCTTGGAACACGAATGCGGCCGATTACAGATACAATGCCAAAGCCTCTTGTGCGGGTTTACGGTAAGGCCTTGCTCGACCATGCGCTTGATGCTGTACGTCGGGCTGGCGTCAAAGATGTTGTCGTTAATGTGCATTACCATGCAGACCAGATCGTACGCCATCTGGAGACGGTTTCAGATCTCAATGTCGAGATTTCAGATGAGCGTGACGGATTATTGGATTCAGCCGGCGGCATTATCAAAGCCCTGCCTAAATTGGGCGATCAGCCATTTTATCTTCTGAACGCAGACTCATTTTGGGTAGAAGGGTTCAAACCAAATCTGCTGCGCATGGCCGCTTTGTGGGATCGTAAGCAAATGGATATTCTGCTGTTACTTGCGGGCATGTCTACCGCGGTTGGATTTGGCTCCAAGGGCGATTTTCATATGAATGCCGATGCCAGACTTACCCGTCGTGGCGAGGGAGAGGTTGCAGCCTTTGCCTATTCCGGCGCAGCTATCCTTGATCCTAAAATTTTTGCTGATACGGCGGCAGGCATATCTTCCATCAATCGACAGTTTGACGAAGCTATTGAACATCAGCGCCTATTCGGGTTACCTCTTGAAGGTCTCTGGTTGCATGTGGGAACACCAGATGCGATTCGTGAAGCAGAAGAAGCAATCGCTAGAAGCGCTGCCTGAAAGTCATAATTTCGGGCACGGGGAGTGCCTGAAATCACCGACTACGAATCCACGAAAAGGTTAGAAAAACCGCTGGCTGGAAATCTGTTTTCAGTTGCGCCTGGTTGCGATTTTCTTGGTACGCTTGTCGACAAACTTGTTTCCGGCGAATTGCTTAGCAAAACCATCAGGCCCTCAGACTTGGACACAACGACCGCCGCAGTAGCATTGGCTGACACAACGATTTTTGTTCCAAACCGCCGGGCCGCGAGAGAGATAACAAACAGATTTATCGATGCAGCAGGCGGCGCTGCTTTATTGTTGCCTGACATTCGTACCCTTGGTGATGTTGGCGATGAACAGTTCGGCCTTTCACCCGATACAACCAATCAGCTTTTGACTGAATATGCCGCTGGTGAAATGGAACGCAAGTTGCAGCTGGCACAGCTCGTTTTCACGTGGGCAAATTCACTTAATTCTGATGAAAGAGCTTTGCTAAATGGGGAAGATATTTTTCTACCCGCTTCACAGGCTGATGCGCTGCGACTTACCAATGATCTTGCTCACCTTTTCTCAGAACTCACACGCGAGGAAATTTCCTGGGCAACGGTCCAGAATATTATCCCGGATGAACATGCGCAGTGGTGGCAGCTGACCAGCAGGTTCTTGAATATTATAATGGAACATTGGCCACTTATCCTTTCAGAAAGCGGCAAAATTGATCCATCCATTGTTGAGCGAAAGCTGTTTGAAGAACGCATCGAATTTTATCGCAGTGGCAAAAATAAAGGACCTGTAATTGTTGCTGGTTCCACTGGATCAATTCCTATGACAGCGAGGCTATTAAAGGCAGTTGCGGGTTTGTCAGACGGCGCAATCGTTCTACCCGGAATTGATTTTTCTATTTCGCCCGACCAGTGGAAGATGCTTTTAGTCGCAAGTGATAATGGCGATACGGCCGGAGAAAGCCATCCGCAATTTGGTCTTGCACGGCTGTTAAGATTGCTTGGGACAGATCGTGACACAGTTCAGGAAATTGGCAATCAATCAACAACTGCCAACGCGCGCAGCCGGCTAATCGGAATTTCTCAATCCTTGCCGAGCTTCGCCACCGGTTGGAGAAAGGAAGTTTCTGAGTTGGGTGTTGCCCAACTCAATCAAGCATTACAGAATATCAATCTCATTAATGCGGGAAATGAACGCCAGGAAGCTTTGGCTATCGCACTGATCATGCGCGAAGCGTTGGAAGTGCCAGACAAAACCATCGCGCTTGTGACCCCTGACCGTAACCTTGCTCGAAGGGTAAGTGTCGAGCTTGAGCGGTTCGGTATCGTGATCGATGATACCGCAGGGCGTCCATTGAAAAATACCGCAGTCGGAAAGTTTATCCGACAGTTGATGCACTATTGTTTTGCAGAGACAAGCCGAACCAAACTCACCAGCATTTTAAAGTCAGAATATTGTGTGTGTGGCCTAAAATCTGATTTAAGCCTACCGATTGGTGAATGGATTGAGCGTCACGTTTTACGCGGCTCTATTCACAGTCCAGAACCGGGAAAACTGGCTTCGTTTCTCGAAAACCACCAGGGCTGCAATACAGAAGATCCTGAACTATCAACGGACAAGGATTACAATCTTGCCCATGCTCACGCGCTGACATTTGACAAGGCTGTAATCCATTTGCTCGAAGGCACAGGAACTGGATCTCACCTGCCATTGTCCGTTATGGTAAGGAGCCTGCTGAAGTGTATCGCGCAGATTACTACGGATGATGAGGGGCTTTTGGCGATCTCGGCCCAAGAAGGGTATGAAGAAATTCTCACCCTTTTGGAGAGTCTCTTAGAAGCTGAAAATGTTCTGTATACGCTTTCACCGACAGAGTTTCCGGCAGTATTTGATGCACTGATTGAACCGGTTACAGTTCGAAGCCGAGCGGTTCAGCATCCGCGATTGCAGATTTATGGCCCGCTTGAGGTTCGTTTGCTTCAGCATGACCGGGTTATTCTCGCCGGGCTTAACGAGGGTACTTGGCCACAATCAACCAGGAATGATGCTTTTTTAAATCGAGTCATGCGAGCAGAATTGGGCCTCCCGCTTCCAGAGCGTTCGACCGGGCTCGCCGCGCATGACTTCCAGCAACTTGCGACAAAGGAAGAAGTCTTTTTCACGCGCTCACAACGCGTTGATAAAGCACCAACAATCCCTTCCCGCTGGATACAGCGATTAAATGCTATCATTGGAGAGAAAAACACCGAAGATATTACCCGGCGGGGTGATCGATACCTTGCGTGGGCAAATCTGCTAGACAAGCAGCAGGCCAATCAACGCCGTACACAACGACCCTACCCAACACCACCGATTGAAATCCGTCCTACGGCCCTGCCAGTTACAGATATCGAAACCTGGATACGTGATCCCTACGCGCTGTATGCAAAGCGCATCTTGAAACTACGTCCGCTCGATCCACTCGAACGAGAACCTGATCCGCTTTTGAAGGGAACGGTTTATCACGCCATTATGGAAGAATATGTTGCAACTGGAAATACATCACTTCCCGCAAATGACCGTTTGCAAAACCTGTCGGATATTGCAGAAGAAATCATCAGTTCAGAGCAGTTGCCGGCAGATATAGAACGGGTTTGGCTTAATCGGTTCAGGGAAACCGCGATCCGTTTCATTGATTGGGAGAGCGGATATCTTAAAGATAATCCGGTCACATCCATCCACAAGGAAGTAGCCGGCACGACTGATCTGTTTGAGGGAGCCTTCCGCTTGTATGCTCGCGCCGACCGTATTGATGAATTGTCCAATGGTGAACTTAATATCCTGGACTACAAGACCGGACTTAGTCCATCTATTCAGCAGGCGCTGACCTTATCACCACAACTGGCTTTGGAGGGTGTTATCGCAGCGCAGGGTGGCTTCTCACAACAGTCCGATAATTTAATCAAAGACCTTTTCTTCTTGCGTTTGCGCAATGACAAGAATTTTGGTCAGGCCAGCTTGCAAAATAAGAAAGACAATATCGACATTACAACCGCAATGTCGAATGCACGGGTTAGTCTTGGACAATTATTCACGCATTTCCAACAAGCCGAAACCGGTTATTTATCCCGCCGGGCACCTTTTAAAGAAGGCGATATATCCGGCGACTATGACCATCTGGCGCGAACACGCGAATGGTCTTTTGGGGAGGCAGATGACAGCGAAGTTTAAAATACCTCAGTCAACACTTGATGAGCAATTCAATGCATCTGATCCTTCGGTCTCTGCATGGGTTTCTGCAAATGCCGGTTCCGGTAAGACCCATGTTCTGACCCAACGCGTGATCCGCTTGATGCTCGCCGGTAGTGCGCCAGATCGTATTTTATGTCTGACTTTCACCAAGGCTGCTGCTGCAAACATGAAAGCGCGTGTTTTTGAAACGCTGAGCGGCTGGACGATGATGGAGGACGCGGATCTGGACATAGCTATCAAGGACCTGTCAGGCTCAAGCCCTACAACCACGGAACGAAACAGGGCTCGGGAACTGTTTACACGTGCACTTGATACACCGGGCGGACTAAAAATTCTAACCATTCACGCCTATTGCGAATCGCTACTTCATCAGTTTCCGATAGAGGCAAATGTTCCAGGTCACTTTACCACGATACAAGATACCGACCAGGCCAATTTGCTAGAGGAGGCCCGTGCTCATGTCCTCTCCGGTCAAGTTGATGGATTAGATATTGATGGGATTTATGCACGCCTTTCATCCGTGGCAGCTGATCTTACCATCGACAATGCAATAAGCGAGCTAGTGGCAAGTCGCTCGAAATTTTCGACATGGGTTGAAGATAAAGAAGACACTGAAATTTTGAAGGCACTGCGTTTGAGTTTTGGTCTTGATGAGAACGAGACTGAAACAGGCTTGTTGGAAATATTTGTGTTTTCCCTGTCTGAGATCACATCCGATCTTCAATCAATTGCGTCAATTGCAAGTGAGAGTGGCAAACAGACCGATCAAAAACTGGCTGCCGCTCTGGGCATTTATCTTGATCATCTTCAACCCGTGAATCAGCGGTTTGATAGTCTAAGAGCAGCACTTTTAACCCAGAAAGATACACCAAGAAAATCTTTTGCAACCAAATTCGTTAGTGATTTACAACCCTCTGCTACCGAAATTTTGCAAATCTGCGCAGGCGCGATGCTCTCAACCCTTGACCAGGTAAAGACGTTGCAGTTGCTGGCTGCTTCGGAAGACCTATTCACTATCACGCGCGAGATTATCAAACGTTATGAATTGCTGAAGCGGTCGCGGGGTCTGATCGATTTTAATGACCAGATTGAAAAGGCTTACACACTCCTTTACAGACCGGACATTCGCGATTGGGTACGCTACAAACTGGACCGTGGTATTGACCATGTCCTTGTCGACGAAGCCCAGGACACAAGTCCCAAACAGTGGAAAATTATCAATGCTATCACGGAAGACTTTCACTC
This sequence comes from Pseudomonadota bacterium, assembly GCA_039814425.1. Taxonomy (GTDB): domain Bacteria; phylum Pseudomonadota; class Alphaproteobacteria; order Rhizobiales; family Rhizobiaceae; genus JAALLB01. The sequence continues at coordinate 36,438 of JBCCBE010000003.1, forward strand.
CGGTGAAACTGCTTCATTGATCAACCGAACCGTCTTTGTCGTGGGTGATGAGAAACAGTCAATATATTCGTTTCAAGGGGCGGACCCTAGGGAGTTTGCCTCCCAGAACAAAGAACTAAAAGATGCTACTGCCCGGGTTTCCAAACATTTAAAGGAAAGCCGCCTGACCCTTTCTTTCCGATCCACGCCTGACGTTTTGCATGCAGTTGACAAAGTTTTTTCATCTCAGCAAGCGCGAAAGGGACTTAGTCAGATTGATGAAAAACCGGTGCATGATTCGATTAGAAGCAATGATCCTGGCGAAGTACAAATCTGGCCCTTGTTTGCCAAAGAGCAACAGAAAAAAGTCGAGAGTTGGACCGATGCGATTGACCACTTAAGCGGTAATGATCCAGCTATATTGCTTGCCAAACGCATAAGCGAAAAAATTGCGCAGTGGATCGGAAAACCGCTTCCTGGTTCGGCAAAGCCGCTTCAGTTTAAAGATATTCTGGTACTTGTGCGCAAGCGTGATCATTTCATTACTGCGCTTACCCGGACGATGAAAGACATGGAGTTAAGGGTAGCCGGCGCAGACCGCTTGCAACTTAATCAACATATTGCAATCGAGGATCTCATTGCTATCGGGCAAATGGCATTACTGCCTCGCGATGATTTGACCCTGGCTTGTGTGCTTAAGTCACCGTTGTTCGGTTGGTGTGAAGAGGACCTTTTCAAACTCTGTTTTGACCGGCAAGACCGCACCCTCTACGCAATGCTTAATCACGCAAGTGAAAATGACGCGAACCCACTAGGTCATTTGGCGAAAACAGCGCTTGATCAGGTCAATGCAATTATTCGCGAATCAAGACAGCGTAGCGTTTTCGACTTCTTTGCCTGGCTCTTGGGACCATTTGGTGGTCGCGACAAGATTCTTGCTCGTTTGGGATCGGAAGCAGAAGACGTGCTGGATGCATTTTTGGAAGAAGCCATCGGATTTGAACGCGACAATCAGATTGGACTTGAAGCCTTTATCGCCTTGCAACGAAGTGCTGACAAAGAGATCAAGCGCGAAGTTGATCTAGAGCGCGATGAAGTACGTATCCTGACCGTTCATGCATCAAAGGGACTTGAAGCGCGTGTGGTGTTTCTGGTCGATCCCTGCAATGCGGTCTGGACGGAGAAACTTCGTCCATCAGTTCTCGATGTGAACTTGGGTGCAGAACAGGGTTATTTATGGCTCCCCAATAGCGATCTACACACCAGCGCGACACGCGAAATATCGTCTGACATCAAGGAGGCTGCTACTGAGGAATATCATCGTCTTTTATACGTTGGCATGACCCGTGCAGCAGATCGTTTGATCGTATGTGGCTATCGCGGTGTTAAGGAGCCCGCAGATCAGCACTGGCACCGCCTGGTTTATGATGCCTTGGAGCCAGAAGCAGAACCGCTAGTGGATGAAATCGGAGAAGAATTTGGCTTGCGGTGGAGCGAGAATTTTCTCGACACGGTCACAAACCCAGAACCTGGTGAAGCAGACGAAGAGGAAACAAGGCCCTGCGAACTTCCTGAATGGACAGATCGGCAACTTTCCTTTGAACCACCCTTACCAAGGCCGCTATCACCCGCCGGGGCATTTGCTCTGATAGAGGGAAAAGAACCGATCAGGCGCTCGCCCGACACGCTCACCTTCGACAGTGATCCTGCATATGCGCTAAAACGAGGTACCTACATTCATAAACTGCTACAGTATTTGCCAGGTCTTGAACCAGCTACGTATAGAGAAACTGCCCTTGCCTATCTGGAGCGGCAGGCACCAAACTGGAGCATATCAGCGCGCGAAAGCGTGTTGCTCAGTGTGTTGGGTATTTTGGAAGCAAAGGAGTTCGCACATTTCTTTTCAACGGGTTCAAAAGCGGAAATTGCGATTGCTGGAAAATTAGTAACCCAAAGCGGCGTTCGTATGATATCCGGCCAGATTGATCGCCTTTGCGTTTCAGAAAACAGCGTCACTGTGCTGGATTATAAAACGAATCGCGATGTACCTGATTCGCCCCAAAATGCCCCAGTAGAATACATTACCCAGCTTTCGCTCTATCGCGAACTAGTTCAACAAATCTATCCCGACCGGAACGTAGAATGCGCATTATTGTGGACAAATGTACCGCAATTGATGGTTATCCCCAACGCGTTGATGGACACGGCTGTAAAGCAGATCAAGAAGATTTGACTGTGCTTGACCCGCGCCCCTGCACTTCCTACTTTAAGGTTCGAAAAGGGCAGAATATTCTCCCAAACGATTTCTAAGGAGGCTCTTATGGCCACTCAAAAAGTAGACATGGAAAATTTTCAATCTGACGTACTTGGTTCTGACGTGCCGGTCGTTGTGGACTTTTGGGCAGAATGGTGTGGGCCATGTAAGGCTATCGGCCCAAGCCTTGAAGAAATTTCGAACGAAATGGACGGCCAGGTGAAAATTACCAAGGTCAATATTGACGAAAACCCAGATATCGCTGCAAAGTATGGCGTGCGTTCCATTCCAACACTGGTTTTATTCAAGAATGGCGAACCTGCCTCCATGCAAGTAGGTGCAAAACCTAAAAATCAACTTGTTGACTGGATTAAAGAAGCATCCTGATTGCTCTTCGATAGGTATTTTATAACCCGGCTTAAAGCCGGGTTTTTTGTGATGCTATTGCAGGGATTATTGTGGCAAGGTTTCGTTCTTTTCCAAAACTTCACCCACCATATAAAGTGAACCGCAGAACAAAATGCGTAGATCCCTTTGCCGGCTGAGCCTTCGCGCCGCATTGGCAATACCGTCTTCCAGACTGTTCGCAGGCGTTGAATGCAAACCGCATGAAACCGCAACCTCCGAAAGCTGTTGTGGAGGGATTCCAGCCTCACTCATAGCGACAGGTACCGTAATCACTTCTGCCTCAATCTGACTGAATGGGGCAAAAAAGCCGCTTGGCTCTTTCGTGTTGATCATGCCGCAAATCATTAGTGTTTTGCGCGGAGCAACAGTGTTCATCTTTATAATTTCAGCAGCAATAGCTAGACCTGCAGAGGGATTATGCCCGCCGTCAATCCAGATATCTGCATTGGATAGACGATCAGTGAGCTTGCCATCTTGTAATCGTTCCATGCGACCAGGCCAGGTGACAGTAGTCATAGCTTTATCAAAGGCGTTGTCGGCCAGTTTACAATCAGCCATTCGGATAGCTGCGATGGCGAGGGCAGCATTTTCAATCTGGTGCTCACCGCGTAATGCAGGCATTGGCAAGTCCATCAGCCCGTTTTCGTCTTGAAATACCAGGCGTCCCTGATCGGCATAGGCATCAAAGTCCTGGCCGGAAAACAAGCATTGCGCCCTTTGCGTTCGGGAAATTTCGTCCAAAACATCGCGGACACTGTCTTCCTGTCGCGCGACTACAACCATGCCGTCCTGCTTGATAATGCCACCTTTTTCAGCTGCAATTTTTTCAATCGTATCGCCTAGATAGGCCTGATGATCCATGGAGATGGGCGTGATCAGCGAAACAAGTGGGCGGTCTATCACGTTGGTTGCATCAAGCCGCCCTCCCAACCCAACCTCAACCAATGAATGGTCAGCTTTATGCTCGCTGAACAAAACAAACATGACCGCAGAAAGCAGTTCAAAAACCGTAGCCGACTGACGGCCATTTGCCGCTGCAACACGCTCAATTGCATCGCTCAGCCGGTCATCGTCTACCAGATTTCCAGCGAGGCGGTAGCGTTCATTCCATCGAACCAGATGCGGCGAAGTATGAACATGAACGGATTTTTCGCCAGCTTCCAAAATCGCTCGAAGGAACGCAATTGTTGACCCTTTGCCATTGGTGCCTGCAACATGAAATGCAGATGGAATTTTGTGTTGGGGATTGCCCAGTTTTTCAAGCAGAACAAGAATGCGATCCAACGACAGATCAAACCCCTTCGGGTGATGTTGCGACAGTTTATCGATCAGGGATTGAACGCGTGACACTTGTTGTTCCGACTGGCGGTCAGGCTTCTTGTTTTGTTTCTACAACCGCGTCTGTTTCGGCATTTACTGCCGTGTCATCATCTGATGCATCTGAAGTTTCTGAATCTTCAGCTGGGTTATCTTCCAATTGCATTTCCGGTAACTTAAATGGTGGAAGGTTGAGCAACAAGCGGACGATTTTCGAAATTGTCTGTTTCAATTCTAGACGGCTGACAATCATATCAACCATGCCATGCTCAAGCAGATATTCAGATGTCTGGAAATCATCTGGTAGTTTTTCGCGAATTGTCCCCTCAATTACACGCCTACCTGCAAAGCCAATCACAGCACCCGGCTCGGCTATATGGACATCACCTAGCATTGCGTAAGATGCAGAAACGCCGCCAGTCGTTGGGTTGGTGAGTACGACAATATACGGTACATTTGCATCTTTCATTCGCTGAACTGCGACTGTTGTGCGGGGTAATTGCATAAGCGACAGGATACCTTCCTGCATGCGCGCACCTCCGGATGCAGCAAAAAGCACCAATGGGGTTTTTGTATCTGCAGCCTCTTGCATTGCCTTGATGATCATCTCGCCTGCCGCCATCCCGAGTGAACCACCGATAAACTGCATTTCGTGTACAACAGCGATCATGTCGAGTTCTTCGACTTTTCCCCTTGCAGCCAATATGGAATCTTCCATTCCGGTTTTCTTGCGCGCATCGCGTAATTTATCGATGTATCGGGATTTATCTCTAAATTTCAGGGGATCCTGAGCAACTTTCGGCATTTCAATGGGGTTGAATTTCCCATCGTCAAAGAGCTGATTCATACGCTCCACCGCAGAAATTTTCATATGGTAGCCGGAATTGGGAACAACACCCATATTGGCATCGAGGTCTTTATGGAAAACCATTTCACCGGATTCTGGACACTTCACCCAAAGGTTATCCGGCATTTCTCCACGCTTTAAAATCGACCCAAATTTTGGACGAACAAGGCTCGTAATCCAGTTCATAGCAAAATCCCCATTTTCGTATTTGTGTCGGTAACTATCCTATGCGGCGTTTTCATGGCTGACCGATTGCACTCCGGAAGCAAGTTCAGCCACCAATCCATGCACAGATTGGGCCGTACCAGCAGTCGCTTTGCCACCGGCGTCCAGCGTTTCTGCGATTGCGTTTACCAGGGCTGAACCGACAACTACTGCATCAGCGCCCCTACCAATACCTGCGGCTTGTTCAGCAGTCTTAACCCCAAAACCAACCGCTACCGGCAGATTGGTCGATTGCTTTATCATCGCAACAGCACCAGCTACTTTGTCTGGGTCGGGGGCGGCTGCTCCTGTGATGCCTGTAATCGATACGTAGTATAAAAACCCAGATGTATTTTCCAACACGCGCGGCAAACGCTGAGCATCGGTTGTTGGCGTTGCCAAGCGAATGAAATTCAATCCTAGATCCATTGCCGGCAAACACAATTCATCATCTGCTTCCGGCGGTACGTCCACAATGATCAATCCGTCAACACCGGCAGCTTTTGCATCGGCAAGAAACCGTTCGTTGCCATAGATATAAATCGGGTTGTAATAGCCCATCAAAACGATTGGTGTATCATCATCAGTTTGGCGAAAAGCCCTGACCAACTCAATGGTTTTTGCGAGCGTCTGCCCGCCCTTGAGTGCGCGTTGTCCAGCCAATTGAATTGAAGGGCCATCCGCCATGGGATCAGAAAACGGCATTCCGATTTCGATCAAATCTGCACCGGCTCCAGGAAGACCATTTAATACTTCTAACGCGGTATCGTAATCTGGGTCACCAGCCATAATGAAGGTAACCAGCCCTGGTCTTCCTTCCGCCTTTAACGCGGCAAAGCGATTGTCAATGCGTGTCATTCAACTTCCATCTTAAATCCGAGTGCCTTGCCGACAGTGAACACGTCCTTGTCTCCGCGTCCGCACAAATTCATAACGATAACCTGGTCCTTACCCATGGTAGGAGCGCGTTTTGCAACCTCTGCCAGGGCATGGCTTGGTTCAAGCGCAGGGATAATCCCTTCCGTTTTACAAAGCAGCTGGAAAGCTTCGAGTGCTTCGGTATCCATGATGGGTACGTACTCAACGCGGCCGCTGTCCTTCAACCAGGAGTGCTCGGGTCCGATGCCGGGATAATCAAGCCCTGCCGAGATTGAATGACCTTCCAAAATTTGTCCATCATCATCCTGAAGAAGAAACGTACGGTTGCCATGCAGGACACCCGGCTTTCCAGCAGAAAGTGAAGCACAATGTTCCTCGCCGGTAAGCCCGCGGCCACCTGCCTCAACGCCGACAATCTGAACCTCTTTGTCATCCAGAAACGGATGGAAGAGACCAATGGCATTGGAACCACCGCCAACGGCTGCACAAATCATATCTGGCAGTTTTCCTTCTGCTTGCAAAATCTGCTCGCGGCATTCCTTGCCGATCACTGACTGGAAATCACGGACCAATTCGGGATAAGGATGTGGCCCGGCAGCTGTGCCGATAAGATAATAGGTATCTTCCACATTGGTTACCCAGTCGCGCAGGGCCTCGTTCATCGCGTCTTTCAGCGTTCCAGCACCAGAGGTTACCGGGATGATCTCTGCACCCAGCAGTTTCATCCTGAAAACATTCGGGCTTTGACGCTCAACGTCTGTGGCACCCATATAGACGACACATGGAAACCCGAATTTCGCAGCTACAGTTGCAGCGGCAACACCATGCTGCCCTGCACCGGTTTCAGCAATAATACGGGTCTTGCCCATACGCCTTGCGAGCAGTATCTGACCAAGACAATTGTTAATCTTGTGAGAGCCGGTATGGTTCAGTTCATCGCGTTTGAAATAAATCTTCGCGCCACCAAGATGCTCAGTCAGACCTTCAGCAAAGTAAAGCGGTGACGGACGACCGGTATAGTGGGTGTTTAGATTAGTAAGTTCTGCATGAAAAGCGTCATCATCCTTGATTGCTTCATAATGCTTTTCGAGTTCAAGAATCAAAGGCATCAGAGTTTCAGCTACATATCTGCCGCCGAATATTCCGAAATGACCGCTTTCATCCGGCCCGGTACGATAGGAATTGAGTTCTATTGGTTTGCTCACGTCTACTTAATCCTGATTTAAACCCGCAAGAAATTCGTGGATCATATCTGGTTCCTTCGCTCCGGGCGAAGATTCGACCCCGGAAGAAACGTCAATCATCTTTGTACCTGTTTGATTTAAGGCACCACGAATGTTTTGGGCACTAAGCCCGCCTGAAAGAATGTATGGCATAGATGTAGGCCATTGGTCCATTAGGCTCCAGTCAAATGCGACACCATTACCACCTGGAATTTCTGAGCCTTTAGGCGCCTTCGCATCGAACATAATATGGTCAGCAACGCCGAAATAGGGCCTGGCTTTTTCCAGATCATCTGAAGTATGCACGGAAAAGACTTTTATGATTGGAAGACCGAAACGCTGCTTGATTTTTTGCACTTGATCGAGTGATTCTGAGCCATGCAATTGCAAGAAGTCAGGATCCGTGGATGTAGTTAGATCCTCCAGAAACTGATCTTCTGCATCTACCGTTACAGCGACGCGTAAAATACGGTTCTTTGCATGGTCAAACAGGGCACGCGCCTTTTCCAGAGAAACATGGCGTGGGCTTTTTTCGAAAAAGATAAATCCGGCATGCGTAGCGCGCCCTTCAATCACTGCATCGATGGCATCGACCGTAGAAAGACCGCATACTTTTATGAATTCCAACTTGCTCATGACGCATGCATTGGCATGTAAACGGAGAAGAGTCGAGCCTTCTATCCGTGGTCATGCCATGGCATCTTCGCGCACAAAATCCAATCGATCCTGCCCCCAATGCATCATCTTGCCAACGAAGAACGTCGGAGCTCCGAATACACCGCGCTCTACGGCCTCTTTGGTTACTTCTATCAAGGCTTTCTTGTTGGCCGGGTCTTGCAATTTTTCCTGATACTCAAGTGGATCAATTCCTGCATCTGAGCAAATTTTAGTAACAATAGCGGGATCATTTATATCCTGATTATTGACCCACATTGCATCAAAGAAACCATCGCCTAGTGCTCTAACTGCTTGCCCATCGCGAAAATTGTTTAGTCCGCGCATGGCATAAACGGAACTTAGGGGAAAACGATCATTCATATTAAACGGAACATCGTATTTCTTTGCCCAGCGGTTTAGATCGCGAAACACCCATTTACCCTTATTCGGAATCGTAATCGGCGTGCTGCTACCGGCTTTTTCAAACACACCTGGTAGAAAGAATGGACGGTAAATAATTTCAGCACCCGTTTCTTTGGCAAGTTTAGGCATTTGTGTCCATGCAAGATAACTTGCCGGGCTTACAACATCGAAGAAGAATTCAACAGATTTAGTCATTAAAAAGTCTCCATCCAGGGGCGCAGGTCCATTTCAAAGGTCCAGGCATCGCGCGGCTGATTATGAACCTGCCAATAATTTTCTGCAATGTGCATTGGATCAAGAATTCCAGCCTGATCTTTTTTCGCATAAGCTTTGGGCCAGAATTCCCTGATGAATTCGGTATCAATCGCGCCATCAATGATGAAATGGGCCACATGAATGCCCTTTGGCCAACATTCGCGCGCAAGTGATTGGGTCATGCCACGCAAGGCAAATTTGGCGCTGGCAAAAGCTGCGCCACCGGCATATCCTTTCATACTGGCAGAGGCGCCGGTTACTAAAATGCTTCCCTTGCCACGCGGTGCCATATGCCGAACGGCTTCACGACAGGTCAAAAACCCAGCATAACAAGCAAGTTCCCAGATTTTACGAAACTTACGAATTTCAATTTCATCAAAGGCAAAGCGAGCGTTCGCGCCAATATTAAAAACCACAACATCAAGCGGAGCAATTTTTTCTTCAATCCTGTTGAAGAGTGCGATCATCTGATCTTCTTCGCGTGCATCACACCCGATTGGTACAACGTCACCACCTTCTTTGAGGATTGTTTGGGTAAGTTCTTCTAAGTGTTCCAGTTTGCGCCTGACCGGCACTACTACATATCCTTCTTGAGCAAATCGCCGAGCGATTGCACCGCCAGTTGCATCCCCTGCACCAATTACGAGACATGCTCTTTTGCCACTTTCGCTCATTGGGTCCTTCCCCATCCTGAGTTTCTGGCCCTATAATCAGGGTTTTCATTACAATCTAAGTCTGCGAATTCAGTTTGTCATGTGTTTGTCATGTATGGTTCTTAAGGCGTTGAAATTATCGACTGAAGAAAAGCACTATTACGATGACCTATGAGTTTCCCAAATGCCTCGTGGCAGAGTTTACCGGCACTGCGTTCCTTTTGGCGACTGTCGTGGGATCGGGCATCATGGCCGAAGCGCTTGCTGGTGGTAACGTTGCCATTGCACTTTTGGGTAACACGATCCCAACCGGCGCAATTCTTATTGTATTGATCACCCTCTTTGGGCCGGTTTCTGGTGCACATTTTAATCCGGCCGTCACACTTGCCTTTGCGTTACGCAAAGAAATTTCCTCACGCGACAGCTTGGCATATATAGTAGTTCAGATCTTGGGTGGCATCCTCGGGGTTTGGGCAGCCCATATGATGTTTGATCTTGATATATTTCAATTCTCGGAAAAAGTACGCTCCGGTCCTGCGCAATGGTTTGCCGAGATTGTCGCAACATTTGGGCTGGTACTGACTATTTTTGGAACGCTGCGATTTAAACCCGACTCCGTTCCTGTGGCAGTCGGTCTATATATAACCGCTGCATACTGGTTTACCGCATCAACCTCATTCGCCAATCCAGCTGTGACGATTGCTCGGGGGTTATCCAACACATTTGCAGGCATACAACCGTCAGACGTTGTTCCGTTTATCATCGCTCAATTTACTGGAGCTGTTTGCGCATGGGTCTATTGCCGTTGGCAGTTTTCCATTGAAAGATAAATCATGACCATTGTTGTTCATCATAACCCAAACTGCGGGACTTCCCGAAACACCATCGAGATCATTCGCCAAAGTGGCGAGGAACCCGTCATCATAGACTATCTCAGTTCCGGATGGACCCGCCCGCAATTACTCGCATTGTTTGCTGCTGCCGGGCTGACCCCACGCGAAGCACTGCGTGAGACCAAATCCCCGGCGCAGGAAATGGGTCTTTTGGAGGCGGGTGTTTCTGATGAGACCATCCTAATGGCGATGATTGAACATCCAGTTCTAGTAAACCGGCCGATTGTTGCATCCCACAAAGGGGTGCGCCTTTGCAGACCTTCAGAAACAGTATACGAGCTGCTGGAAAACCCACCTGAGAGTTTTACCAAAGAGGATGGTGAGGTTATTGGCTAACGCCTTGATATCAGCAATTTGATCGTTGTTAGAATTTCACCCGATCGGGAAAGGTGAATTCCTTATCGTATTGGGGGTAACCATTCTTGGGTTGGTTGAGGTTTGCAGCCAGACTGAACGTCCGCATTCGTAGCGTCCGGATAAGTTCTTTTCTATCGGAAAATCCTGCTATTTCTTGCGGAGTAATTGGTTCACCGACAGCAAACTCAACCTCGCTGCCGATCCGTCTTGCTGTTTCATAGAAAAACAAGGCTAGACGCAGGGTTGAACTGTAATGGCTCACCATCTGAAACAATCTAGAGTTCTGACCACTGAAAAATACTGGAATTACGGTTGCCCCGGTCATCTTGATCATTTTTGCAGCAAACGGATGCCAGGCTGTATCTAGTGCTGGGCCTTTAAGTGGCTTTTCACTTGCTCCCACACCACCGGCTGGAAATATTCCAACGGCCCCACCATGTCCCAGGGTCTCAATCGCAGTTTTCCGTGTCATTATATTGGTATCCCGGGCGGTAGGCGTCCCAGAAAAATCAACAGGCAACAGACTGCCTTTTGAATCCGGTGCCTGACACAATACATGGTTGGCCATAACTTTTACGTCAGGTCTCGCTTTTCGCGCCAGCCAGGTTAGAACTATTCCATCCAAAACGCCGTAGGGATGATTTGCGATAAACACCACGGGGCCTTCTTTAGGCACTTTGGCGAGACGCGTTTCATCTGCTTGAATGTCCAATTGCAACAGTTCAACTGCAGCCTGGAAAAAGTCGTAACTTTCGTAGTCTTCACCTAAAAATTGTTCGTACAAGCCTCTTAAACGCCTTTGTCCGCCAACCGCTTCAATCGCTTTGATGATGCTGCGCTTCGGCAAGGAATCGTAAGGAGTTGAATAAGTGAACTCGATTGTATCATCGGTTGATAAAGAACTCAGCATCAAGCAAATCCCTTAATAAATTTCTGTGGTCCGCAGATTTGGAATTCAGGACCTTATGGCACGAAAAATGTGACGATCAAATGACACAAAAACAGTCGCCACTTATCTGATTTAATGCATTCATGAATACTCGTTCAATGCGACTTAACGTGCCTGAGCACAGGTATTTTGGTTGTCTTTATCTGATCGAGCAGAAATCATCCAAATAAGCTGCGATATATTATCAACGGCTTCATTCAAAGAAGTTTCATTGACAACGCAATACACTTCCAATCCTACAGGCCAATCTGGGTTCAACTTGTGCGCAGACCAACACCGGCTAAAACGATCATTATGTATCCGCTGAACAAATTTTGTATTGGGGATAATCACAGGCTCTTCAGCCGTATCATCGTGCGCGCGTTAAATATCTAAACGGAAAATGAAAGTCGCCCGTTTTTTCTAGTTTGGTTCTTACGACATTTAAGGCTGTATTTTTTCAGACCGCTTGCGCCCGCTAAAGCAATCAAGTTTTTCTGCGTTTCGCAGAAACAGATAAGAGATTGTCGAGGTCACGCAGTAAAAAAAGTGCAATCAAGGCCCCAAGTGTCGGGATAGAGGTTAGCATCAGGTTTTTTGGGTAATTGGTATATTCTATCAGTGAAGGCAAAGACCCCAAAACACCGGCAGCAGACATCAGCATCATTAAGCCGTAAGTCCAGAACCTGAAAGCACCAATAGCAAATAGCAACACAATTGATATCTGTATGATTCCTAGAAAGAATGCATAATCGGCAGTCACGAACGACAGATTATAGGCTCCCTTGAAAATATTCTCGGTCCATTCCGGACGGTAAAACTTCAAACTTGCCCAAAGGCCAAGAAAGATAGCCGCTGTCACCCGGATAATAAACAAGGAAATTTCAATTCTGCGATCAGACATGCAAAAAGACTCCACCAAATGAATATGGCGGTATCAAAACCGCCATGTTGCTTCAATAAATTTAATTACACATCTTTGTGCGCGGAGTAGCCTACTCAGCCCTTACCGCAGATGCTCCGAGCCTGTTAGGTCAGCGGTGAAATACGAATTTCCACCCGTCTGTTTGCAGCACGTCCACCCTCAGACGCATTATCTGCAATCGGCCGGGATTCGCCAAAGCCAATGATACGCAAGCGACGGGAATCAACCTGACGTGAGTTTAGGTATCTTGCGACAGAAACTGCACGGCGTTCTGATAGGCTCTGATTATAGGCTGCATCGCCTGTATTGTCGGTATGGCCATCCACATCCAACAGCGTGCGTGGATACTTGTTCAAGATGATCGCAACGGAATCAAGCACCTGGAAGAATTGCGGGCTAAGCGCATCCTGATCGGTAGCAAAGGTAACGTTGGAAGGCATGTTGAGAACAATCTGGTTTCCGTTACGCGAAACGCTTACACCAGAATTGATCAGTTGCTGGCGTAATTCCTGCTCCTGCTTGTCCATGTAAGCACCAACGCCACCGCCAACAAGCGCACCAATACCTGCACCGATCAGAGCTGATTTACGTTTATCGCTACCGCTCTTATCTTTTGCAATTAACAATCCACCGACGGCGCCAATTGCAGCACCAATACCTGCGCCAGCGGCTGTATTATTGACCTGCTGACGTCCGGTGAGAGGATCTGTTGTGCTTGAACAAGAGGCAACCGCAAGCGCTGCGGATAAAACAATTACGCTACGTTTCATATCTGAATGCTTTCGTTAGAATTCTTTATGGAAGATGGGATTGCTCGGTTAATGTTCCGTTAACATGTGGAAATAACATCATAAACCGTTTCTCTCGAGCGATTTATGAATGCAAAAAGTGTCTGAAATAGGGAAAGTTTGTTGAAACTTACAGAATTCCGTAATCTTACACTAATAGTTCCAGAGCCGAGATGTGTTCCGGATTAGCCAAGAAATTTTTCGTCAAAGGGATATGTAGTGAGGTTTTCATAGCCATCTTCCGTGATCAGAACCTGGTCTTCCAGCTTGATAGAGAAACCTGCCTCTTTTGAACCAACCAACGCCTCAACACAAAGCATCATCCCAGGCTCAAGTTCATATTCGAAAGCACCATCCACAAAATCTTCCTTATAGGCTATCAATGGCCATTCATCGCATAAACCTACACCATGGAAACGGCAACTATATTGCCCCTCAATCATCTCGCTTGGTAATTGATGGCCTTTGTAGGTCAAATCCCTGAATGAGACACCTGGTTTCAGCAACGCCATGTTTTGCATGATATGATCATGCGCAACACGATAATAATCCTTCATTGTTTGGGTGGGTTCTTCACCAACAAACCAAGTCCGGGAAATGTCAACGCAAAGTCCATAAACGCCTATTAAATCTGTATCAAATGCCAAAATCTCGTTTTCCTGGGTGATGCGTGGTCCGCATTCCTGGAACCATGGAAATGTTCGGGGACCAGATGCCAGAAGTCTGGTTTCAATCCATTCGCCGCCGCGCTTTATATTTTCTGAATGCAAAACAGCCCAAATTTCATCCTCGCTCATGCCTGGCTTTACGGCTTCCTCCATCAAACGAACTGACTTTTCGCATGAATGGACTGCGCAACGCATGGCCTTGATTTCTTCTTCGCCTTTTATAACACGGGCTTTCTCGGTTACTTCCTCACCCGGCATGACCTCAAGGCCTTGGCTTTCTAACGCCCGAAGACCAGCAATCATGATCTTGTCAACAGCAATCTTCTTCTTGCCGCCGCCGTGCTGACGCATCAAATCTGCAACCTGACGTGTAAACTCGTTCGCGCTTTCTGTTGTTTTGTCACCATTAGCAAAATAAAACATTGAAGCGCCACTGCGCACTTCATCTACAAGCGGATTATGATCTGCCAGGAACAAGGATTTTTTGTAATCCCACAAAACCATATGGCCATCTTCAAATAAAGCGCATGCACGGAACGGATTATGAGTGTTCCAAAGCTGCATGTTCGTACTATCAGTCGCATATCGAATATTTAGTGGGTCCGTCATCAATACAGCGCCATATTCGCGCTTTTTAACTTCATTCAACAGGCGATCAACACGATATTCTCTCATATCTTTGATATTGGCTGCTTCAATCTCTGCCTCAGCCCATTCTGCAAATGCAAGATCAGTTGGGCCAATCTCCATACGGTCGTTGTCATCCGGTGTACCATCTGGCTTTGAACCTGGCTTGGTTCCCGGATCGATCTTTCGGTTTTGAATCGTATAGGCAGTGTTGATATTCATAGCACCCTCAAAACTTTGTATGTAAAAATCTATTAATGCTTCTGCTTTCTGGAAATATCTCCAAACGCCACCAATGCCCAAAAAACGGCAATTCTACAAAGACCAGCCCCAGTCTTGTTAACTGGGCAATGCAAGATGTAGAAAAGTTCAGGCTTTCGTATTATATGGCTAGCTAAAGGGTAGTTTTGGATATTTGATCATGACAATACGTTTTCACAAAGGTGACTTGCCAGATCTGGCGAATTATCACGATGCGGTCGCCGTTGATACGGAAACCCTAGGGCTTAACCCTCTGCGCGACAGATTATGTGTTGTGCAACTTTCACCTGGTGATGGGACGGCCGATATTGTTCAGATAGCAAAGGGGCAAACCGAAGCTCCGATGATCAAGCAATTACTTGAGGATAGTAACCGAACTGTGATTTTTCATTTCGCCCGTTTTGATGTGGCGGTTCTCAAACACGCCCTCAACGTAAATTGCGCAAATATTTATTGTACGAAAATCGCTTCTCGGCTGACACGTACCTATACCGACCGGCATGGCTTGAAAGACATCGTCCGCGAGTTTATCGGTGTTGATATTTCAAAACAGCAACAAAGTTCGGATTGGGCAGCTGAAACCCTTAGCCAGGCGCAGATGGAATATGCCGCAACCGATGTGCTTCATTTACATGATCTACGCGCCCATCTTGATAAGAGATTACTACGCGAAGACCGGATTGAATTAGCAAAAGCCTGCTTTTCCTTTTTGCCAACGCGTGCCGCTCTCGACCTTGCGGGATGGAGCGGAGAAGATATTTTTGCCCATAGCTAAGCATCTGTGCTCAGAGCTTAGTCGCAAAATAACCATGAATATGCATCAAATAATGCGTTACACTCAACTGCGTGAGAAATATTCTTGACCCAAACCACACCGATCCATCACGTGCCTAAAGTGTCTGTCGCTGACACAGCAGCAGCCGATGAAATGTTGGGGTTCATTTCAACTGAACGGGATTCAGGAGAATATCAAAAGGCAGTTTCGCATTCCAACCGGGTTCGCATACTGAAGGTTTTGCTCCCAGTTGTTGGCGTGATTATCATCTTGGTAATCGCGTCCATGTTTGTTTTGCAGAAAATGTTCGTGCCAGATTTGGAAATCAAGTCGATCACCATGCAGGATGGAAAACTGGTTATGAATAATCCTGAGCTAAATGGCCTTGATGGCGAATATCGGCCTTATAAATTGAAAGCGGATAAAGCTATACAGGATGCAGATAATCCAAGGCGTGTTGAACTGATTGATATTACCGCCACGCTGCCAATGAGCGCGTCGGTTTCAGCGGATATCGTTGCTGGAAATGGCATTTATGATGCTGACCAGAAGACCTTGCTTCTTACCCAGAGAGTTAATGTTGAAACCTCAGATGGGATGCTAATTGAGCTTAAAGATGCGGATGTGGATATCGGCAATGGTGTTTTGGTCACAAATAACCCAATATTTGCAACAAGTGCTAAAGCGGATATCGTTTCATCAACAATGGTGATCAAGGACCGTGGCAAACACCTTTTGTTTGAAGGCAATGTCAACATGACATTGAGACCGAAAGAACTCAAAGAAGATGAGGCAGATGAAGATAATGCTGAACAGTAATCTGAAGTTTCTTTTGGGTGCATTGGTTGTAAGTATTTCCGTCTTGCTGGTCCCCATCCATGCATCTGCGCAATCGTTTGGCGGAGCGTTCAAGGGAATGGGCGATAATGATCAACCGATCCAGATTGAAGCGGACCGACTAGAAATCCTTGATAATGAAAATACGGCCTTTCTCACCGGAAATGTAAGCGTCGTGCAAG
This sequence comes from Pseudomonadota bacterium, assembly GCA_039814425.1. Lineage (GTDB taxonomy): Bacteria > Pseudomonadota > Alphaproteobacteria > Rhizobiales > Rhizobiaceae > JAALLB01. The sequence continues at coordinate 52,778 of JBCCBE010000003.1, forward strand.
GCACCACGATACTCAAAGCAAAACAGCTGACGGTTTATTACTTGCGTAGCGATCAGTCTGATGAAACCAATAGCGGTATCCGCAAAATCATTGCTTCGGGAAAGGTTGCAGTTCGCTCGCAAGATAATCATGCTACTTCTGACAAGGCAGTGGTGGATATGGTGACTGAAATTGTCACCCTGACGGGCAATGTCTTTATCAGCCAGGGAAACAATATCGCAAAAGGTTGCGAAGTTATCGTAAACCTGAAAACAAGCGTTTCTGAGATAAAGCCCTGTGCTTCGTCGCAAGGTTCCAATCGTGTGAAGTTGCTTTTGGATCCCAAATCCCGCAAGACCAATTAGCAATATACTTAACTTTGTTTTATTAACTGTGTTCTACTGTGCATACAGCTTGAGCTCGTAATCCTAGGATCGCAGCCCTGTGGAGTAACCGTTTGCCACTGAAAAGTATCATCTCGTACCCTAGTTGGTTTGGAAAAGGAAAAAATCCTTTCAAAGGCTGGATTGCCAGCCTGCGTGGGGATGGTAGATCTTTATCAGGATTGTCACGCCAGGAACCAGCACTTGGCGCGCCAATGCTAGCTTCGCAACCGGGCCTGTCAGATAATAGTCCGCAATCGCGAAAAGGCACGCTGATTATTTCGGGCATACAAAAAAGTTATAAGGGCAGACAGGTCGTAAAAGACGTCAACCTTGGCGTTCGTCGCGGCGAAGCAGTTGGACTGCTTGGACCCAATGGCGCTGGTAAAACTACCAGTTTTTATATGATTACCGGTCTTGTGCGACCGGATGCTGGTCGTATTGAATTGGACGGCCATGATATAACAAACACGCCTATGTATCGTCGTGCACGACTTGGGATCGGGTATTTGCCCCAGGAAGCTTCGATCTTTCGCGGCTTGACTGTTGAAAAAAATATTCTCGCCGTTCTAGAAGCGGTGGAACCGGATAAACGGCAACGCAAAATCCAACTTGACGCACTCCTGGATGAGTTTTCAATTTCTCACTTGCGCAAATCGCCATCGATTGCGCTTTCAGGCGGTGAACGGCGGCGCTGCGAAATTGCACGCGCTCTTGCAACAAGACCATCTTTCATCCTTTTGGATGAACCTTTTGCTGGGATTGATCCGATTGCGGTTGGAGATATTCAGGAACTGGTTAGACACCTGACCCGGCGCGGTATTGGTGTTCTGATCACGGATCACAATGTGCGCGAGACTCTGGGATTGATAGACAGGGCTTATATTATTCACGCCGGAAGCGTGCTTACCCATGGTAGCCCGCAAGAGATTATTCAGAATCAAGATGTGCGAAAACTCTATCTCGGTGAGCAGTTTACGCTTTAGGAACCCTTCGCTGCTACGCTCTAGCAAAAATTGGGCCATTTACAATTTATGCAATGAGTGCCCGAATGTAACGCGTAGAGTTAGGGATTGGCATGTCGCTTTCGCAACGTTTGCAACAAAAGCAAACGCAATCACTGGTAATGACGCCGCAATTGGCGCAATCGATCAAGCTTCTCCAGTACAGCCACATGGAACTGTTTGAATTTGTTCATGACGAAATTGAAAAAAATCCACTACTTGAGCTGGATAACAATATCTCCGAAAGCAAATCAGCAGAAGACAACGACAGTTCAGGTCAGGCCAAAACTGCAGATGACAGCATCTCCAATGAAATGACACTTGATGCAAATGAACTTCAATCACAGTTGGATACTTCATTTGACAATGTATATGACTCCGGCACTGCAGGCGCAGAAAAGTCCTCAAGCACCAGAAATGATGGCCCAATTCAATCTTCTGGAAACAACGGTGCAGAAGACTTTGATGTAATCGTGAACCTCGGGGAAGTGCCTGATTTAGTAGAATACTTGCATCGACAAATTGCGCTTGCTTTTAAGGATGAAAAAGCTCGCCATGTCGCAAGTTATATTGCCCATGGGTTGGATGAAGATGGCTACTTTCGTGAAGATCTGCTGGAGGTCGCAAAGGAAACCGGAAGCTGCCCAAATCTGGTTAATCAAGTTTTAGAGCAATTTCAGACGTTTGAGCCGGTCGGAATCGGCGCGCGCAATCTTTCCCAATGTCTAGAGCTACAATTGAAAGATGCCGGACGCTTTGACCCCGCAATGCAGGCCCTGGTTGAAAATCTGGAAATGCTGGCCCAGAGACGATTTTCTGAATTGATCCGCAAATGCGAAGTTTCGAAAGATGATTTTGCCGGCATGATTGCGGAAATTCGTGCTTTAGATCCGCGCCCTGCTGCTCAGTTCAGTTCGATTGTTTCGCAGACCGTAGTTCCAGACGTGATGGTAAAACAAAGCAACGGAGGTGGATGGATGATTGAACTAAATCCGGAAACGCTTCCCAAAGTGCTTGTTAACAATGATTATTACACCGAGCTTACAGAATCGGTTGGTTCTTCGGACGGAAAAGAATTTGTCCAAAACTGTATGGAAACAGCCAACTGGTTAACCCGTACCCTCGATCAAAGAGCGCATACAATTCTTAAAGTATCCCGCGAGATCGTAAAGCGGCAGGATGCATTTTTCTCTGAAGGGGTTGCTCACATGAAGCCGATGACCCTGAAAGCTGTAGCAGATGCAATTAAAATGCATGAGTCGACAGTAAGTCGGGTGACAAACAGTAAGTATCTGACCTGCGATCAGGGTACCTTTGAGTTAAAGTTCTTTTTCTCATCCGCATTGACCACAAAAGACGGTGGTGAAACGGTTTCTGCAGAGGCAGTTAAACATCAGATCCAGAAACTGGTGAATTCCGAGGTTCCGGAAAACATTCTATCTGACGATGAAATTGTTCGTAAACTTCAGGACACCGGAATTGAGATTGCACGCAGAACAGTGGCCAAATACCGCGAAGTGCTAAAAATCTCTTCTTCTGTGCAAAGAAGACGCGAAAAATCGGGTATTCTTTGAGATTACACCACAATTAGTGTCCAAGCAGCAAAATTTGGTGTTTGCGGATCATTCACCGCCAAGCTAAGCTTGATTCAAAATAAAAACCAATATGAGGAATAATATGAGCCTAAGGATATCCGGAAAACACATGAATGTCGGCGATACTTTAACCAGCAGGATTGAAGATCGACTTGAAGAAGCCGTTTCAAAGTATTTTCCGGGTGGTTTTCAGGGCCATGTGACACTGGAAAAGCAGGCTAACCGATTTGCCTGCGACTGTGTCATTCACCTCGACAGCGGCATTGATCTTCAAGGTACTGCTACAGAAATCGACCCAACTGCTGCTTTTGAAACAGCCGCAGACAAGGTCGAGAAACGTTTGCGCCGTTATAAACGTAGATTAAAAGACCACCATGGCAACGCTTCAAAGGTCGAGCGTCAAATGCAGCAGGTTGCTTATTCTATTGTTGAAACACCAAATGAAGATCAGGAAGTCCCGGAAGATTATAATCCGGTCATTATTGCTGAATCGCTTCAAAGCATTGAAAGTCAGTCGGTTGCCGAAGCCGTTATCAAGCTTGATATGACAGAAAATCCAGTCGTGGTGTTCACTAATGCAGGCAGCGGTAAAACGAATATCGTGTATCGTCGCAGTGATGGAAATATCGGCTGGATAGACCCTTCTTCTTAGGGCAATATCTACTCGAAGCTGGGGCGCTAGTTCGGACGGACGGCCTCTAGATCGCTGTAAAATGCTGAGTCAGTGATTTCATGCAGCTCACTTGAGAGCATGATCGGATCTCCGTTCGCAGCAAACAGTGCCCAGTATTTTTCACCCGCTGGCAATTCGACTGCCCCAGGAAACGCCTGTTCCATTTCTTCAGTAGAAATCTTGCGCATATAGGCGATCGCATCAGCGCCAAGCACTGCTAACTCTTGCTTATCCATGAATTCTTCTTTGTGATTATGAAACATAATTAGTTCCCCTTTTTGATGGAGATTTTGCGGACAATTCGCTCAGGTTGCAGGCGCACCAGCTCAATTTGCAACAAACCGTTTTCCAAGTTTGCACCACTGACTTCCATGCCTTCAGCCAGCACAAATGAACGTTGGAACTGTCTTGCTGCTATGCCGCGATGCATAAATTCACGCTTCTTGTCATCGGTTTGCTTTCCCCGGATTGTAAGCTGGTTTTCTTCGACATCGACCTCAAGATCGTCATCCGTAAAACCCGCAACAGCAAGCGTTATAAGTAATTTGTCACCCGCATCATTATCACCAGCCCTGACGCGCTCAATATTGTAGGGCGGATAGCCGTCATTCGTGCCTTTCGTGGCACGATCAAGAACACGCTCAAGCTCCTCAAATCCTAGAAGCAGGGGATTAGAAAAACCGGCAATCCGGGTCATTGGGCTTATTACTCGCGTTCATACATATCACTGAGAAAGATATGGGTTATCTGGTTTTAGCATTCAAGTGATTAGGCGAAACGACCTATTTTATCAAATTTGGAAATAATGTTTCTCAATTACTCCAAATTGACACAATAATGTCCAGGGTTTAGCCCATTCGCAATTGGAAATTTGGAGATGGCAATGACAGATCGAGTACAAGTCGGTAATCTGAACATCGATTCGGGTATATTTACGTTTATTAATGAGCAGGCATTACCGGGCACTGGCATCGATCAGACCGCATTCTGGGAAGCATTTGATGCGATAGCGCATGAGTTTCGGCCGAAAAACCGTGCATTGGTAGAAAAACGCGATGCTTTGCAAGTGAAAATTGATGACTGGCACAAAGAACGTAAAGACCAAGGGTTTGAGCTTTCGCAGTACAAGGATTTTCTTAGCGAGATCGGTTATCTTCTTCCAGAAGGTGGCAAATTTTCCGTTGAAACTGAAAATGTAGACCCGGAAATTGCTGTCACAGCAGGGCCACAGCTGGTCGTCCCAATCATGAACGCTCGCTATGCGCTCAATGCTGCAAATGCGCGTTGGGGCTCATTATATGATGCACTTTACGGAACCAATGCGATTTCAGAAGATGGTGGTGCAGAAAAAAGTGGCGGTTACAACCCTGTTCGCGGTGAAAAGGTTATTGCCTGGGCTCGTGGATTTTTGGATTCATCCGTCCCAATCAATGGTTCCTGGTCTGATATTGCCGGCCTTTCAATCGTCGAGGGTGAGCTGCAGCTTTCTTTAAAGGACGGCTCTACGTCCGGCCTATCCAATCCGGCACAATTTGTAGGGTATCAAGGTGATGCTAAAAGCCCGACATCGGTATTGGTGAAACGCAATGGGCTGCATGCGGATATTTTGATCGATCCAAACCACCCGATCGGTAAAAATGATGCGGCAAACATTGCTGATATTGTAATGGAATCTGCCATGACTACGATCTGCGATTGTGAGGATTCCGTCGCCGCGGTTGATGGAGAAGATAAGACACTTGCCTATGAAAACTGGCTTGGTCTGATGAAGGGTGATCTACAAGAATCATTTGAAAAGGGCGGACGCACAATTCTGCGCCAGCTGAATCCAGATCGTAAATATACGGGAAGTGATAATTCCGAGGTTACACTTGTAGGCCGTTCCATGCTGTTGGTTCGTAATGTTGGTCCATTGATGACCAATCCGGCCATAACAATGAAAGATGGGGCGGAAATCTGCGAAGATATAATGGATGGGATCATCACTTCGATGATTGCGCTACATGATATCGGACCAAACGGAAAACATGGAAATTCGCGTGAAGGCTCGGTTTATATCGTAAAACCTAAAATGCACGGTCCAGAAGAAGTTTCATATGTGTGTGAAATGTTTGCTGCGATTGAAAGAGCATTTGGCATGAAGGCCAACACTTTGAAAATGGGTATTATGGATGAGGAGCGCCGCACAACTATAAACCTGAAAGAGTGCATTCGGGTCGCAAAAGATCGGGTTGTGTTCATCAATACCGGCTTTTTGGACAGAACGGGTGATGAGATTCATACATCAATGTATGCAGGTCCAGTTCTGCGCAAGGGTGACATGAAGAGCGCTGCTTGGATTACGGCCTATGAGGACTGGAATGTAGATATTGGTCTGGAATGTGGCCTGGCAGGTCATGCGCAAATCGGTAAGGGTATGTGGGCAATGCCAGATCTTATGGCTGAAATGCTTGAGCAGAAAATTATTCATCCGGAAGCGGGTGCAAATTGCGCCTGGGTTCCTTCGCCCACTGCTGCCACTTTGCACGCAACTCATTATCATCAGGTCAATGTTGCTGAAGTTCAGTCAAAACTTGCCGAACGCCCCAGAGCGAAACTTGATAACATCCTTTCTATTCCGCTAGCACCGAGGCCAAATTGGTCACCAGAAGACATTCAAAATGAACTCGATAACAATGCGCAGGGAATTCTTGGATACATGGTGCGCTGGGTCGAACAAGGCGTCGGATGCTCAAAGGTTCCCGACATCAATAATATCGGACTTATGGAAGACCGCGCTACTTTGCGTATCTCCACACAACACATCGCAAACTGGTTATGCCATGGTATTTGTTCACAAGATGAAGTTCTGGAAACCTTAAAGCGCATGGCGGAAGTTGTTGACGGTCAAAATGCCGGGGATCCGGCTTACCGGAATATGGCACCTGACTTTGACAATTCCATTGCTTTTCAGGCTGCCAAGGAACTGGTTTTTGAAGGAGAGGCTCAACCGTCTGGCTATACAGAACCGGTTCTTCATCGAAAGCGCCTGGAATTCAAAGCCAAATATCATTGAGTGAATTTCGCTTATATATTCAAGGCATCCAAATACGCCCACAAAAAAACCCGCTCTGGAGCGGGTTTTTTTATGATTGGCTTTCAGATGTTATCAGGTTTGTTTCACGACGACACGTGCGCCGGGCTTTACCCGATTATACAAATCAATGATATCCTGGTTCATCAAGCGGATACAACCGGATGATGCTGCAGTTCCAATTGTCCACCATTCCGGTGTTCCATGCAGACGGTACAGAGTATCTTTACCGTTTTTCATTAGATAAAGCGCGCGCGGTCCCAATGGATTGTTCAATCCTGGAGGCATACCAGCTGCCCATCTTCTCAATTTTGGCTTACGTTTAATCATGCGTGCAGGCGGCGTCCAGGTTGGCCATTCTTTTTTCCAGCCAACGGTTGCATTGCCAGACCATGCAAAACCCTGTTTGCCAACACCAACGCCATAGCGCACTGCTTTACCACCTGGCTGAACCAGATAAAGAAAGCGTTTTGGTACATCCACAACAATCGTTCCCACACGATATTTGGTGGAATAATCCACAATCTGGCGCAAGAATTGTTTGTCAACTTTTTTCAAAGGGATTTTTGGTAGCTTGTAACCACCATCAACAACCGCGCCATAATCAGATCTAAATTCTGTAGAAGGGTCTCCGATTCGGCTGATTGAAGAACACCCGGCAACAGCCAGTCCAGCGATGAAACAAATACCTAAAGCAATTTTTTTCACGAAAATATATCCCTGCGGTTGCCTTTACGGCACTTATTAACTTGTTTACCGTGTGTCACAGCTGAGTAGAATCGTACAACCGCTTTATTCATTATTTCCCTATTCATCTGTAAGCTGTTGCAATTTCGCAACAATTTGGATCAGGACCATGCCACTCATTGATTTGCATAATACAGATCCTTTAGTGGACGGGAGGCAGTCAAAACACGCACTTTTGGTACGTGATGGCGTATTAAAGGGCTTTTCTGAGTCTGACTGGGTGTTTTTACCCGAATTGACCCTGCCAAATGGCCGACGCGCAGATTTAGTAGGAATGGATGCTCGCGGCACATTGAAAATAATCGAAATCAAATCCTCCGTCGCCGATTATGCCGTAGATAAGAAATGGGAGGAGTATCTTGAATATTGTGACCTGTTTTATTTCGCCACCCACGGTGAAGTGCCGATCGACATTTTCCCCGATGATCAGGGGCTTATCCTTGCTGACGGATATGATTGCGAAATCATCCGCCCGGCCGAGATAATCAAACTTACTGCACCGACGCGAAAATCTGTAATCAATAGATTTGCCCGTGCAGCAGCGGCACGCCTTCAGTCACTCACAAATTCTGTATAGGCATCGTTTTCCATGACATCCCAGATCAAAATGAAAGTGATCTGCGTGTAGCGGATTGGATTCCGGCCCTAGAACTGTCGTGAATTCATTGCAGGCCAGATCGCGAACCTTGCGCAAAAAAATTGCCGCCGGTTTCAGTTCGTCCGGCGTTTCAACCTGCTGAGCCTCTACTTGATTTTCACCAGCCTCTGGGCTCTGAGCCTCAGCAGTTTCTGCATCGTTTACAACTGCTATGCGCCCCCAGTCATTTAGTAGCGAAATACGCTTCCCGTCTTCCAGTTCAAAACCGATAATATCCAGCGCATTGGCAAACCCGTGCTCTGAAATCTTACCCGTGAGCTGGTTATTGCGGCGGCGACACTGATAGGATGTACTGGTTTGCAAACGCGCGATCCTTGATCCTAAAACCGATTGCGCCTGGGATTGTGCATCGGACAACCATCGCGCAACGGTTTCAGCGGTTCGACAATTAAGCGTGGCGGTTTGTGTCAATTCAATATCAAGGATTTTTGTTATGGACAGCGGTGAACGCTCACCGCATTCGCCTTCTTCGATTGGCGGCAGAACCGATGCAACTACGGACCCATCCAATACTGCGGGACACGCGGCTTGATAAATCCGTTTTGGTTCTACCGGCTCTTGCGCGTTTGTATCAATGGCTTCACTCCCTGAAGGCTGTTCTTTTGGTTGTTCTTGTGGCTGCTCTGGCGATACCCCTGGCGGCTGAACGCGGTTTTGTGTTATCGCGCCAGACTTTTGAGGGTTTATCGACGGAATTGGCAGGGAATTTACGCTTGTTGTTTGCGATTGGGCAATTTGCAAACCAAAAGCAAGCAGAGCAACCAGCAGGAGACAACAAGTGGTAATTTTATTCATGCTTATTCCTGACAGGAGATGAAGAGCACATCAAGTACCATTGCATTCTATCCGCTACCTGCTACATGCAGTTTCATGAACAAACATATTGCAGATAGTTTGCAGTCTATTGGCACTTATCCCGGACGTGATCGCATCCGGAATTTTTCGATTGTCGCCCATATTGACCATGGCAAGTCTACCCTTGCTGACCGTCTTATTCAGGATACCGGCGGGCTGGCGGATCGTGACATGCAAGAACAAGTGCTCGATAACATGGAAATCGAACGCGAACGTGGCATTACCATCAAGGCGCAAACCGTACGGTTACATTATAAGGCGCGTGATGGCGAAACCTACGTTCTCAACCTTATTGACACACCAGGTCATGTGGATTTTGCCTATGAAGTTTCCCGTTCGCTTTCTGCATGTGAAGGCTCATTGCTTGTAGTTGATGCCTCTCAAGGGGTTGAAGCGCAGACGCTGGCGAATGTTTATCAAGCAATAGACAACGACCATGAAATCGTATCGGTTTTAAATAAAATTGACCTGCCAGCTGCAGAACCTGAGCGCATTCGCGAACAGATTGAAGAGGTAATCGGCCTTGATGCAAGTGAGGCCATCGAAGTTTCCGCAAAAACTGGCCAAGGTATTGAAGAAGTCCTTGAAGCAATTGTCCATAAACTGCCAGCGCCGGATCACGGTGAAATTAACGATCCCCTCAAGGCGCTTTTGGTAGATTCCTGGTATGATGCCTATCTCGGCGTGATTGTGCTTGTGCGTGTCATAGATGGGGTGCTTAAGAAGGGCCAAACCATTAAGATGCTCGGCACCGATGCTAAATATTTGGTGGACCGTGTCGGCATCATCACCCCAAAGATGATCCCGGTTGACCAGCTTGGTCCTGGAGAAATCGGTTTTATTACCGCTTCTATTAAAGAAGTCGCTGATACCCGGGTCGGCGATACGATTACTGAAGAAAAACGGCAAACCGTTGAAGCGCTGCCAGGCTTTAAACCGGCCCAACCGGTTGTTTTCTGCGGGCTCTTTCCGGTAGACGCGGCAGATTTTGAAGACCTGCGCTCAGCGATGGGAAAACTACGCCTTAATGATGCGAGTTTTTCATTTGAAATGGAAACATCAGCAGCCCTGGGATTTGGTTTTCGGTGTGGATTTCTAGGCCTGCTGCATCTGGAGATCATCCAGGAACGCCTGGAGCGCGAATTTGATCTTGATCTGATCGCTACTGCCCCCAGCGTTGTCTACGAACTGCATATGAAGGATGGCGAAATCGTTCATCTTCACAATCCAGCTGATATGCCGGATGTGGTGCGGATTGAAGAAATCCACGAACCATGGATTAAGGCGACAATCCTTACACCGGATGAACATCTTGGGGCTATATTGAAACTCTGTCAGGATCGGCGCGGTGTTCAAACTGAACTTACCTATGTCGGCAAACGGGCGATGCTGGTCTATGATCTACCTCTCAATGAAGTTGTATTTGATTTTTATGATCGCTTGAAATCAATTTCCCGGGGTTACGCAAGCTTCGACTATCAATTGACTGACCATCGGGAAGGCGACCTTGTAAAAATGCAAATTCTCGTCAATGACGAACCGGTTGATGCTCTTTCCATGTTGGTTCACCGCTCGCAGGCGGAGCGACGTGGTCGGGTTATGTGTGAGAAACTCAAAGAATTGATCCCGCGCCATTTATTCAAGATACCAATCCAGGCTGCAATCGGCGGCAAGGTGATTGCTCGCGAAACGCTTTCTGCAATGCGCAAGGACGTGACAGCAAAGTGTTATGGTGGGGATGCAAGCCGAAAACGTAAGCTGTTGGACAAGCAAAAGGCCGGGAAGAAAAAAATGCGCCAGTTTGGCCGCGTTGAAATTCCACAGGAAGCCTTTATTCAAGCCTTGAAAATGGGCGATGAATAAACAGATTGCTGATAGTAGAATTGAAATTTACGTATAATTAACCTAGATTAATCTCCAACATGAAATAACCGCTATTCAATTGGATGTGGTAACGCTTTGTTTAGTTTTTAGTAACAAGTTTAGTAAAATTCTCTTAAATCATAAACTCGTTATTGAGGAAGTGCTGTGCGCCTAATCGTTCTGTTTCTTTTTACACTGATCATTCACAGCTGCACTGCTGCCCCCCAATCTGTCCTTGATCTGGGAGTTGCTGTTAAATACCCCGACTTCGGAGACTATGACCCAGTTGAGTGGGAACATCGTAAGCCGACCCAATATCCGGTCCACGGAATTGATGTCTCACGCTGGCAAGGTGATATCGACTGGAAAACTGCCAAACGCGGCGGCGTTGCTTTTGCATTTATCAAAGCAACCGAAGGCGGCGACCATGTAGACAAGAAATTTATGGAAAACTGGACTAACTCCGGCAAGGCAGGCATGCCTCGCGGCGCTTATCATTTCTACTATTTCTGTCGAACTGCGAAAGAACAGGCAGATTGGTTTAAGCGTAATGTCCCTAAAGACCCGAAAGCATTGCCACCTGTTATCGATATGGAATGGAACCATCAATCCAGCTGTAAGTACAAACCTACGGCTGCAAAAATTCGCCGCGAGATGCGTAGCTTCATGCGCATGATGCGTGAGCATTACGGTAAAAAGCCGATCATTTATACAACGGTGGATTTCTATAAGGATAATCAACTGGCACTCATTCAAGATCATGAATATTGGTTACGGTCTGTTGCCGGTCACCCATCACAGGTTTATCCCGGACAACGCTGGTCTTTCTGGCAATATACGGGCACCGGAAAAATTCCCGGCATTAAGGGCGAAACCGATATCAATGCCTTTGCTGGAACACCTGCTGCTTGGCGCAAATGGGTTGAGGCACGCACTCAGTAAAAATTCAATCTGCTGAAAAGCCGGAACATCTGGTGATAATGAGCAGAATCGGCTATTTGTTCGGCTATGAATTTCTTCCGAAAGATACAACGGCGTGATCGGGACTTCTCGATCGAAATTGATCGACAAACCCTCTCGGTCAAAGTCAATGAAAACGAGCGCGCTCGGCGGCTGACCCTGCGTATATTGCCGGATGGCTCAGGATTGAAAATCACCACACCTGACCACGTCAGTGACCACGAAATCAGTGCATTTGTTGATCGAAACAGAAATTGGGTGGCAGCGCGAATGAAGCGTATGCCTGACACAATTTACGTTACAACCGGAGCTATGGTTCCCTATCTCGGCCAGGAATACCGGATTGAAAAAAGCGGCAGACTTCGCGGTGTGGTCGAGCCATCCATGACAGACGAAAATCCAGTTCTACTTGTTCCAGGCGATGACAAGACGATAGGCCGAAAGTTACTTTCCTGGTTCAAGCAGGAAGCACGGCGCGAACTCAATCTTGCGGTGTCCCGTCATTCACAGTCTTTAGATGTTCGCCCGAAACAATTGCGTATTACGGATACAACCAGCCGTTGGGGCTCTTGCTCAACGACCAGAACTTTATCCTTTTCCTGGCGGATCATTATGGCGCCTCCGGAAGTTTTGGATTATCTGGCAGCGCACGAAGTTGCTCATCTAAGAGAGATGAACCACTCAGCACGCTTTTGGTCATTGGTGAAAGACATTTGCCCAGAAATGGAAAAACACAAGGCTTGGTTAAAACAGAACGGTACGCGCCTTCATACTGTTCAGTTTAGCTTATAAAATAAACTATCAAACCCAAAATGGCGCATAGAAGAATGCTCCACATAAACACTGGCCACGCATTGCTGGGTTCATACTCTGCATTGTTTTGCATGATTGGATTACCTTACAACTTTAAATCAGTATGCAATCTCTCGCACGGATTTGCTTTCATGTCATCTGGTCATCTGATAAAGACCTGATCTTGTATTTATTCAGGTTTTCCATTGAACAATCTATCCTCATCAAACCAACAGAAAAATTTGCAAGAACGCTGTCCAGTAATTTTGGAAAACGCACCAGACAAGGACTATGCTTTGCTGGATAGCGGGGACGGGCTCAAACTTGAGCAATATGGTTCTTTGCGTATTATCCGGCCTGAAGCTCAGGCGGTATGGGCATCGCAATTATCGCAAAAGCAATGGCAGGATGTGGATGCCATCTTTACTGGTGACACCTCTGAGGAAGGCGCTGGCCGTTGGAATTTTCCAAAAAAGAAATTGTCAGAAACCTGGCAACTTCACTGGGACGGGCTTGCATTTCACGGACGATTTACATCCTTTCGCCATGTCGGTGTATTTCCCGAGCAAGCCGCCCATTGGCGATTTATGGAACAGAAAATTCAGGAACGCAGCACCGGTGAAAGGCCGTTTAAACTGCTAAATCTTTTTGGTTATACCGGTCTTGCTTCATTAATTGCTGCGCGTGCTGGCGCGCATGTTACACACGTAGATGCATCGAAGAAAGCAATTGGCTGGGCCCGCGAAAACCAGGCACTTTCTGAATTGCAAGAAAGACCAATCCGCTGGATTTGTGAAGACGCAGTTCGATTTTGTGAACGCGAAGTCCGGCGCGGTAGTTACTATGACGGCATACTGCTTGATCCACCAAAATATGGCAGAGGGCCAAAAGGTGAAAAATGGCACCTGTTTGAAGACCTGCCCCATTTGCTTGATCTGGTGCAGCAACTCACTTCGAGAGAATCGACCTTTGTCGTATTAACAGCCTACTCTATCCGTTCATCCTTTTTTGCCATGCATGAAATCATGAAAGACAGATATTCTGATCGTTCGGGATTGTTGGAGTCTGGTGAGTTGATCCTGCAAACCAAAGGTTCTGATCGTAGGCTTTCCACGTCGCTTTTTAGCCGCTGGAGCAGGTAATGGCGGGACGGGAAAATCCAAGACCAGGACGCGTACAGGAAATCACCGCTGTATCCAATCCCCGTATCAAGTCGATCCGTGCGCTTGGCATGAAAAAGAACCGCGACCAAAGCAGGACATTTATTGCCGAAGGCATGAAACTCGTTCGTGATGCGTTTGAGAATGGCTGGACAATTGACACCTTGATCTACGCTTCTAGCTTTAAAGCGCAGAACCCGGACCTGGAAGGTTTTGCGGCAAATGTCAGGGCGCGGGGTGCTGACATACTGGAGGTCAATGAAAAAGTGCTTGCATCGATCACCAGACGCGATAATCCACAAATGGTGGTGGGTGTTATGCAGCAGCAATGGGTTGAACCTCCAAAGAGCGCAGATGATCCTGAAACAGTGTGGATCGGCTTGGACCGGGTTCGTGATCCGGGCAATTTAGGAACAATAATCCGCACGGCTGATGCGGCAGGCGCAGACGGAATCATTCTCATTGGCGAAACAACTGATCCGTACTCAGTAGAAGCAACGCGTGCCAGCATGGGGTCTATCTTCAACATAGATATCGCGCGTTTTTCCAATGATGCATTTAGCAACTGGCGCAAACAATGGCCAGGCACAACCATCGGCACACATCTTGAAGGCGCAGTAGATTACCGAAAATTAGACTATCATCAGAAACCTGTTTTACTTTTGATGGGGAACGAACAGCAGGGCTTACCAGATGAATTGTCGAAAGAATGTGATCATCTGATCTATATTCCTATGTCTGGTGCAGCAGACTCGCTCAATTTGGCTATTGCGACCGGCGTAATGCTGTTTCATATGGGAAAACGCCTGCCGAAACAGGAGAGCAAAAACCCGTGATCATACGCTGGGCCAGCCTGATTGGAATCTTGATCATTTTTGATCAAGTTTCAAAATACATGGTGGAAACCATGCTGCCACTGCAGCGCGATATTCCGTTGCTGCCATTTCTGTCGCTTTACCGGACTTATAATGAGGGTGTGGCGTTTTCAGCATTTTCCAATCTTGGGCCCTGGCCGCTGATAATTCTTACCAGCGTGATTATCCTATTCATACTTTGGTTGTGGCGCGGATTGCCCCCAGGAAGATGGATTTCTTCTTTCGGGTATGCACTAGTACTGGCAGGCGCAATAGGAAATCTGATAGACCGGGTACGCCTTGGAAAAGTCATTGATATGATCTTTTTTCATATTGATCAGATCGGATTTTACTTTGCGGTCTTTAATTTGGCTGACACCTTCATTACGCTGGGTGCAGTTGCAATCATCATCGATGAATTCATACAATGGCGTAACAGCAAACAAAAGCAGGACGAGAGGACAAATAATCCATGAGTGAGATGTTCAAGGCAATACAGGTTTCAAGGGACGAAGACAAAAAGCAATCTGTCGATATTGTGGAACTGAGCCGAGACGCGCTGGTAGATGGTGATGTCACTGTCGAAGTCGAGGCGACTACCGTTAATTATAAGGATGGCTTGGCGATCACCGGCAAAGCACCTGTGGTTCGCAAATGGCCGATGATCCCGGGGATTGATCTAGCAGGCACTGTTGTTGAAAGCAGCAACAGCGAATTCAGCACTGGCGACAAAGTACTGTTGAACGGATTTGGCGTTGGCGAAGTTCATTGGGGTGGGTATTCGAAATATGCCAAGCTGAATGCTGACTGGCTTATTCCGCTGCCGGTTGGGATCAGTGCACAGCACGCAATGTCAATCGGCACGGCAGGTTATACCGCAATGCTATGCGTTCTTGCCTTGGAAAAGCACGGCCTAACACCAGATTCTGGACCAATTATTGTAACCGGCGCGAATGGTGGGGTTGGCACTGTCGCAATCGCGATCCTTTCAAAACTTGGCTATCATGTCATTGCCTCAACAGGTCGGGTTGAAGAAACCGAATTTCTAAAGGGCCTTGGTGCTGCCGAGATTATTGACCGCAATGAACTTTCACAAGCAGGTGCCCCGCTTGGCAAGGAACGTTGGGCAGGTGGTGTCGATGCTGTTGGCTCGCATACGCTTGCCAACCTGCTTGCACAAACCAAGTATGGTGGTGCAGTTGCAGCCTGCGGTTTGGCGCAGGGATTTGATCTGCCAGCATCAGTGATGCCGTTTATTCTGCGTGGGGTTTGTCTCTTGGGCGTTGATTCTGTCATGGCGCCAAAGGCTAAACGTCTGGAAGCATGGGGCCGACTGGGAACAGATCTGGACATGGACAAGCTAGATGCGCTTACAACCAAGATTGGATTTGACGATATCATCCAGTCTGCAACTGACATCGTTGCCGGCAAGGTGCGCGGTCGGGTCGTGGTTGATATGACAGGGTAAAACGCAGATGGGCAAACTCATTCTAGCAATTGATCAGGGAACCACCTCATCACGGGCAATATTATTTGATGAGGCTCGCAGCGTTGTTTCCGTTGGCCAGGAAGAGTTTGCGCAGCATTTCCCTCAATCTGGCTGGGTTGAACATGACCCGGAAGACATCTGGAAAAGTACCGTCAACACGATCCAGGAGGCGATTGAAAAAGCAGGCGCCTCTCCCACTGATATTGCCGGTGCCGGTATTACCAATCAACGCGAAACCACGGTCGTATGGGATCGTGAAACCGGCGAAGCAATTACCAATGCAATTGTATGGCAAGATCGGCGCACAGCTGACTTTTGTGAAAAGTTGAAAGCAGACGGCCTTGAGCCGCTCTTCACCAAAAAAACCGGTCTTTTACTTGATCCGTATTTTTCAGGTACCAAACTGGCTTGGGTTTTAAACACCATCCCTGGTGCCAGGCAAAGAGCACAAGAGGGTAAGCTTGCATTTGGAACTGTAGACAGCTTCCTGATCTGGCGCTTAACCGGCGGCAAGGTTCATGCAACGGACGCAACCAATGCATCCAGAACTCTATTGTATAATATTATAGAAAATACCTGGGATGACGCTCTACTAGATCAACTCGATATCCCGACATCTCTGCTGCCGGATGTGCGCGACAGTAATGGAGATTATGGCGTCATTGATCAGGATCTGTTTGGTGCAGAAATCCCTATTCTTGGCGTCGCTGGTGATCAACAAGCAGCAGCTATCGGACAAGCCTGTTTTAAACCAGGCATGATCAAATCCACTTACGGAACCGGATGTTTTGCGCTTTATAATACCGGCTGTGAGCCGGTGTTTTCATCCAGTCGTCTTTTGACAACCATTGCTTATCGGCTCAATGGAGAAACTGCATATGCGCTGGAAGGTTCAATATTTGTTGCTGGTGCATCCGTTCAATGGCTCAGGGACAGTTTAGGCCTGCTGGATGACGCTGCAAATAGCGGGGCAATGGCAAAGGCAGCTGACCCGGAGCAAGAAGTATATCTTGTTCCTGCCTTCACTGGATTGGGTGCTCCTTATTGGGATGCAGATGCCCGCGGCGCCATGTATGGGCTTACACGCAATACAGGCCCAAATGAATTTGCCAAGGCTGCCCTAGAATCGGTTTGCTATCAGACACGCGACCTTATTGAAGCCATTCGAAAGGATATTTCAGCTGATATCGAACTATCCAGAATACGGGTAGATGGCGGCATGGTTGCAAGCGACTGGACAATGCAATTCTTGGCAGACATTCTTGATGTAACGGTTGATCGCCCCAAAATATATGAAACAACTGCAATTGGTGCTGCCTGGCTTGCCGCTTCGCAGCTAGGCTTGTGGCCTGATCAGGAGCAAATGACCAATGAATGGTCTGCTGAAAGAACTTTTTCACCGGAAATATCTGAAATTGAACGCGACCGTAAATACGCAAGCTGGCTGGATTGTGTTGGCCGCACAAGATCGCGTTAAAGGGATCAAATTTTGATGCCATTTTCAAGAGAAATTCAGATTGGCAACTGGTCATGAAAGTTGATGAATATTCCGAACTAAAAACTCGTCAATCCGGTTCCAACCTGCGCCTGGAAACCCTTGTGCGCATTCGATGGTTGGCGGTATTTGGCCAAGCAAGTGCCGTGTTGGTTGTGACCTTGTATCTGGGGTTCGAATTCAACGCGTTGATATGCTTTTTACTGATCGGTACATCAGTCATACTGAATGTAATTCTCAACCTTTTATATCCCGCAAACCACAGATTGTCCCCGACTGCATCTACAGCTCTTTTAAGTTATGATGTCGTCCAGTTGGCGATGTTGTTATATTTTACAGGCGGTATACAGAACCCGTTCTGCGTCCTTATTCTTGTTCCAGTCGTGATATCAGCTACCACACTTTCAACGCGATCTACGTTATTCTTAGGCTGTCTGGGCGTTGTCTGCGCGTCGATTTTAGTCTTCTATCATGCTCCCTTTCCAACACTCCCCGGACAACCACTGATGCTGCCACAAATCTATAAGACAGGCATGTGGGTGGCTATCGTGTCCACCTTGTCATTCATGGCGATTTACGCGTTTCGCGTCGCTGATGAAGCGCGGAAGCTTTCTGATGCACTTTCTGCTACAGAACTCATCCTGCAGCGTGAACAATATCTAACCAGTATGGACGGGCTGGCCGCCGCCGCAGCGCATGAGCTTGGCACGCCACTGAGTACGATTGCGCTTGTCTCAAAGGAAATGACCCGGGAACTTGAGGATAATTCGCCGCTTTATGACGATGCAAAGCTGCTCCGAAGCCAAGCCGAAAGGTGCCGGGAAATTTTGATGAAACTTACATCGCTTTCAACCCAGGATGATCAGCATTTTTCTCGAATTCCGTTTTCCGCAATTCTTGAAGATATTTCCGCGCCCCATCGAGAATTCGGTATAAAAATTATTATAGATTCGCCAAAAGACACATATGAACCTCAATGCGTACGCAATCCGGGCATTTTGTACGGCTTAGGCAACCTGGTTGAAAATGCCGTTGATCACGCCAAAGAAAAGATTTTGCTAAATGCATCGTGGGATGAAGAACGTATCGTCGTGCGCATCAGTGATGATGGCAGTGGCTTTGATGATGAAGTACTTGCCAGGATCGGTGAACCATTTGTGGCTAGACGCGCTCGGAAAAAACGTTCTGGCGGGTTGGGATTGGGTTTGTTCATTGCCAAGACCCTGCTGGAGCGTAGTGGCGCAACTCTTTCTTTTTCCAATTACTCTTCAAACGGGCTATCCGGGGCAAACGCCATCGTGGAATGGCCACGATATCTTATAGAAATCGATAAAAAACAACTTACATAAGCGCCAATAACTTTACTACAATTCTTATTCTACCTTTGACATTCGAAATTACTGACACATATCTTTTGTGACTAAGGGAGCCCAAGAAGCAATGAGCCTGGAAACTAATAATTCTGGGGATCATTTAAGCAATCTTTTGATTGTTGATGATGACCGTCCATTTCTACAGCGCCTTGCTCGCGCTATGGAAAATCGTGGATTTGAAGTCCGCACTGCAGAAAGCGTAGCGGAAGGCATGAAGAATGTGAGGTCAAATCCGCCAGACTATGCAGTGGTGGATATGCGGCTCAATGACGGCAACGGTCTTGATGTAATCGAAGAAATCCGCAGACGAAAACCGGAAAGCAAAGCAATCATCCTGACTGGGTATGGAAACATCGCAACAGCTGTAACTGCGGTAAAAATTGGTGCAGTGGATTATCTGGCAAAACCTGCTGATGCGGATGATGTCTATACAGCTTTGATGCGCTCACCGGAAGAAAAGGCTGAGCCGCCGGAAAATCCAATGTCTGCTGATCGGGTCCGCTGGGAGCATATTCAGCGCGTGTTCGAACTTTGTGACCGCAATGTTTCTGAAACAGCACGGCGCCTTAACATGCATCGCCGCACCTTGCAGCGCATTCTTGCAAAACGCGCACCGCGATAATCCAAATCAAGCGACTACTTGCTATCTGATTGGAGGGATTGAATAGGTTGCAGTTGCATGCGCAACCAATTTCTTATCCGAAGTTGAGCGGATTGAAATATCGCATACAGCCAATCGCTTTCCGAGTTTCAAAAGCTCACCCTGCGCGAACAGGTCTCCCTCTGGCTTTGACAAAAAGTTGATGTTGAGATTTGTCGTTACAGCAAGCGCCACCTTACCTATATGCGCAAGAACAAGAAGGTAGGCTGCACAATCTGCAAGCGCAAACATAGTGGGGCCTGAAACCGTGCCTCCAGGGCGCAAATGCTCATTGCCCGTTTTCATGCCAATTATAATTTTCCCGGAACCAAGCTCATCAACCGTGTAATTATACTGATTGGCCTGGGGGAAAACTTCTGCCACATAGGCGGCAACCTCTTCGGCAGTCATAACTGGTTTTAGGGACATATTAGTGAGCCTCCTTATCAGTCTTTTTACAAACTTGAAGAAGCCAAAGGCAATAGCATTCTCAAACCTATCGCTCGTTTAATGCCCAGTCATATTCATATTTTGAAATTCTCGATTTACCGGCAAGCTTTTCTGCCAGTTCCGGTGAGGCAAACGCGCGGATATGATCAAGGATGGCTTTATCGCTACCGCCAAAATCTTCCGAGTACCAAAAGAAAATCTTTGAAACGGTTACTTTTCCGTTTTTAATTTTCACACCACGCGGATCATTGATGAAACTGGTTGCAGCTTGGTCTAATTGTCCGTTTATCGATGAGCCGTTGAAAGCCTCCGTGCCGAGATTGGGGCAACTGATCGCCGCGCAATTAAATCCGTAATGAAGCCGAGGATCGTTCCATATTGGGCGAACGATACCGCTTTCAATATCATCCGGGGTCAAGGTCTTACCGTTAACACTGACAATCGCGTCATCGAATGGCCCTTTCAAATCCAGTAGGTGTGATTTGATGTTGAGAATGGATTTTGACGGATAATTCTCAAGTACAACATTTACAATGCTGGCATTATAGAGATTAAGCCAGAACGCATATTGTTCGCGGCGATTGTAGCGTGTGATATCGATTGATTGGAGTGCGCTGAGATATGTTTTCAAACTTTCCCGGTCAGCGGCACTTACCGCCCCATATTTCACCAGATTGATCCCACGCGCATCAGTTGCAACATATTTTCCTAAAAAGCCATTCCAGACCCCATGTTCAATGATTTCTTCGGATGCAGGCTCATGCATCTGCCAAATAGGATCTTGAAGCTGTGATTTTGCTACCAACGTTTTCTCTATTGAAAGTTGGGCAAAAGCAAAGGGTGCGGAAGAAAAGAATGTCATCAGGCTAATAATTGCTATTTTTAGTGATTGAGTAAATTGCATGAATGTTAGTCCCAACGTGATCGACTTTCATCTAGTTGGGAAATTGACAAAAAGAATGTCATAAAAGAAAAATAACGAAAAATTCGTTCACATTGCTGTTACACTTGCCAGGATGGTTTCCGCTTTTCAAAAAATGCGGCAATCCCTTCATGCGCTTCGGCGTTTTCCCAGCAATCTGCCAGCCGCTCCGCGGTATCTTGCATTACAGCATCATCTATCTTTGGGCCGAGGGAACGGGCAAGGGCTTTGGCCTTAGCGACAGCACCAGGCGCGGTAGAAAGGTAAGGCATAATTTCTGCCTCTGTTGCGATGTCTAAATCATCTTCATCCACCGCCTTGGCAAGTAGACCTAACCGAACAGCTTCTTCCCCATCAAACCGTCTTCCAGACATAAAGACCTGGCGTGCGAGCGCTTCCCCCATCCGGGCAATAACATAAGGACTGATGGTTGCTGGGATCAAGCCAAGTCTGGTTTCGGTCAGTGCAAATTTAGCCGTCGCAACACCAATCACCACATCGCAGACACTCATCATGCCAATACCACCGCCATAGGCCTGACCGTTTATGCGTCCAATCAGCGGCTTGGGTAGCTCATTGAGCTTACGCAGCATCCCGGCAAGCTTCAACGCCTCTGCGATGCGTGTTTGGCGATCTGCATCAAATTGCTGACGCATCCATCCCAAATCGCCGCCGGCGCAAAAGCTTCTACCCGTTCCGGTCAGTATCACCGCTCTGATACTTTCATCCATTGCAAGTTGATCTGCTGCTTGCGTTAGTTCCTCAATCATTGCGCCGGACATCGCATTGTGCGTATCCGGCAAATTGAGTCTAAGCTTGGCGACGCCACGGTTATCATTAGTTATTTCTATGGTTTGGAAAGTCACATCGTCGTCCTTAAACCAAGAGCAAAATCGACAGCTATTTGCAGTTTTTCGCGTTCGATACCGGTCGAATATCCCAACGCCTCAAGCCGCTCAATAACTGTTTGCGTAGACACGTTGCCGGCAGCACCGGGGGCATAAGGGCATCCGCCCAATCCACCAACCGATGCATCAAAAGTACGCACCCCTTTTTCAAGACTCACTTCAATATTGCTCAACGCCCGACCGGAAGTATCATGGTAATGACCTGCTAGTTGTTGCGCAGGTACAACCTCGATAACTGCATCCAGCATGGCAGCAATTGTTTCTGGCGTTCCCCGCCCTATCGTGTCGCCCAGTGATATTTCATAGCAACCCGCCTTGAACAATTTTTCAGCCATGCCTGCAACATTCCCCGGCAGGGTCGGTCCATCATAAGGGCAGTCGGTGACACAGGAGATATAGCCTCGTACCGGAATCCCATCTTGCCTAGCTGCAGCGCAGATCGGCAGGAAACGCTCGACTGTTTC